>CANCFV010000026.1 GCA_947377275.1 Burkholderiales bacterium | reverse complement strand
CAAACGAGCATGAGCAACCACCTGGACGACGCGGCCCTGCTGGCCGCCGAACTGCTGGCGCGCCGCTGGCTGCCACGCCAACACCCCAAGGTCAAACGCGCCCTGATCGACGCCGACCTGTGGGCCGCCACGCAAGACCGCCTGGCCCAGGTCGGCCTGCGCCTGATCGACAACCTGTATGCCGACCACGTCAGCGTTGCCCTGCTGCGCGGCGCCGAAACCTCGGTGTTTGGCGAAGCCGGCCTGAACAGCAACAACAACATCGACCTGCCGCGCGATGCGGTCTCGCTGCTGGTGGTACTGTGGGCGCTGATCATCTTGCCCAAACGCGAACGCCAAGCCGCCCGCGCGGCCAACGCCGAAGGCGAGTCCCAGAACGACATGTTCGGCAAAGAGCGCCCGCTGCCCACCGCCGCCAGCGTGAGCCCTTTGGTGCCTTACCGCGCCCTGCTGGCCGACTTTGGCGTGCAACTGGGCAAGAAGACCCGGCTGGACACCAACCTCAAGCGCCTGGAAAACCACGGCTTCATCACCCGCAAGGGCGAAGACATCCAGGAAGGCCCGCTGCTCGACTTGCTGCTCGACTACGACGCCCTCGCCCCCCGCATCCTGCAAGGCGCCCTGGGCGATGTGCTGGCCCAGGCCAAAGAGCTGGTGGGCAACCTGCCCCTGGCCTTGACCCAGCCTGAGCTCGAAGAAATCGAAGACATCCCTGAAGACCTGAGCGAAAGCGACGAGGCCTGATCCCATGTTTCACCTGCAAAGCCTCGAACTGCTGCACTGGGACTACTGCCAGCGCCTGACCCTGCCGCTGGACGGCGCCATCATCACCGTGGCCGGCCCCAATGGCTCCGGCAAAACCACCCTGCTCGACGCCATGCGCACCCTGCTGGGCCTGGATTGCTCGGGCGGGCGCAACTACAAGACCTACGCCAGGCACGCCAACGCCGACAGCGCCTGGCTGCGCGCCACGGTCGACAACCGCCCACGCAACCGCCAGTCCAGCAACCGCCCCTTTGCGCGCTGCCTGCTGTATTCCGACGTGGTGACGCTGGTGTGCCGCATCGACCGCAACGGCGGCGACTGGCAGCGCCGCTACACCATGGTCGAAGGCGACGTGAGCATCGAGCAGCTCATCGAGCGCAACGACAAAGACTGGCTGGGCATCGACAACTGGCGCAAGCGCCTCGAAGGTGCGGGACTGAGCCGCGCCATTGCCAAGGTGCTCGCGCTGGAGCAAGGCCAGACCGATCGCCTGTGCGAGTACTCGCCCAAAGAGCTGCTCAAACTCGTCTTCGATGTGTTCGGGGACCAGGACGTGCTCGACCGCTACGACGAAGCGCGCAACCACCAGCGCCAGCTCACGCAAGAGGTCGAAGCCGCCGAGCGTGAGCTCTCGCACGGCAAGGCCCAGCGTGCCGAGCTGGAGGCCCGCGTCAACAGCTACCGCCAGTACGAACTCAAATGCCAAGAGCGCGAAACGCTGGCCACCGAAGTGGTGCCCGTGCTGAGCAACCACGAGACACGCCGCGTGCTGGGCAACAAGCTGCGCGAGCTGCACAAGCAGCGCCTGCAGTCGAGTGAAGACCGCCGCCAGCACGGCCAGGTCAAGTCTGACCTGCTGCAACGCCTGCAAGACCAAAGCACCGCCGCTGAACGGGTCGAGCAACTGGAAGCCCAGGTGCGCAGCGCCCGGCGCGTGCAAGAAGAAGCGCGCGACGCCGAACGCCCGATTGAGGTCATCGTCAAGCGCGCCGACGAGCTGCAAGGCCTGGCCGTGGTCGAAGGTGATGCCGACAAGCTCACCCTGCGCATCAGCGAGCTGAGCGAACACAAGCAAAAGCTGTCGGCCCAATGGCAGCGCCTCAAAGACCAGCGCGACGAGGCCCAAAAGGCCATGGACGCGCTCAAGGGGCAACGCGCCGCGCCGCCCCCACCCGACGTGACGCGCTTTCGCCGCACGCTGGACGAGGCTGGCATCAATCATCACCTGATCGCCGACATCATCGAGATCACCGACGAGCGCTGGCGTGCCGCCTGCGAAGGCGTGCTGCGCGGCAGCCGCTGGGTCGTGGTGCTGGGCAAAGCGGGCCAAGAAGCGCAAGCCCTGGCCCTGGCCGAGAAAGAACGCTTCCGCCACTACGTGGTGGCCGACGCAGAAGAGGCGCCCGCCAACGCCGACAAACACAGCCTCTTGAGCGTGCTGAGCTTCTCGGCACCGGCCCCGCGCTGGCTGCTGCGCCAACTCGGCAACATCCGCCGCGTGAACAGCACCGAAGAAGGCGTCAAGGTTGGCGGCGAGTGGATCACCCCAGAGGCCTACCACCGCGATGGCCGTGGTGGCCGCAGCGTCTGGGTCGACCCCGGCCAGCACCAGTTCGGCGCCTCAGCCGTGGCCACACGCCGCGACTCGATCGACCAGCGACTGGCCCAGCTCGACGAAGAGATGACCCGCGTCGTGCGCGACCAGGCCTTCTTTGACCGCCAACTGCAAGACGCCCGCAAGGCCGCCCAAGGCTTCACCGCTGCCTCTGAGCTGGCCGAGCGCGAGGCCGAGTTCAACGAAGCCCGCCGCCACTTGCCCGTGCTCAAGCAAGCCCGCGTCGAGGCCGGCGAGCGCTGGCAGCAGCTGGAAGCGCAGCTCAAGCGCGCCGTGGTCGAACAGACCAACGCGCAGCACGCCTACAAGCAAGCGCAAGAGCGACTGGCCCACATCGAACAACGCAGCGCCCAGCACGAGCGAGAATGGCAAACCCGCTTTGACGACACCATCGCGCAGGCCGTGATGTCGCGCGAAGTCAAGCTGCAATTGCCCCGCCGCTGGCGTGAACCCGCGCGCATCGCCGAGATGCAGGCCAAGTACGGCAACGTCACCCAGGCCCGCTTGCGAGCTGAAAGCGTGGAGCGCGAGCTCAACGAAGGCAAGTGGGAAACCGATGGCACCGTGACCGAGCAGCTCACGCTCATGAACGCCAACGTGGTGCGCCAAGAAGACGAGCTCGGCCAACGCAAGGGCAGCAACGCCGCCGCAGCAATCGCCGTCAACAACGCCCGCGAGCGCTACACCGACGTGCTCAAGGTCACCGTGCGCCGCTACCGCAAAAACATCATCGAGCTGGGCCAGTTGGCTGGCGTCGAGGTGAACGCCGAGCTGCCGCACCTTGATGCCGACGACACGGGCCTGCGCCAAGCCGAGCTGAAGGTGCACTTCAATTTCGACGGCAAGGGCAGCATTGGCCTCAACGACGGCGAAGCCTCAGGCGGCCAACAGGTCATCAAGTCATTGATCCTGCTGGTGGGCCTGATGAAGGACGACGAAAGCACGGGCGGCTTCGTCTTCATCGACGAGCCCTTCGCCCACCTGGACGTGCGCAACATCCAGCTGGTCGGCCACTTCCTGCGCTCCACGCGCGCGCAGTACGTGCTGACCACCCCGATCACGCACAACGTCGAGGTGTTCGAGCCGGCTGATGTGACCCTGGTGACGGCCAAAAAACCCGAGGGCGCACGCTGGGCACCGCCCATTGGCGTGCTGCAACGCCGGGTGCCGACCGAGACCTATTGAGGCGTTCGGCCAGCGCCAACACACCCCATGGGTGACAACCCGATGAGCGGCGACCGACAAGCGCCGTTCGTTTGGCATGAAAAAACCCATCTACGGGGGTGATGGCAGGCGCCACTGGGTTTGCCACCCAGAGACGGCCATGCCCCAAAAGGCCAGACTGATCCCATTGCCCCGCAGAGGGTGCACACTGGCGTCGGCATGCCCCGTCGCCCATCCCTGTTCAAGGCCTTGTCCCAGGCCATGGGAGCCAGCTGCAGCAATGGCACGCCCTACCGCTTCTTCGTCAACCGCCCCCCACTCACAAGCAAAACCGTGGTGATGTTCGAGGGCGGCGGCGCTTGCTGGGACCAAGGTGCCTGCAAAGGCGGCACCCAGCTAGACGCGGTCAATGCCGACGGCATCCGCGCCAACAACATGACCGATTTCAACCGCCAGGCCCACCTCGGCCTGGTCACGCCCTTCACCCTGCGCCTGCACCCCTTGCAGAAGTGCCCTCGGTGCTGCTGCACAACAAGAACCGAGACGTATGGGGCCTGGACGGCAAAGATGCCTGGTCACGCAACTGATCACGCAGTCCCCCGGCGCGGGCACGGCCGACACCACCGCGCGCCGCGCCCTGCTCAACGCCAAGTGACGCCAGGAGCTCAAGCCCTGGCTGGCCCAGCTGGGGGGCCTGAAAAACGCAGGCTGCTACGTGCCCAACCGGCCCGACATGAACAGCTCACACCGCTTGATCATCGTCACCTTTGGCGGCACCAGCATCGCGGAACAGGGCCTGAACTCGGTCGGCCGCTTTGTGGATGACCTGCTCGACGGCACCCGCCCCGTCATGCGCGCTCACGAGGCCAACCCGAGCGCCCAGCGGGTGTTGCTCAACGACTGGTTTGCAGACGCTTTGGCGGCGCTGATCCTCTGAACGCCGCGGGGCATTGAAGCCGCGCAGACGTGAAAAAGCGGGCTCGAGGGCCCGCTTTGCCTTGGCGTCGACCTGCGAGGTGCTGCTCAGCAGCCCAAGATCAGACGGCGCGACGGCGACGTGCGGTGAAGCCCACCACAGCCAGGCCAGCCATCACCAGAGCGATTGATTCTGGTTCTGGAACAGATGGTGTTGGTGGGTTGGGCATGGTGGCAAAGGTCGTCAGCGTGACGTCAGCTGTCAACGCGCCAGCCACCTTTGTCTTCTTGAAGTAGGCATACAACTCGTAGGTGCCTGCTGTCAGCCCAGTGAACGAAAAATTTGTCGGGCCTTGACCGTCCAACACATCACCGTCAAGTGCGACCAATTGCAGTGACGTTACGCCGCCGGTGCCAGAAAGCGTGCCACTGATATCGCCTGTAAAGGCTGCGTCAATGGTGTACGACTCAACGTATGCACTGACGACGCCCGAAGCAACGTTAACAGTGAACGGCGCAGCCGAAGCAGCACCAGCAGCCACAAACGCGGCCGAGACCAGAAGGCTCTTGGCAAAAGACTTGAATTTCATGATGAACCCCAAATGAAAGGGTGAAGAAGTGAAGTGGGCAGCAGTCAGAACCAAGTAGCAAGTTTCGTAACCGTTGCTGCCGTGACAGGATCTGATGGAGTTACTTTAAGTTACATCCACACCCGCCCACAACCCCTTCAGTGCGTGCCAGGTGCTGCATCCCCCTGGCTTCGGTGCCCCCAAAAAAGTGCGTCCGCTCAAATTCGTGATATCTGTCACGAAATGGCGAGCACCGTTCTCAACGCTCACCATCAAAAAAAAAGGCCCCGAAGGGCCTTTTGGATGCAGCAGACGTCGCGCAGACTCACATCAAGCGCTTAAATCAGCACTCAAGCAGCCAGGCGCTGTTCGATCTTGGCCTTCGTGGCTGGCATTTCAGCAGGCAGGTGGTAGGCCAGTTGCGTGAAGAGTTCTTCGTGCAACTTCAGCTCTTGGGTCCACGAAGCCGTGTCCACGCCGATCACCGACTGGAACTGTTCCTTGGTGAAGTTCAGGCCGTTCCAGTTCAGGTCTTCGTACTCAGGGCTCAGGCCGAAGGCGTTTTCGGTGGCCTTGGCAGTGCCTTGGATGCGACCCAGGATCCATTCCAGCACGCGCATGTTGTCGCCGTAGCCAGGCCAGACGAACTTGCCGTCAGCGCCCTTGCGGAACCAGTTCACGCAGTACACGGGTGGCACAGCGTGGCCAGCGGCCTTGAGCTTGGCGCCCATGTCCAGCCAGTGCTGGAAGTAGTCGCTCATGTTGTAGCCCATGAAAGGCAGCATGGCGAACGGGTCACGGCGAACCACGCCTTGGGCGCCAAAGGCAGCCGCGGTGGTTTCAGAGCCCATGGTCGCGGCCATGTAAACGCCTTCCGTCCAGTCGCGGGCTTCGGCCACCAAGGGCACGGTGGTCGAGCGACGGCCGCCGAAGATGAAGGCATCGATCGCCACGCCAGCGGGGTTGTCCCACTCGGGGTCGAGGGCGGGGTTGTTGGTGGCTGGCACCGTGAACCGGGCGTTGGGGTGAGCGGCCTTGGCGCCCGTTTCCTTGGCGATGGCGGGCGTCCAGTCCTTGCCTTGCCAGTCGATCAGGTGGGCTGGGGCGGCGTCGGTCATGCCTTCCCACCACACGTCGCCGTCGTCGGTCAGGGCCACGTTCGTGAAGATCACGTCGCTGCGCACCGACAACATGCAGTTGTGGTTGGTCTTGTCGTTCGTGCCAGGGGCCACGCCAAAGTAGCCCGCTTCTGGGTTGATGGCGTAGAGCTTGCCGTCGGCCGCAGGCTTGATCCAGGCGATGTCGTCACCGATGGTGGTGACCTTCCAGCCGTTGTAACCCTCTGGCGGGATCAGCATGGAGAAGTTGGTCTTGCCGCAAGCGCTGGGGAAAGCCGCTGCCACGTGGAACTTCTGGCCTTGGGGGTTGGTCACGCCCAAGAGCAGCATGTGCTCGGCCAACCAGCCTTGTTCGCGGCCCATGTTGGAGGCGATGCGCAGGGCAAAGCACTTCTTGCCCAGCAAAGCGTTGCCGCCGTAGCCAGAGCCGTAAGACCAGATTTCACGCGTGGTGGGGTAGTGAACGATGTACTTGACGGTGGGGTTGCAAGGCCATTGCACGTCGGCTTGACCGGCTTCGAGCGGTGCGCCCACGGTGTGCATGCAAGGCACGAACTCGCCATCGGCGCCCAGCACGTCGATCACGCCCTTGCCCATGCGGGTCATGAGCTTCATGTTGACGGCAACGTAGGCGCTGTCAGACAGCTCAACGCCGATGTGAGCGATGTTGGAGCCCAGCGGGCCCATGCTGAAAGGCACCACGAACATGGTGCGGCCCTTCATGCAGCCCTTGAACAAGGCGCCTTCGCCCGATTGCAGCTTGGCGCGCATTTCGGCGGGCTCACACCAGTTGTTGGTGGGGCCGGCGTCTTCTTTGCGCTCAGAGCAAATGAAGGTGCGGTCTTCCACGCGGGCCACGTCCGATGGGTCGGTGATGGCCAGGAAGCTGTTGGGGCGCAGCTCGGGGTTGAGCTTTTTGAAAGAGCCGGCAGCCACGAGTTGGGCGCACAGGCGGTCGTACTCTTCGGTGCTGCCATCGCACCAGTAGATGTCTTTGGGCTGCGTCAGGGCGGCCATTTCGGCCACCCAGGCGATCAGCTGGGTATTTTTGACGTAGGCAGGTGCGTTCACCTGTGCCGCAGCGGCGGTTTGGGTCATGACAAAAGCTCCAAAAAGTAAAAAACAAGGTCTCGGCAACGTCGCGGCTTGGATGGGCGCATGATGGCGCACCGTTGGCGGCACAAACCCATGCAGAATCAAGCACTTGCGGCGCTGTCGACACCCTGCCGGGTCTCTACAGCCTCACGCTGACACATTGGCTCTGACCCAGTTCGGCCAGCGTCCGTGTGTGACAACAGGAGCCGTGTAGTTTAGTCCACCCGGCCCAGCTTGGGCTCCCCCCCAGACCCAGGGGGACCGAGGACTGACCCCAATCAGGGTGAGCACAGGGTCACGGATGGGCCACGTTTTTGTATCCTGATACACCTTCACGCACGACTTTCGGGGGGCTGAGGGGTGCGCGGGGCAAACTCGTGACATCGCTCACGCTCAGTCCGCTTCACCACACATGCACAACGCGCAACGCCGATCCTGTCTGACCTGGTCTGGGGCCTGGGCCCTGGGTGGGGTCGCGGGTTCGGCTTGGGCGACACGGCCTTTGCCGGCACGGGCCGATAGCCCTCACGTGGGCACCGCCACCGTGGTGGGCGACAGCGGGCTGGCCGCGCGCTGGGCCACGGCCATGAAGCGAGACCTGGGCTGGGCGGCCCGGTGGGAGCCGCTGGATGACGCGGCCCTGCTGTCTCAGCTGGAAGCGGGTGCCGTGGACGCCGGCATCTTCTTGTCACACCCCGAAGCCGATCGGCTCGACCGCGAGGGCCTCATCCACGACCGCCGCACGCTGGCGCGCACCGACGTCATGTTGGTCGGCCCAGCCGATGACCCGGCCGGTATCCGCGCCGAGCGTGACGCGGCCCAAGCCTTGCGCCAGGTGCTGGCCGCGCACGCCGCCGGCGCTGCCCTTTGGCGTGCAGGCCCTGCGGGCTCGGCCCTGGCCGCTCTGGCCGACCAGCTCACCCAGGGGCTGGCCAGCAAAGGCCTGGCACCCGCGCCCGGCAAAGCGGCGCCCACCACCTCAACCCTGCCGTACCGCTTGACCACGCTGGCCGCTTGGAGCGCGCCCAACGCCATGCGGTCGGGCCTGAAAGTGTGGCTGCAAGGCGATGCGCGCCTGTCGCTCAAGCTGCAGGTGGCTCGCTCCTTCCGGGCCAAGCACGCAGGCGCCCCCTTGTTGATGAACTGGCTGCAAGGCCCGATTGGCACCCGCGCGCTGCTAAGCGGTGGTTCGGCGTGGCAAGTGGTCAAGGGCTGAACACGATGTCCGACTTCGAACTCCAAGCCCTCTGGCTGAGCCTGCAAGTGGCCCTGGGCACGGTGCTGATCAGCACGCCCTTGGCCGTGGTGCTGGCCACCGTGATGGCGCGCACGCGATGGCGCGGCAAGCTGGCGCTCGACACCCTCATCTTGCTGCCCATGGGCCTGCCGCCCGCCGTGATCGGCCTGGCCTTGTTGACGGGGCTCGGTAGTTCAGGCGGCTGGCTGCATGAACTCACTGGCACTCAGCTCAGCTTTTTCCCGAGCGGCGCCATCTTCGCGGCCAGCCTGATGACCCTGCCCTTGATGGTGCGGGTGTTGCGCCCCGCCTTCGAGGCCACCGACACCTTGCTGCTGCCCGTGGCCCGCACCTTGGGTGCGTCACGCTGGCAGGGCTGGTGGACGGTGACCTTGCCACTGGCCTGGCCCGCGGTCGGCTCGGCCATGGCCTTGGGCCTGGCCGCCGCCTGGGGCGAGGCTGGCGCCACCCTTGTGCTGGCCGCCGCCCTCCAGCCCCAAGCCTTGGGAGACACCACCGCGCCGGTGGCCTTGGTGAAAGCGCTGCAACAAGAGCCCCATGGCCTGGACACCGCCTGGCACATCGCGTGGGTGTCGCTGCTGGTGGCCCTGGCCGCTGTGACCCTGAGCGAGTGGGGCCGCCAGCGCTGGCGCCGCCGCTGGCAGGCGCGGCTCAAGCCCATCGGGCTGGGGGTCAAACCCACATGAGGCCCGCGCCATGAGCCGCCCCCTGCCACGGGCCTTGAGCATTGAGCTGCGCCTGCAACAGCCCGGGCTGGACGTGCAAGCGCAGTTCCGCGCCCTGCCTGGCAAAGTGTGCGCGCTGCTGGGCCGGTCTGGCTCGGGCAAAAGCGCGATGCTGCAAGCCGCCGCCGGCCTGATCCCGGCCAAGGGCGGGCGTGTGGCCCTGGGCAACGAGGCCCTGTTTGACGCCACCGCGCGCATCAACAAGCCCGCCCATGAACGCCGCTTGGCCTGGATCGACGCCCATGGTCACCTGTTCCCGCACCTGAACGTGCGCGCCAACCTGCAATACGGCACGGTGGGCCTGCGCGCCACCCGCCCGGGGCCCACGTTCGAGCGCATCGTCAACTGGTTGGACCTGGCCGGGGTGCTGAACCACCACCCTGAACAGCTCAACGCCACGCAGCGTTGGCGCGTGGCGCTGGGCCGCGCCGTGCTGTCGGCACCCAACGCGCTGCTGTTCGACGACCCATTCGCCGAGATCCCGACGAGCGACATCGAGGCCGAACTCGACCTGCTGGCCGATGCCACCACGCGCTTTGGGCTGCCCGTGGTGTTCGTGAGCCCCCGCATGAACGAGGTCATCCGCCTGGCCGACGAGGTGGTGATCCTGCACGAGGGGCGCATGGCCACGGCCGGCCCCGCAGCGCAGATTTTGTCTGACGTGTCTTTGGCCACGTTCCTCGAAGGCGTGCACGCCGGCAGCGTGCTCGAGGGTGAGGTCAAACGCCACGACATCGCCTGGCTGCTCAGCGAGGTCGACGTCAGCGGCCAGCGCCTGATGGTGCCCGCCATGCTGCACCCCGTCAAAGCCAAGGTGCGCATCAAGCTGCGCGCGCGTGACCTGACGCTGCACCGCGAGGTCCCGCAAGACACAAGCGCCACCAACCACCTGCGCGGGCGCATCACGCAAATCATGCTGGCCGGTGAACACGGCACCTACGGCGCCGTGGGCGTGGCCCTCGACCAAGTGCACGACCACTCAGACCCCCGCCAGCCCAGCAAGTCCACGCTTTGGGCACTGACGACCCGGCGCGCCATCCAGCAAATGGCATGGGCGCCCGGGCAGGCCTGCGTGGTGGGTTTTGAGCCCATGGCCACCACGGTGAGCGCCTGGCGATAGCCCCACAGCAGCACAAACCCTTGCCAAGGCGGCTATGCTGATGGACATGTCAAGCGCGCCAGCCCCCACCCCCACGCCCCCGGTCAGCACCACCCGCCAACTGCTTTCGGTCAATGTGGCCCAGGCAGAGCACGTGATGATCGAGGGACACCGCATCCTGACGGCCATCGGCAAGCGCCCAGTGAGCACGCTGGCGCAGCCCACCCGCATCGCCGTGAAGGCCATGGGCCTCGAAGGCGATGATCAAGCCGACCCCACCGTGCACGGCGGCTTGAGCAAGGCCGTTTACGCCTACCCGCAGCAGCACTACCCCTTTTGGCAAACGGTGCGCAGCCAGGCGGGCGCGCAGCCGTGGGACGAGGCGCTGCCGCACGGCATGCTGGGCGAGAACCTGACGATCACCGGTTTGCTCGAGGCCGACGCGCACATCGGCGATGTGCTGCAGTTCCCTGATTGCACGCTGGCCATCAGCGAGCCACGCCAACCTTGCTACAAATTCGCGCACGTCATGGGCTTTGCGCAGGCCGTCAAGATGATGGCCCAGTCGGGTTACTGCGGCTTTTACCTGGCGGTGCGCACCCCGGGCACCATCGCTGCGGGCGAGTCTTACGAACTCATCCCGGGGCCGCGCGAGGTCAGCATCGCAGAGCTGTTCAAGACCAAGATGAAGCGCCGCTGAGGGCGCCTCAGGCGGCCATCACGTGGCGTTCGTGACGCCAGAAGCCACGTGGCCTGATGGCACATGCTGCGCGGCGTTGTCGACGTGGCCGGTCTGGTCATCGAAGAAAAAGTCGGGCTCGAACTCGCGCAAAAAGGTGCCCTTGGGCAGGCCGCCCAAGAACATGGCCTCGTCCACCGCAATGCCCCAGTCCATCAGCGTGCGCAAAGGCCGCTCGTGCGCGGGCGCGCCGCGGGCGGTGACCAGTGCGGTGCGGATGCGCATGCCCGAGCCTTCGCTTTGCGAGGCGTGTTGCTGCAGCTCGTGCAGGGCCTGCAGCAAAGGCTTGAAGGGGCCGCCGGGCAAGGGCGTGTCGGCCCGGTCGACCTCGTGCTGCTGGAAGGCATTGAGCCCCGAGCTTTGAAAAACCTGCTCGGCCTCGTCTGAAAACAGCACGGCATCGCCGTCAAAAGCGATGCGCACCTCGTTGGGGTGGGCTTGGCCCGCACGGGCCGCGTGTGGCAAGACACGGGCGGCGGGCACGCCCTCGGCCAGCGCCAGGCGCACATCGGCCTCGTTGGCCGACAAAAACAGGTGGGCCCCCAGCGGGCGCAGGTAACGCCACGGCGGCTCGCCGCGGGTGAACACGCCGCGCTCGATCGGCAAGCCGTAGTGCTTGGCAGAGCGGAACACGCGCATGCCCGACACCGGGTCGTTGCGAGAAAGGAGGACCACCTCCACCCGGGCCTGATCCGGCGTGTTGAAAGCCAACAGCTTGCGCACCAGCGAAAACGCCACGCCCGGGCGGGCGGGGATGTCCAGCCGCGCGAGCTGCAGCTTCATGTAGGCGCGGTCGTCGGCGCCCTCGAAGAGGCGGTTCTCTTCTTCGAAGTCAAACAGCGCGCGCGACGAGATCGCGACGACGAGCTTTCCGGTGAGGCTGGCGGGCATGCAAAGGGTGCCCCAAGCGGGGCGCAGGCGGTGTCACACCTTGGCAGTATCGCCGCCCAAGCACCCCCAGCGCGCACTCATTGCATGAAGCCGATCGGCTGGCGCTTGCCCGCGCCTGGGTCGGGCAAATCGCGCAACTCGATGCGGCAACGGCCGTCGAGCTTGGCGTTGCCAAAGCCCGTCATCAAGGCCCGACGCATCTCGCGCGGTGCGCTGTGGCTGAGCGCATCGAGCGCGGCCTCGCCAAGCTCGGGGTCGAATCGCTTCCCCCAGTCGTGGTCAGCGCGGATGCTGCGGTACAGCTTGGCGGCGATCTGGCGCGCAGCGGCCTCATCGGGCATGTCGATCTCGAACACGTTCATGCGGTTGAGGATGGGGTCGGGGATGCTGCGCGCGTCGTTGGCCGTGGCCACCCAGATCACCTGGCTGGCGTCTACCGGCACCTCGGCGAACTCGTCGGTGAAGGTGCCCGCCGTGTCGTGCTCGAGCAGGCTGTAAAGCGAGCCCAAGGGGTCATACGCGTGCTCGCCCCCGGCCTTGTCGATCTCGTCCACCACCATCACGGGGTTGGCGTACTGTCCGTCGACCAGCGTTTCAAACACCTTGCCCGGGCGTGCGCCCTTCCACTGGCTGGACGAGCCTGACAGCACCCAGCCGGCGGTCAATGAACTCATCGAGACAAAACCCAGGCCGGTGCCCAGCAACTGCGCCACCTCACGGGCAAAGTGGGTCTTGCCCACCCCGGGCGGTCCCAGCAGCAGCATGGGCGTGATCTCCAGCGCATCGCGGCTGTCGCTGCACAAGGCCAATTGGCGTCGCAGGTCGTTGAGCACGGGGTGGAAGTTGGGCAGCTCGTCGTAGAGGTGGTCCATGGCCGGCAGGCCCGAGGGCTTGACCTGGAAGCGGTCGGCACCCTTTTCGATCATGCGCTCGTAGGTGGCGCGCAGCGACTCGTGTTCACGCGGGGGCAACTTGCCCAGCTTGAGCTCGACCTCGTCGAGCCGGTAGACAGAACGCATGTGCGCAATCGGTATGCGCCCACTGAAGTCATCTCGTTGCACAGGGACGAGGTCGGTACAGCGGCTCATGTCAGTCCTCCAGCAGTGGACACGTTCACACCATGATTGCAGCAAAGCGATTCGCGCAAGAGCCCGTGAACAAGGGGGTGATGCCCCGTTCATATCACCCACTGCCCTCGCCGAAAAGGGGGACCATGCCAGATGGTGCGGCGAAGTGCGCACAATGCAGCACCGGAACCCTTTGTTGCGCGCGCCCGCATGCCCACGTCCACCCTGTCACCCGCTGCGTCCGAAGCAAGGATGCCCCTCGCTGCGGCGAAGCACCCCGCGCTGGCCTGGCTGCGTCGTTGGTGGGGCGCCACGCTGGGCTTGCTGCTGTTGCTGCTGTGGGCCATCTGGTGGATCCAGCCCCTGCCTGGTACCCATGCTGACGTGCAATGGATCAGCCACCAGCGGCAGTTCTGGCAATACGACGACAGCGACATCCGCCCCCTGGGTGAGCCCAAGGCCGTGTCGCTGCCCGACAGCTGGAAGCGCCAAGGCCTGCCCTCGTCCGGCGTGGCGCGCTACACCACCCAGTTCGTGCTGAACCACCCGGCGGTGTCTGAAGCCCAAAGCCCTGCCTGGGCCATCCGCTTTGACCACATCAGCCACGTGCACCGCATCTGGCTCAATGGCTACCTGCTGCGCAACACCGTGTCCCGGCCAGACTGGCGGGCGGGCTCCAGCAGCTTGCTGGTCGACCTGCCCAAAGGCCTGCTCATTTCCGGCAACAACCAGTTGGTGATCGAGGTGCACTGCGTGCAGCAGGGCGGCATGTCACAGCCGGTGCTGAACCTGCGCAAAACCCTCACGCCCGGGTTCATGTGGCATGAGGCGATCGGGCGCGACCTGCTGATCGGCATGAACACGGCCAGCACCACCTTCGCGGCCTTCATGATCATCCTGTGGCTCATGCGGCGCCAAGAAAGCACCGCCGGCCTGTTTGGCATCATGTTGCTGGTGGCCTCGCTGCGCAACACGGCCTATTTCGTCACGCAAGACTTCGGCATCAACACGACCGTGTCTGCCTGGCTGTATTTCATGGCGCACGTGGTCACCGACTGCACCCAGGGTTGGTTCGTGATGGCCATCTTGGGGCTGCATGTGCGTTGGTTCAACCGGCTGCTGTGGGTGGTGCTGATTGGCTTTGGCCTGATCGGTTTGCTGGCCGCGCCGTTTGACCACGAGTTGGAGCGCACACGCAACGTGCTGCAAGCCCTGCTGCTGCCGCTGATGTTGCCCGGCCCCTGGTGGGTGCTCAAACACCGCGACCGCCTGGACCGCAACGCCGCGGTCGGGCTGATCGTGGGCTGGGGCGGCGTGCTGATCGCCGGCGTGCACGACTTCATCTGGATCCGCCTGCTGGGCGAGGTCTCGCACCGCCTGTGGCTGACGGCCGCCGTGCCCATGGCCATGCCGGCGTTCGCGGTGATCGTGATGTCGCGCGTGGTCAGCGCCTTCAACCAAATTGAGGGCGTCAACGCCAACCTCGAAACCAAGGTGGCCGAACGCACCAGCCAGCTGGCTGCCGCCAATGCCGCCAAAAGCCACTTCCTGGCCTCGGCCAGCCACGACCTGCGCCAGCCGGTGGCCGCCATCGGGCTGATCACCGACCTGCTGCGGGGCCAGCTCAGCGACCCCGCCTTGCGCGGCCTGACCGACCGGCTCACGCGCGCGGTCTCTTCTATGGAAAGCCTGCTCAAAGGCCTGCTGGACCTGTCTCGCTTGGACTCCGGCACCGTCGACATCCAACGCCAACGCGTGCGACTGCAGCCCTTGCTCGAGTCGATCGCCAGCCACGAGGCCGAGAACGCCCACCACAAAGGCCTGTCGCTGCGCGTGCGCCCCACACAGGCTGTGGCCCACACCGACCCCATCTTGCTTGAGCAGATCTTGCGCAACCTCATTGGCAATGCGGTGCGCCACACCACGCAAGGCGGCGTGCTGGTGGGCGTGCGAGGCACCGCGGCAGGGTGGCGCATCCAGGTGTGGGACACGGGCAGCGGCATTGCAGAGCAAGACCGCAAACGCATCTTTGAAGAATTCGTGCAGGTGGGCAACCCCGGCCGCGACCGCACCAAGGGCCTGGGCTTGGGCCTGGCCATTGTGCGGCGAGCAACCCAAGTGCTGGCGCACCCGCTGGAACTCAACACGGTGGTGGGCCAAGGCTCGTGCTTTGGCGTCACGGTGCCGCGTCACACAGAGCGCGTGACGCAAGCCGCGCCGCCCTTGAGCCCCGCGCAACGCGCGCGCTCAGGCCCGACGGCCCAGAACGTGTTGGTGATCGAAGACGAGCCCGCCATCCGGCACGCCCTGGTCAGCGTGCTGCAAAGCTGGGGCATGAGCGTTCAGTCTGGGGGCGATGTGGCCTGGGCCCACGCCCAAGCACCTCAGCGCTGGGACCTGGTCATCTCGGACCACCGCCTGTCAGACGGCACGGGCCGCGACGTGGTCCACCACCTGCGCCAGAGCCAGCCCGACCTGCCCGCCCTGATCATCACCGGCGACACCCTGCCCGAGAACCTGACCCAGTTGGCAGACAGCGGCCTGCCGGTGCTGCATAAACCCTTCAGGGCAGAAACACTGAGGGCCATGATCGACTCGATCATGGCCCCACAGCGAGCAACGTGATGACAGCGTTCTATCCGAACAGCTTATAGAAATTCGGACGCCCCGAACATCATCCTTTTGGTTGAAGCCCACCCAGGCTGACCCCCGCCTGCGCCACAGCCACCACGGCCTGGGTGCGGGTGTGGACCTTGAGCTTGCGGAAAATCGCGGTCAAGTGCGTCTTGATGGTGGACTCCGACAGGTTCAAGCGGCGGCAGATTTCCTTGTTCGCCTTGCCATCCACCAGCAAACGCAAAACGTCCACTTGGCGAGGCGACAGGCCCAGCACGGCACTTGACCAGTTCTCGTCTGCATCCAGGGCGGTGGGGACCGTGTCACCACCGATCCAGAGCTCGTCGTCTTGTTGGCCCAGAGACTCGGGCAGCGGCGGCAAGTACACGCCACCGGCCAACACGTGCTGCAAGGCCTCCTGCATCACCGGCGCCGACACCGTTTTAGGGATGAAGCCCGCGGCACCACCGTCGATCGCGTCGACGATGGTTTCGGTCCGGTCGTCGGCAGACATCACCACCACCGGCGTGTTGGGCGCCATGGCGCGCCACTGCCGCAAGGTGCCCAGGCCCTTTTGGTCTGGCAGACCCAAGTCCAACAGAACCAAGGCGACATCGGGATGGATGTTCAACACCTCCTGAGCCTGCGCGAGGTGGCCCGCCTCCAGGACGTCGAGCGCCTGGCCGCCAGGCAGTTTCAGGCGATGGGAAATGAGCAGGCTCAATCCATCGCGAAACAGCACATGGTCATCGATCAACAAAAGCTTCATGCGGAGACGGAGGTAACGAAAACGTTACGTGCATGGTACCGCGCAGGAACTCATGCACAGGGCCGAAAACACACAGGTTCATGCACCACATGGAGTGGCATGCCCCACCGGCATCACTTCACCCAGGTGTTCATCTGCATGATCGGCATCATCACCGACATCACGATCAGCATCACCAGCAGGCCCATGACCACGATCAGCAGGGGCTCCAGCACCGTGGCAATGGCCAAGGCCTTGCGCTGCACCTCGGTGCCCAACTGGTTGGCGGCGCGCTGCAGCATCACGGGCAACTGGCCCGTTTGCTCGCCCAGGCGCGCGAACATCGACAGCAAACCGGGGAAGCGCTTTTTGGCAGCCAACGCCGAGGCCAGCGGGGCCCCCTCGCGCACCTGCACCAAGGCCTCCATGGCGTCGGCGCGCATGGCGCGGTTGGACAAGGTTTCAGCTGCGGCCTGCAAGGCCTTCAAGATGGGCACGCCCGAGCCAGCCAGCATGGCCAGCGTGCCAGCAAAGCGCGCGGCGTTGTAGCCCCGGGCCAGCTTGCCAATCACCGGCAGCCCCAAGAAGAAGGCATCAAACTTTTTGCGGAATTCTTCGTTGCGCAGCGAGAACAACAGCAGCCCCGTGCCCGCGATCAGGATGAGGGCCAGCAACCAGCCCCAGTTGCGCATGAAGGCGCTCAGCGCCAGCATCACCTGGGTCAGCATGGGCAGCGCCCGCTTGCTGCTGGTGAACACCTGCGCCACCTGCGGCACCACAAACACCAGCAAGGCGATCACGATGATCACGGCAAACAGCGACACGATGGCTGGGTACAGCGTGGCCCCAATCAGCTTGGACTTGAGCGCTTGCTGCTCTTCCAAATCGTTGGCCAGCTTGTCGAGCACATTGCCCAACTGGCCGCTTTGCTCACCCGCAGCCACCACGCCACGGTAGACATCGTCAAATTCTTTGGGCGAGCCTGACAAGGCCCGGGCAAAAGGCGAGCCCGCATTCACCTCGGCCCGCAAGTGCGAGACCAATTCGCGCTGGCGCGGGTCTTCGGCCTCGTCGGCCAAGGCCGTGAGCGCACGCTCCAGAGGCAAGCCAGCCACCACCAGCCCCGACAACTGCCGCGTCCAAATGGACAAGGCCGTGGCGTTGAACACCTTGCGCGCAAACAACTGCTTGGACGCGACCGTGCCGCCTTCGGCGCTGGCCACCGTATCCACCTTGAGGGGCACCAAAGCCTGCAAGCGCAACTGCGCGCGCGCGGCTTTGGGGTTGTCGGACTCAACCAGTCCGTTGACGGTCTTGCCGGCAACGTCCAGGGCTTCGAAACGGTAGGCAGGCATGTCGGTGGGGCCTTATTCGCGGGTGACCCGCAGCACTTCTTCGAGCGAGGTGACGCCCTCGGCCACCAAGCGGTCGCCGTCGTCGCGCATGGTCTTCATGCCGCCCAATTGGGCCACTTCAAACAAGCGCGACTCGGCGGCCTGGCTGTGGATCAGTCCACGAATGTCGTCGTCGGCCACCATCAGCTCGTAAACGCCGGTTCGGCCCTTGTAGCCGCTCATGCCGCACTCGCTGCAGCCCACCGGGTGCCACTTGCCGCCGCCATCTTGGCGTTTGCAATGCGGGCACAGCTTGCGCACCAGGCGCTGGGCCAACACGCCCAACAGCGACGACGACAGCAAGAAAGGCTCGATGCCCATGTCGGTCAAGCGGGTGACGGCGCTCGGCGCGTCGTTGGTGTGCAGCGTGGCCAGCACCAAGTGACCGGTCAGCGACGCCTGCACAGCGATCTGCGCGGTTTCGAAGTCGCGGATTTCACCGATCATGATGACGTCCGGGTCTTGTCGCAAGATGGCACGCAAGGCCTTGGCAAAGGTCAACTCGATCTTGGGGTTGACCTGTGTCTGCCCGATGCCAGACAGCTCGTACTCGACCGGGTCTTCCACGGTCAAGACGTTGGTGGTGGCGGCATCGACGGTGCTCAAGCCGGCATACAGCGTGGTGGTTTTGCCCGAGCCCGTGGGGCCGGTGACCAGCACGATGCCGTGCGGCTGGCGCAGCAGGCGCTTGAAGCGGTCGAGTGAGTCGCCGCTCATGCCCAGCGACTCGAGGGTGAACTTGTTCGCGTCGCCCTTGTCCAGGATCCGCAACACAGCGCGTTCGCCATGGCTGGACGGCAAGGTCGAGACCCGCACGTCAACGGCACGGCCGCCAATGCGCAGGCTGATGCGCCCGTCTTGCGGCAAGCGCTTTTCAGAGATGTCGAGCTCGGCCATGATCTTCAGGCGCGAGATCAGCGCGGCGTGCAAAGCCTTGTTGGGCTGCACCACCTCGCGCAGCGTGCCGTCCACCCGAAAGCGCACGGCAGACGAGCGCTCGTAGGGCTCAATGTGGATGTCAGAGGCGCCGTCTTTGGCAGCTTGCGTCAGCAGTGCATTGAGCATGCGGATGATGGGCGCGTCGTTCGACGCTTCCAGCAAGTCTTCCACTGCAGGCAGGTCTTGCATCATGCGAGACAAGTCCACCGCGCTTTCGACCTCGCCGACCACCGCCGCGGCGCTGCCACCACCGCCGGCATAAGCTGTGGCGATGCGCTGGCCCAGGGTTTCATCGGCCTCGTGCTCGATGCTGTTGACCACGTACAGTCGCATCACCTCAGACAGGGCCGAGGGCGACACCTTCTGGCTGGCCCACAGGGTGGTGCGCTCATCGTCGGCCTCCAGCAAGATGCCGTTGGCCTTGGCGAAGGCATAAGGAAGGGGGTGGCGAATGGCCATGTTCAACGCTTCCCGATCACTTCGTGGCAGCAGGCTGAACCTGCGGCGTCAAGCGCGGCACATAGCCGGAGTCTTTGGGCATCACGACGTTGGGCTGCGCCGCATTGGGGTCGTCGAGCGGCTGGCGCACCGAGGGCATGGTCAACTGGTTGCTGAGCTTGAGCGGGTCGAGCGCGGGCGCATCATTGACCTGCAGCACCGTGCTGGGCGGGGGTGCCACCTCGGCCTGACGTTGGCGCATGTAGTCGTAGCGGTCCAGGGTCAAGGCCGTGCTGGCCTCTTGCGTGCGCATGACCACCGGGCGCAAGAACACCATCAGGTTCTTCTTGTTGCGCTCGCGCGAGCGGCTCTTGAACAGGTTGCCCAAGATGGGAATGTCACCCAGCAGGGGCACCTGCGTGTCGCCGCTGTTGTAAGAGTCGGTCAACAGGCCGCCCAGCACCAGGGTTTGGCCATCGTCGATCACGACCGTGGTCTCGATCGCGCTCTTGTTGGTGGTCAAGCCACTGGTGGACGTTTTGCTGGCGGGGTCCACCGAGGAGTTCTCTTGGAACACCGTCATGCGCACCGTGCCGCCCTCGCCCACCTGCGGTTTGACGCGCAAGGTCAGGCCCACGTCTTTGCGCTCCACCGTGGTGAAGGGGTTGACCGTGCCGTTGGTCGTCGAGCCCGAATTCGAATAGGAGCCCGTCACGAAAGGCACGTTCTGCCCCACCACGATCTTGGCCTCTTCGTTGTCCAGCGCGATCATGTTCGGCTTGGACAGCACATTGCCGTCAGCATTGGTTTCCAGGAAACTGGCCAAGGCGCCCAGGTTGTAGGTGCCATCGGCCAGCTTGTGTGCAAAGCCCACCGTGAAACCTTTGAGGCCGGCCACGGTCGAGCGCGAAGCGTTGGCCAGGCTGAACAAGCCCGAAATGTTGCCGTTGGCCAGGTTGGTGCCCGCACCGACTAGGTTGTTGTTGCCGGCCGCTGCGGCCCACTGGAAGCCCGCCTCGGCCAGCTTGTTCTCATTGACCTCGACGATCATGGCCTCGATGTAGACCTGCGCGCGGCGGCCGTCGAGTTGGTCGATCACAGCGCGCAGCTGCCTGTACAGCGCGTCGGTGGCCGTGATGATCAGTGAGTTGGTGCTGGGGTCGGCCTGGATGAAGCCGCCCGTTGAAGGCTGCGCCGAAGCCGCCACAGGCGAGGTCGACTGCTGCGAGGTGCCGCCGCTGGCATTGGCCAGGCCACCGCTGTTGCCGTTGTTGGGCATGCCGCCGCCCGATGCGCCCCCCGAGCCAGAACCGCCCGAACCACTGTTGGACCCGCCTGCGCCAGGGAATGACGCCCGCAGCACCTGCGCCAACTTCACCGCATCGGCGTTCTTGAGGTAGACCACGTGGATGCCACTGCCGCCCAGCCCCGAGGTGCCAGGGCGATCCAGGCGCTGCACCAGGCTGCGGATGAAAGACATGCGAGCCGCGTTGGGCGCGCGCACCATCAAGGTGTTGGTGCGTGGGTCAGACATGACCAGCGTGCCCTGCCCTGCCGCGCCGCCGGGTGCACCTGCCGTCGTGTTGCCATCGGCGAGCTTTTGCACCACGGTGGCCAAATCGGCGGCGATGGCGTATTGCAGCGGGATGGCCTCCATGTCGGTGGCCGTGGGCACGTCCAACGCGGCAATCATCTGGCCCATGCGCTGCAGGTTGTCTGCGTAGTCTGTGATGACCAGCGTGTTGGTCGACGCGTTGGCGTTGATCGTGTTGTTCGGGCTGATCAAGGGCCGCAACGCCGCCACCAGGTTGTTGGCGTTTTCAAACTGCAATCGAAAGATCTGCGTGAGCACCTGGTCACCCGAGCGCTTGACCGCACCCACGTCCACCACGCCCGTTTGCAGCTTGGCTTCGGCCTCGGGCACGATCTTGAGCAAGCCAGCCACCTCGACCACACTGAACCCCTGGCCGCGCAAGGCCGCCAGGAAATTCAGGTAAGCCTCTCGGGGCGTCAAGGGCTGATCGCTGTACAGCGTGACTGCCCCCTTCACACGCGGATCGACCAGGATCTGGCGGTCCACGATGGCGGCCATCGCGCGAGCCACACCTTCGATTTCAGCGTTCACGAAATTGAGCGTCACCGTGGGTGCGCTCCGTTTGACCGCCGGCGCCGCCCAGGCCAAGCCCACAGGCAAGAAGCCGCCGGGCCCAAAGGAGAGCGCCAGCGCCATGACCAGCGCCGTGGCGCGGGGACGAGTCAGCAGGGGATGGGTCTTCATGCCTTATCCGATCGAAATGACTGATCGGTCGCCCTCGCGGCGCCCGATGATGTTCAACAAATTGTCCAAAGCGCCGCGCTCTGCCTCGCTGGCACGCGCCTCGCCGCGGAATCGCAAGCCTGAGGCACCGGCCCCGCCCTCACCCGAGAGCTGCAAAGCGCCGTCGTGCGTGCTCAAACGCAACTGAACCTGCCCCTGGGGGTCAGTGCTCACGTCCATGCGGTACGAACCCAGGCGGTCCAAGGTGGTCACACGCGACGCGACGTCATCCAAAAACACGGCAGCTTGCCCCTGCACGCGCAGACGCCCCTGCACCCATTCAAATGCCAGATCAGAGGATGACAGGCGCAGCGCGCCACTGAGCTGCAAGGTGTTCCAGGGGGTGCCCAATCCGCCCAACCAAGCGGCGGGCCAACGACCGATTTCACCCGACGTTTGCGCCACCGCATCAGGCTCAGGCTGCAACAGCAAGCGCCCCTCCACCCGCTGCCAGCCTGGCTTGATGGCGATCACCACCGGGGTGGGCATGCAGCAATCGTGTTGCAGGGTCAGGCGCAAAGAAAGCCCTTGCATGCGCAAGGTCCAGTTGACACGGCCAGGCAGGGTCCGGGCATCGCGGCTGCCTGCACCGCCCGTCAATACGGCCACCGCATCGCCACGCCAGATCGTGCCCTGCGACTCGGCCAGCAGCAAGCGCTGATCGGTCAACACCACGATGGCTTGGGCCAACCAGCACGCTGGGGCGTAAATGACGATGCCCATCAAGGCACCCACACCAGCCCCCCACCAGCCCCAGCGGCGACCGGCTTTGCGCATGTTCTCCCACCGAGCCATCTCCAGCGTGGACTCCAGCCACCGCGTGGTCACGGCACCAGCGCCCTGCATCCAGGCGGGGCGACGGTTGAAGAAAGACGGACCTGACATGGTGGGCTCGGTGCTTTCTCAACGGTTGGCTGCGCCTGGCGCCAAGACCAGAGAGATGCTGCCTGAATACTGCCCAGGCTCGCCCTGCTGCAAGGCTGCCTCGCTGGGGCGCGCACGCGCAGACGTGCGAACGTCCTCCAGCCAAGTCGCCAAGGCATCACCTGACACCTGGGTGACCGTGAGCGTGACCCGATCGGCTTGCACGCTCAAACGAGCCCCTGAGCCCAAACGATCGGTGGCGGCTTTGAGTGCCGCCTCGGCTTGCGCAGGTGGAACTAGCGGGCGTTGGCGCAAAGCCTGCACTTCGTCGGCCATGCGCCTCATGGCATCGAGCTGCGCATCGGCTTCACGCAACTGCGTGGGGGTTTCAGACAAGGTTCGCCACGCCGGACGAATGCCCAGCAGCACCAGCAAAGCCAAGGTGAACAACCAGGCAGCCGCGGTGGCGAGTTGGCGCTCGCGCGGGGCCAGCGCGGCCCATTTGGACTGCCACTCTTGGCGAAAGGCCTGAAGGGATACCGATGATTCGCTCATGCTGCTTGTTTCCGTTTCAGGTCTCAGCCACGCGGGGCGCGCCGCACCGACAAACGGCCATCAGCGAACTCGATCTGCACGCCTGATCCGCTGAGCCTGTTGCGCATCTGCTCCAGCTCGGCTGGCCCCCACGTGGCGGGGGGCATCAGGATCAAACTGGCGCCGTCATACTGCAATGCGGCGGCGGGCTGCGCTGGAGGCCAGGCGATCGCCACGGCGGCCATCAGGGCCTCCAAGTCGTTGTCACCCGCCTGCCCAGCTTGCGCCCGCAAGGCTTCTGTTTCCCTTTGCATTTGAACCTGTGCGTCCAGCACCGCCACCACCTGCGGGTGCGCTTGCCGGAGCACCTGGATCATCTCGGCGCGCTTGGCCTTGACCTGCTGCTTCTCGTGCCAAGCCCACAGGTTCAGCCCCAAGACCTGGGAGGCGACCAGCGCCAACAGGCCCACACGCGCTGGGCGCCACTGCGGGCTCATCAAGCGGCGCCATTGGTCGGTCACGGCGTACAAGCCCTTGCTGCGCGGCGTGAGCTCAAACTGCAGCAGGTTCCACAAAGACCGCGAGGCCAGCAGCATGTGCTCTGGCTGGCTCTGAACCGTCACCGCACGCCCCAACCAGCGCTCGGCAGGCGAGGCCACTGGGGGCGTTGCAAAAAAGCGGGCTTGCACCGGCAGCGGGTCGGGCAACAAGCCGCGCGCCAAGCTGCCGGACACCGGCCACGTGGCAACACCATCGGCACTGGACCAGGTCAGCAACATCTCGGCGCCAGATTCGGCGTCGCTGCCACCGGTGTCATGCACCTCGTGAAAGTAAGCCGATGCGGGCTCATCAGGCGACACGCCCGGCACCACACGCTCCACACGCACCTTGGCCTTTTCAAGGGCCATGAGCTGCGCGGTCACCCAAGTGTGGTTCAACGCAGCCACCCAACCGGCTTGACCCGCTTTGGCGGTGGGTGCCAGCGCGAGGTGCATGTCGTCCGGATCGTCCAGCAAGGACTCTTCGAGCATGCTGGCCAGCGCAGCGCGCAAGCGAGCTTGTGGGGCCTTGGGCACGGTCAGGCGATGCCAGCTGATGTCGGTGGCCGCCATCACCGCCACGACGCTGTCCGCCTTGGGCAGTGCAGCCGCAGTGGCTCTGCCTTGCCGTGAAGCAGAGAACCCGTCGGCGCTGAGCACATAGCTGTACTCCTTGGGCGAGGCAGGCGTTGCCGCGGCCCCTGCCTCGGCAGCGGCCTGATTGGCGCCCAAACGCGTGCGCGCTGGCAGTTGGATGATGAGGATGCTCATGCCCGGACGGTCAAATGGTCAGTGTGTTGCAGCACCCAGCATAGATGCCACCGCATTGTAGGAGCGCCGAAATAGCACCCGTTTAAGGATAGATACCTGTTTGCACAGAGCGCAAACGCCCGATTCATGGGGTAGTGGCTGCCACGCCCCGGTCCAAACCAGAAAAGCGAGACTGGTTGCGCACCACCACATCCCCGCCCGTGCGCTGGACAAGGTGCCGCTGCTCGATCACGTTGTCTTCGAAACGCAAACGGCCTCGCACCTCGAAGAAATCGGATTGCACACTCAAGCGCACCGGCGTCCAGTTGGGTGTGCCCAACACATCCCGCAACTCGTCCACCGACTTGAACGGATTGCGCTGACGGGCCTGCACCAGGCGTCCGGCACGCGCCAGGTCCAGGCCCTCGGCCGCGGCAATCACCTCCTTGGAGGCGGTGTTGACGTTGACCCTGGACTGCTCAGGCAACAAGGTCAGGAACGGGCGAAGCCGCTCGACCGTACCCGCATCCAAGCCCAACCAGGTCAACTGGTCGATCGTTTGGGGCAAGAGCGGCGCCTGCAAGCGAGCGGGTTCGCCACCCAAACGCTCCAAGGCGCTCGCATCGCCGACCTGCACCGCCAAAGCGGCTTTGCGAAGCGCTTGGGCAATGCCATCGCCCAAGGCTGGAGACTGGCTCGCCAGCTCACAGATGCGCTTGAGCACCGCCACCTCATCCGGAATCAACTCGCCGTCCGGCCCCAGCACATTGCGCAAGTTGTACTTGGCCGTGGCGTCTTCGACCTTGCCAGACAAGAACGCCTCGGGCGAGTCGTCCGACTCGGTGTTGTTGTTCGCATCGGAGGCCAGGAACGTCGACAAGCGCGCCTCGGCCAAGGGAATGGCCCAGGGCTCACCCAGATGATCGGCTCCTCCATTGCGCTGGTCCTCGCGCAAAATCAAGCGAGCCCAGTCGAGGGCACCGATCAACACCCAACTGGCCTGAGAGCGCACCCGCTCAGCCCCTTCGATCTGCACGGCGCGCCATTGCTGCCAGACCATCGACGAGGCCAGGGTGGCCACGAGCGTCACGATGACCATGGCCATCAGCAAGGCCGCGCCATGTTGACGTGGCCGTGAAATCGCCCCTTGTGATCGCCACTTGCCTTTGGGTGTCATGCCGGGCCTCAGTTCTGGTTGGGCTGGGGGGCCAGCAGCAGATCACGGGTGACCATGCCAGAGACGCCACTGCCCTCACCCAGGATCAAGCGGCAGCGAATGGCGCTGGGCAACTGCTCTCTCGACAAATTCGCCGCAGCGGCAGCCGCGGCGGCGGCCGCTGTGGTGGTGGCCGCAGCGGCCGCCTGCTTCGCCTGAGCCGCATTGGCCTGCGCCAGGTTGCCTGTCGACTGGCAATTGCTCATGGCCCCGCTGCGGAAACAGTAAACCTGCCACTGCTCGACGCCTTGGAGGGCCGTCAGCGTGCCAGCTTCTTTGCCCTGCAACTGCATGGAGCGGGCCCAAAAATCCTGCAGCTCCCCCACCTTCGAGGTGACGGGGCTCGCCCATCGCTGCCAGCGGCCTTGCCTCAGCGACCACACCACCACCTGCACACCGGCACCGCTGCGCCGCGTCATGCGCAGGTTCGCCCCGTCAAACTGCATGCCGGCAACCACCATCGTGTCCATCACCTGCGCCAGGTCGGCTTCCAGCTGCGCCATCACGGACTGCAAACGCAGCGTCTGCTTCAGATTGCCGTCCGCCACCTGGCGGGCAGAACTCATGGCATCGACCCCTTTCCAGGCCGTGGCGGCGAGCACCGACAGAATCAACAAGGACACCAGGACCTCAATGAGCGTGAAGCCCATGCTGCGCCCATGGCGACATGAAGCGACCAGTGGGGGAGCGGAAAGGCGTGCTGCAACCATGTCAGAAGCGTGGCAAGACGGTCGAGATCTTGACAATCGGTTGCTGCGCCTCGTCCATGACTTGGGCGTCCACACGACGGAAGTTTTGATTGGGGGTCGGGCGGATCACCATGTGACCGGGCAACTCACGCCCCATCTGCTGACAAGTGAAATCGCTGTCGCCCACGGGCGGAAATATCTTGCCCAAACGCAGTGCGGTGAGCTGATTTTCCGCACACCACTGCGCCGCGGTCAGGTCGCTCATGCGCTGGGCATTGACCGTCAAGCCACCCGCCGCTTTGATGCCTGAGGCCAGCGTGATGGCCACGATGGCCAAGGCCACCAAGACCTCGATCAGGGTCATGCCGCGCTCGCCTGCGCGTGCCGAAGCCAGGGCGCAAGGATCAGGGCGCACGAGGGGCTCCTTGGGGCAGGTCGCCCACCGCGTCACCCGAGGCACCGCCGGTCAACACGTCAAATGGACTCAGCCCATCGGTGCCCACGATGATTTGCTTGTCTTCGACCCGCAGGATCACGCTTTGCGCGCCGATCACAGGCTCAGGGCCCAACACAATGCTTCGACCACCCACCACTTCGGCTTGGGTGTCGCGCTCCATCCATTTCAAAGGGGGCATCAGCGCTGCGGGCAAACCCAGGAACTGGTAGTCGGCATCCTGGCCGTTGGGCTGCGGCACCCACAGCACGGTCATGGCGCCCGATCGCGCCTGCGTGCGCGCAGACTCCAGCAACGCAATCAGACGCGCGGCTTCCCTCTCCAGCCGTGTGGTGGAGGTGTCAGGAATGGCGAACGAGACCACGGCCGTGGTGATGGCGATCATGGCAACCACCACCATCAATTCCAGCAGGGTGAAGCCCCGCGCGAGGCGCGACTTACTGCCAGGAACCGACGTCGGCATCCCGGCCTTCACCACCGGCTTGGCCATCTGCACCAAAGCTGAAGACATCGACCGCGCCCTTCACGCCGGGGTTGACGTATTGGTATGAGCGACCCCAAGGGTCATTGGGCAACTTTTCCAGGTACGGTTTCCAATTCCCAGGAACGGGCGACGCCGTGGGCTTGGCCACCAAAGCCTGCAAACCTTGCTCGGCGGTCGGGAAGCGCTGGTTGTCAAGCTTGTACAGCTTGAGCGCTTGCATCAGGTTACTCACGTCGGTGCGAGCCGCCGTCACACGCGCATCGTCGGCACGGTCCAGCACGTTGGGGACGATCAGGGCAGCCAGCAGACCAATGATCACCAACACCACCATCAACTCGATCAGGGTGAAACCACGTTGCAAGGCGGCAACGGCCCGGTGGGGGGTTCGCGCAAACATCTTCATGTCCATTTCCGAAACATACAGTCAAAGAACCATGGGTGAATGACCTGCTGCACAGCCATTGGTTCCGAGGGCGCAAGCATGCACGACACCGCAGCGCGTTCTATGCGGGATCAACCCGAGGTTCCAGGGTCAGTTCCGAGTGCGTGCGCTGAGCAACAGCCATCATAATGGGGCGATCATGGCATCACGCATCTTCGCCCTCATCATTTGGGCCGCCGTCGCGGCGAGCTTGGCGTACTGGGGGCTTCGCTGGATGGCGCGCCCAACCGGTGTGCCATCCAACGCCACGCCAGTCTCCTTGTCAGGTGGCGCGCAGGGCGACCTGCGCCGGCTGTTGGCAGGCCCAAGCAAAGCAGCTTCTGGCGCGGCTCAGGCCGATCCTTCGACGGCCTCGGCTTTGGCGTCACGCCTCAAGCTGCTCGGTGTGGTCGCACCGCGGGCGGGTGATTCGGGCGGCGTTGCCCTGCTGTCGGTTGACGGCAAGCCGCCCCGCGCCGTGCGCATGGGCGGCGTGGTCGAGGGCGAACTGGTCCTCACCGGCCTGACCCAACGCAGCGCCGAGATCGGCCCGCAAGGCGGACCTGCCGCCGTCACGCTCGACTTGCCCCTGTTGCCGCCACCGGCGACCGGCGCCTTGCCCCCGCCCACTGGCGTGAGCACCACCGCGGGCATGGTCCCCGCTCAAGTGTCTGGCGGCATGCCGCCGTCAACCCAGGGGATGCCAGCGCGGCGCACTGGCATCTGATCCAGGCTCAACGCAAGAACAGCCGGTACACCGGGTTGTTCGTCTCGTCGACATAGGCATAGCCCTGGCCACTCAAGAAGGGCTTGATGGACTTGACCTCGGCCTTGGGCACCTGCAGCCCCACCAGGATGCGGCCATAGTCAGCGCCTTGGTTGCGGTAGTGGAACAAGCTGATGTTCCACCCGGGAGGCAAGGTGCTCAAGAAGGTCATCAACGCACCGGGGCGCTCAGGGAAGATGAAGCTGTAAAGCCGCTCGCCCTCGGCCAGCGACGAGCGCCCGCCCACCATGTGCCGGATGTGCGTCTTGGCGAGTTCGTCGTGGGTCAGGTCCACGGTGTCAAAGCCTTGGGTCTCGAACAGCTTGGTGATCTTCTTCGACTCGCCCTTCTGGCTGGTGCTCAAGCCCACAAACACATGGGCTTGGCCCTCGTGCGAGATGCGGTAGTTGAACTCGGTGACGCTGCGCGGGCCAATGGTCTCGCAAAAGCGCTTGAACGAGCCGCGCTCTTCGGGAATGGTCACGGCCATCAAGGCCTCGCGCTCTTCCCCCACCTCGGCGCGCTCGGCGACAAAGCGCAAGCGGTCGAAGTTCATGTTGGCGCCACAGTTGATGGCCACGTAGGTCTTGCCTTGACCGCCATGGCGCTGCGCGTATTGCTTGACAGCTGCCACGCCCAGCGCGCCAGCGGGCTCGACGATCGAGCGCGTGTCCTGGTAGATGTCCTTGATGGCAGCGCACACGGCATCGGTGTTGACAATGACGAACTCATCGACCAGCTCGCGGGTCAGGCGCATGGTCTCTTCACCCACCAGCTTGACGGCGGTGCCGTCAGAGAACAGCCCCACATCGGCCAGCGTGACGCGCTTGCCTGCCTTGACCGACTTGGCCATGGCATCGGAGTCGCTCATCTGCACCCCAATCACTTTGATCTCGGGGCGCACCGCCTTGATGTAGGCTGCCACGCCGCTGATCAAGCCGCCACCACCAATGGCCACGAACACGGCATCAATCGGGCCAGCGTGCTGACGCAGGATCTCCATGGCCACGGTGCCCTGCCCGGCGATCACATCGGGGTCGTCGAAAGGGTGGACGAAAGTCATGCCCTTTTTCTGCTCCAAGGCCTTGGCGTGCAAGGCGGCGTCTGAGTAGCTCTCGCCCACCAATTCGATCTGCACGTTGCTGCCGCCGAAATGGCGCACCGCATCGATCTTGACCTGCGGCGTGGTCGTGGGCATCACGATGGTGGCCTGGCAACCCAATCGCCGCGCGCCCATGGCGACACCCTGCGCATGGTTGCCCGCCGAAGCGCAGATCACGCCTTTGGCCAGCTGGGCTTTGCTCAATTGCGCCATCTTGTTGTAGGCGCCGCGCAGCTTGAAGCTGAACACGGGCTGCTTGTCTTCGCGCTTGAGGTAGACGGTGTGCCCGAGCCTGCGCGACAAGGCCTTCGCCTCGTCCAAGGGTGTTTCAATGGCCACGTCATAGACGCGGCTGGTCAGGATCTTTTGCAGGTAATCCTGTATGCCCAAGGGCTTGGCTTTGCGAGGGGCAGCAACACGCGAAGGTGTGCGCGTGGCTTTCTTGGCTGGGGCCAAGGCTTTGCCTTGGCTGGCGGCATCGCGCGCGGTGGACATGGGGATCAAGCTCCGGGATCAGGACAAGGCCCACGGGGGCCACAAACCCTAGAGTCTAGGGCACCCGCCCGGCGCAGTTGGCGCACCATGCCCCGACACGTGCGCCGCAGCCAATCGACGCACATGGGACTCCTGCCGGGCACGCGCGCGCCGCCTGGCCCAAGCGCGCAAACCTGGGACCCTGGCCACCACGCCTGTCCACACCCGCATGGGCAACATCACCAGCAATGGGTACCAAGGCCAAGCCTGAGGCAAGCCAAGCTCTCGCAGCCCCTCCGCGCCGACAAACCAACGGGCCACGCTGAGGTGGCAAGCGCGCTCCAGCGTCCTTCGCCAGTGGCCGACGGACTCACCATGGCGCTCGAACGGCTCGGCCATCAAGGCCTGTGCCAGGGCCTGGCTGCTGTGATCGGGTGGTGCCTGCGCCAACAGATTCTGGAACAAGGCCACGCGACCTTGCATCTCGTCCTCGCACAAAAAGCGTTCGTGCACGCCCATCAGCCACCCCGCGTAACGCCACAGGTGCATGACCGCTTTCGATTCAGCGGGCCTGATGTGCGTACCCAACATGCGCAGGCCGAGCATCTGCACCACGCTGAAAGCCAGGTAAGTGATCTGCAAATCGGTCTGGTTGATTGGGCGGCCCAGATAGGCCGCGTCCCACTCGTCTGTGGCCTCCACTCGGCGGCGCACCAGCGCGTGCATGAGGCGGACCTTCACGGTGGCAGCAAAACCTGGTGCCGCGACGTCCAGGCCGCCGTCGGCCGTGATCGCGAGCCACCACAGGCCGGTTTCGGCCACCCGTCGCCCCGTGCCTCGGTGCAATGCGCCCGTAGCCATCAGGGTCTGGTTGATCGCAGAAGCCTGGTATCCGGCCATGAGGCCAGCATCGCGCAACACCATCAGACCATGCCCCCCAGTGCCCTGCATGAAGCGAGCGCCACGGGCCAGCAAAGCGGTGTCCAGCCAAGGGGGGTCATGGCGCACAGCGTGCAACAGCCGTGCCAGGGGCGCGGGGGCCAACGCCACGTCCATCTGACAGTCGGACAAAAATTGGTCGACCACGGGCCATCCGGTCGCCATCCCCACGTCGAGCAGCCAATCTGCCACGTCGTCTGCCAAGGGGTCCCCGACCTTCAAGGCCTGCCCAAGCGCCGCCCATTGCGCATCGTCGGGCTCAGGATCCCGGTCGATCGCCCTGCGCAGTCGCATGGTCAATGCGCGCGAGGCAACGAGGTCAACGCCATGTCGCGTGGGCCAGACCGGCCCTGCGTCTTGCTGCTTCTCTTCCTCGGCGCGCCATGCCTGCGCGCGCATGGGTGATGCGCCCATTGATCTCGCCCCTTTTGCGTGTCCATGAAAGGCAAGGGTACGTCCACAGTGGCTTCGGGGCAGAAGCCGCTGCACTGGCCTGACCAAAGTCGCCCTCGCCTGACATTGTCAGCGCATTTCACATTGCGAATGGACACCCATCCAGGTGCACGCAACGCATTGCACGGCGGCATGAAAAAAGCCCGCAAATGCCAAGCACCTGCGGGCCTAGTCAAGGCCGAAGCCTTGCATGAGAGGTCAAATCAATTTTTGCGAAGACGCGCAATGGCGGCCAACTGGGCAACCATGGTGGCCAGCTCGCTTTGGGCTTTGGCCAAATCCAGTTCGCCCTTGGCGTTCTGCACCGCTTCTTCGGCCAAACGCTTGGCTTCAGAGGCCTTGGCTTCGTCCAGGTCTTTGCCGCGGATCGCGGTGTCGGCCAAGACGGTCACGCAACCAGGCTGCACTTCCAGAATGCCACCGGCCACAAAGACGAACTCTTCTTCTTTGTTGTCGGCGCGCCGGATGCGCACGGCGCCCGGCTTGATGCGGGTGATCAAGGGTGTGTGGCGCGGCAGAATGCCAAGCTCACCCACCTCGCCCGGCAGGGACACCAGCGTGGCTTCGCCCGAAAAGATCGACTCTTCGGCGGAGACAACGTCAACGTGAATGGTGGACATATCGAGCTTTCAAAACAGTTTCAAAGGACACCGCCCTGTCGGGCATGATTCAACGCAACACGGCGGTGCAATAAGCAAGCGATCGGGTCGTAACCCAGGCACCGCGCACAGACATAGCCCAGCTATGTCGAGCACGGCAACACCGGGTCAGGCCCGAGCCGCGCCGTCTTATTGCATGGCCTTGGCTTTTTCGAAGGCTTCGTCGATGGTGCCAACCATGTAGAACGCTTGTTCTGGCAGGCTGTCGCACTCGCCAGCCACGATCATCTTGAAACCACGGATGGTTTCCTTCAGAGGAACGTACTTGCCAGGCGCGCCGGTGAACACTTCCGCCACGTGGAAAGGCTGCGACAGGAAGCGCTGGATCTTACGAGCGCGCGCCACCAGTTGCTTGTCTTCAGGAGCCAGCTCGTCCATGCCCAGAATGGCG
>CANCFV010000025.1 GCA_947377275.1 Burkholderiales bacterium | reverse complement strand
CTGATTTTCATGCCCGCCGCTTTCACCTTCAACTGCCCCACCGAGATCGAAGACGCTGCTGACAACTACGCCGCCTTCCAAGCCGCTGGCGCCGAGGTCTACATCGTCACCACCGACACGCACTTCTCGCACAAGGTGTGGCACGAAACGTCGCCTGCCGTGGGCAAGGCCAAGTTCCCTCTGGTGGGCGACCCCACCCACAAACTGACCCGCGCTTTCGGCGTGCACATCGAAGAAGAAGGCCTGGCCCTGCGCGGCACCTTCGTGATCAACCCCGACGGCATCATCAAGACCGTCGAAGTGCACAGCAACGAAATCGCCCGTGACGTGTCGGAGACCCTGCGCAAGCTCAAGGCTGCGCAGTACACCGCCGCCAACCCCGTTCAAGTCTGCCCAGCCAAGTGGAAGGAAGGCGCCAAGACCTTGGCCCCTTCGCTGGACCTGGTCGGCAAGATCTAAGTTTTGTCAGCTCGCGTGTTGAGGCCAGCCCTCACCACCTCGTTGACACATGCTCGGCGGTCTCAAGAGGACCGCCGGGGATGCCCCTGGCCTGCCCAACATCAAGGGAGGCCGGCTCTCACCATCGCTTGAATTGAAGGACGTACACCATGCTTGACGACAACCTCAAAGCCCAACTCGCAGCCTACCTGGAGCGCGTGACCCAACCCTTTGAGATGGTGGCCTCCCTGAGCGATGATGAGAACTCGCGGGACACCCTCTCGCTGCTGCAGACCATCCAGAGCCTGCGCAGCGACAAGATCACCCTGCGCACCGACGGGCAAGACGCCCGCAAGCCCTCGTTCACGCTGCAGCGTGCGGGCACCGACACGGCTTTGCGTTTTGCCGGCCTGCCGCTGGGCCACGAGTTCACCTCGCTGGTGCTGGCCTTGCTGTGGACCGGTGGCCACCCACCCAAGGTCGAGCCCGAGGTGATCGAGTCCATCAAGGCCTTGGACGGTGATTACGCGTTTGAGGTCTACATGTCCTTGAGCTGCCACAACTGCCCGGACGTGGTGCAGGCGCTCTCGCTCATGGCCATCGTCAACCCCAAGGTCAAGACCGTGGTGATCGAGGGCGGCGCCTTCCAGGAAGAAGTTGAAAAACGCGAGATCATGGCCGTGCCCATGGTGTTCTTGAACGGCAAGGTGTTTGGCTCGGGCCGCATGTCGGTGGAAGAGATCGTGGCCAAGCTCGACACCAATGCCGCAGCCAAGGATGCCGCCAAGTTGTCGGCCAAAGAAGCCTATGACGTGCTGATCGTGGGCGGCGGCCCGGCCGGTGCCGCAGCTGGCGTGTACGCCGCTCGCAAGGGCATCCGCACCGGCATCGTGGCCGAGCGTTTTGGTGGCCAGACCAACGACACCCTGGGCATCGAGAACTACATCTCGGTGTTAGAGACCGACGGCCCCAAGTTCGCTGCAGCACTCGAAGCGCACGCCCGCACCTACGACGTTGACATCATGAACCTGCAGCGCGCCGACAGCCTCGTGCCCGCGGCGCAGCCGGGTGGCTTGATCGAGGTGAAGCTGGCCAACGGTGGCAGCCTCAAGGCCAAGACCGTGATCTTGAGCACCGGCGCGCGCTGGCGCAATGTGAACGTGCCCGGCGAGGCCGAGTACAAGAACAAAGGTGTGGCTTACTGCCCGCACTGCGACGGCCCGCTGTTCAAGGGCAAGCGCACGGCCGTGATCGGTGGTGGCAACTCGGGCGTGGAAGCGGCCATTGACCTCGCCGGCATCGTGGCCCACGTTGACTTGGTCGAGTTCGCTGACCAGCTCAAGGCCGATGCCGTGCTGGTCAACAAGCTCAAGAGCCTGCCCAACGTGAGCATCCATGTGAATGCGCAAACCACCGAGATCACGGGCGCCGAAGGCAAGGTCAACGGCCTGCGCGTGAAAGACCGCGTCAGTGGCACCGAGACGCTCTTGCCGCTGGAAGGCGTGTTCGTGCAGATCGGTTTGGTGCCCAACACCGAGTTCTTGCGTGGCACGGTCGAGCTGAGCAAGCACGGCGAGATCATCATCGACGCCAAGGGCGCCACCAATGTGCCCGGTGTGTTCGCTGCTGGCGACGCCACCACGGTGCCTTTCAAGCAGATCGTGATCGCCGCTGGCGACGGTGCCAAGGCCGCCTTGAGCGCCTTCGACCACCTGATTCGCCACGGCTGAAGCTGGCGAAATGAAAAAACGCGCATGAAAGTGCGCAGTTGTGCGCGGGCCTTCGCTCCCTGTGACGAAGGCCCGCTGCTCTTGGTGCCCGTGTCTGCCGACAATCAAGGTGATCTCTCTCCAAGGAGCGCACCATGTCGATTGGCTCTGGCTCATCGCCTTTTGAACGTCTGGGTTTGCGGCTGCGTTGGCGCCTTCGCTTGGCCTGGCTGTGCGCGCTGCCTTGGCTGGCCTTGAATGCCCACGCCGAGGCGCCCACCTACACCTTGTCGGTGGTGCCGCAGTTCCAGGCGGTGGACATCAGCCGCGTGTGGTCGCCCATTTTGGCCCGCTTGGCCCAAGAGAGCGGCGCGACGCTCAAGCTCAAGGTCGCCAAAGACATCCCGACTTTCGAGGCCGATCTGCAAGCCGGGCAGCCCGACTTTGCCTACCTCAACCCCTACCACCAGCTGATGGCCCACAAGGCGCAAGGCTATGTGCCCTTGGTGCGCGATGCCACGCCCTTGACGGGGATCTTGGTGGTGCGGCGCGACGACCCGATCCGCAGCGTGAAAGAGCTGCAAGGCAAAACGCTGGCCTTCCCGGCACCCAATGCCCTGGGGGCTTCGCTTTTGATCCGCAGCCACCTGGCCGAGGTCGATCACATCGACATCACGGCCGTTTACGCCAAGACGCACACCAACGCCTATCGCCAGACCTTGATGGGCAAGACAGCGGCCAGCGGCGGGCTGCGTGCCACGCTCCAACGCGAGCCCGATGAAGTCGAGCAGGGCCTGCGCATCTTGTTTGAGACACCCGGGGTGGCCGCGCACCCTTTGAGCGCTCACCCTCGTGTGCCAGCGGCGGTGCAGCAGGCCGTGGCCACGGCCTTCATGCGCTTGGCCAATGAAGCCGCGCTCAAAGAGTCGTACCAAGACATCCCCATGCCACGCCCGGTGCGCGCCGACCAGCAGCGCGACTACCAACCCTTGGCGCGGTTCAAGCTTGAGCGTTACGTGGAATAAGCGCGCCCTATGAAGCCGCCCGCCCGCCGTGGTTTGCCCTGGCCCCAGCGCTTGCACCAGCAGCTGGCGCTGGTGGTGTCGGCGTGCCTGGTGCTGGCCTTGGGCTTGCTGGGCGGCTACACGGCCTCTGAGCAAACGCGCGTGGCGCTGCATGGCTTTGAAAGCCAAGCCAGCGCCTTGGCTCGCAACGTCGCGGTGGCCGGGGCCAACGCCATCGTGACCGACAGCCTCGACCAGCTTGAAGCCCTGGTCGTGCACACCAGTGATTTCGACGAGGTGCAAAGCCTGCAGGTGTTCACGCCCGACGGGCGCAGCCTCAGCCACGTCACCCGGCAAGGCGGTGGCCCGCCGCGTTTGGTGTTTGATTCGCCCACCGTCCGTCAGGCCATGCCTGCAGGCGCGCAAGCCCAATTGCTCAGTGACCCTGACACTGGGATCATCGTGGCCTGGCAGCCTGTGCTGGCCAACGAGCTCATCGCTTGGGTGTGCGTGCGGTACAGCGTGGCGGCTTTGCACGACATGCGGCTGCGCATCTGGCGCAACACGGTGGTGGTGGCCGTGCTGGCTGTGAGCCTGAGTGCCGCCTTGCTGGCGCTGTTCCTCAAGGGGCCGATGCAAGCGCTCAACCGGGCCCGTCAGTTCGCGCACCGTTTGCCCAATGCCGGAGGCGAGCAAATGCCCTTTCAGCCAGGCCCCATCGAGGTGCAAGAGCTCAATGCCTCGCTCAATGAGACCTCGGTGCTGTTGCGGCAACAGACCTTGATGATCGAAGACAGCATGCGCCATTTCCAGCGCCACGAGGCGCAACTGGCCTTGCAAAACGACCAGCTCAATGCCTTGTTTGCGCTGTGTCCCGATGGCCTGGTCACCTTCAACCGCGAGGGCCGTGTCCAGTTCGCCAATCAGGCCTTCTTTCAGCTGACTGGGCTGGACGCCGCTTTGGTGCTGGGCCACACCCGTCACGATCTGGACGCCCGCCTCAAAGCAATGGCTTGCGTTGGGTCGGTCTTCACTGGGCTGGATGGGTGCTTTGAGCCGCTGGGCGAGGCCTTGCCTCAAACGCTCGTGCGCACCACGCCCAGCCTGCGTGTGGTGACCCTGCATGGCCAGCGCAATGCGGCCGCGTCGGTCAGCGAGGTTTTGTATGTGTGTGACGTGACCCAGCAGCACCACCTGGATCAAATGAAGTCCGAGTTCTTGTCGATGGCCGCGCACGAGCTGCGCACGCCCATGGTCAGCATCTTTGGCTTCACCGAGCTGATGCTCAAACGCGAGATGCCGGCCGAACAAAGGCAGGACTTGTTGGGGCGCATCTACCGCCACAGCCAGTCGATGGTGTTGATCCTCAACGAGCTGCTCGATTTGGCGCGCATCGAGGCCAGGCGTGGTCAAGACTTCAGCTTGCAAGACCAGGACCTGGCCGAGGTGGCCCGCAGCGTGGTGGTCGACTTCAAGCCACCGGCAGGACGCGAGCCGCCCACGCTGGTGTTGAGCGAAGGGCCTTTGCGCGTGCGCGTGGACACCCACAAGATGCAGCAGGCCATCCTCAACATCTTGTCGAACGCCTACAAATACTCGCCCGATGGCGGCGAGGTGGTGCTGCGTCTGTGGCGCGAGCGCACGGACGATGGCGGCTCACGCGTGGGCCTGGCCGTGCGCGATCACGGCATGGGCTTGACGACCGAGCACCTGCAGCGCGTGGGCGAGCGCTTCTTTCGGGCCGACAAGTCCGGCAACATCCCCGGCACGGGCCTGGGCGTGAGCATCGTCAAGGAGCTGATGAACCTGATGGGCGGCCACATGCAGATCGACAGCACCTTGGGCGAGGGCACCACGGTCACCCTGTGGCTGCCCTTGCGCGACGATGAGGTGGGCTTGTTGAGTGACTCAGGCCAGCTTGAACGCAGCGACACCGGCGGACAAGGACAAGGCCTGGTCTTTGAGTGAAGCGGCCGCCGCGGCTGTTTGCTCAACCAGCGCAGCGTTTTGCTGCGTCACCGTGTCCATGGCGGACACGGCTTCGGTGGTTTGCTGGACCTGATCGGCTTGCTCACGCGCGCTGGTGGCGATGTGCGAGAGCATGTCGTTGACCCGTTGTGCCTGGGTGACGATTTCGGCGATGGTGTGGCCAGCGTTTTTGACCACGTCGGTGCCCGAGGCCACGCGGGTCACGCTGTCGGTGATCAAAGCCTTGATCTCGCGCGCTGCACCCGATGAGCGCTGTGCCAAGGCCCGCACCTCAGAGGCCACCACCGCAAAGCCCCGCCCAGACTCACCGGCGCGCGCCGCCTCCACGGCCGCATTGAGCGCCAGGATGTTGGTCTGGAAGGCGATGCCGTCGATGGCCCCAATGATGTCGCTGATCTTGCGCGACGACTCCTGGATCCCCTCCATCGTGTCCACCATGGTGGTCATGATGTGCCCGCCCCGCTCGGCGAGTTGCGCGTTGGCCGAGGCCAGTGTCGAGGCCTGGCCGGCCACGCCTGCGGTGTTGTCGACCGTCTGGGCGATGTGGCCCATGGTGTGCGCCGATTGCTGCAAGTTGGCTGCCGAAGCCTCGGTGCGCGCAGACAGGTCGACCGAGCCACTGGCGATCTCGCCGCTGGCGTGCACGATCTGGTCTGAGGCTTGCCGCACCTCGCTGACGATGCGCCGCAAAGCCGTTTGCATGTCGACCAAGGTGTGCATCAAGGTGGCGGCTTCGTCGCCGCCCCAAGCGCGGGGGCGCGTGGTGAGGTTGCCGTCGCGCATGGCGTCGATGTGGAAGGCCACCTCGCGCAAGCCCCCTTCGAGCACTTTGCGGAACGACAAGAACAGGTAGATCACCGCCATCAAGCTCAGCACCAGCACCAATGCCGTGAAGTCGCGGGCCCAACGCAGCTTGGTCTCGCGCGCTTGCAGCAATTCGTCCAACACCGGCAAGGTCTGCGTGAAGACCCCCGCGAGTTGCGCCACGGCTTCCTGGCCCTGCATGAAGTAGGTGGTGGCGGGCACTGTGGCATTGCCAAACACGGCCTCGGCGGCCTGTGCCCGCAAGGCCATGGCAGCGTCGAGACCTTGGGTGTTCAAGCGGGCCTTGAGGCTGGGGTTGCCTTGGATGGCGCGGTCAAAGTAGCGCCGCGTTTCCTGCACGCCTGTTTCGACGTTGGCGTCCCACACGTTCCAGCGCTTGACATGGTCTGCGCCGATGCCATTTTTGGCAATGGCATAGGTGCCCCAACCCCAGAGCTGTCCCAGGTCGTCCAGCGTTTGCGGCAAGGTCAGCACCAAGGCGTTGACCAGATAAAAGCTGTCGATGTCGGGGTCGAGCACCAGCCCAGAGTCGTCACCGATGCGCTGCAGCAGTGCCACCGCAGCCTGTGCCACAGGGCCATACACAGTGCGGCCCTGGGCGTCCAGGCCTTGCACGCTCGAAGCGGTTTGGCTCCAAGCTTTCTGCAGATTGGCCAGTGGGCCGCTCACACCGAGCGGGTCGCCGCCACTTTGTGTGTGGGCCGCCATCTGGGCCAAGGCCTTGTCGGTGTGTTGGCGTGCGCTGGCGTAGGCGGCTTTGGCGTCAAAGCCTGCGGCCATGGCCCGCGTGGCGTTGCGCGTCTGGATCACCCCATGCAGCACCTGGGCAAAGTCCTGCATGGCCACAACCCCATGGCGTTCGCGCGCCACGAAGTCGATGGCATCGGCCTTGTCGCCAAAGTACTGCCACGACAGCAGCGCGATCGGCAACATGAACACAAAGGACAGGATCAGCGCTTTGCTGCGGAATGTGATGCGCCTGAACAGGCGCACCCCAGGGGCCCAGAGCCCGTGGTACTTGAAGAACTCGCCCAGCCTTGTGCGGCGGGCCTCTGAGAGGCCTGCACGGTCGGTGTCTGGATGGGCCGTGTTGTACGTCGTTGGTGCGTGCATCTTGGTCTTTCTGAGGGCACGTTGGAGGGTCGCCACAGCCCGAGCGATCCCTTGTGTCCATCTTTCCCCATTTCACTTTCAACGTGACATGGAAAAGCGGACGCAAAACCTGTCATCTTTGGTCAAACCCTGGGGCCATGGCGCGACGCCCACAGGCCTCGCATACCATCAGGCAGCGCACCACCACACGGTGCGAGGTGGTCAAGGCATGTGGGCTCACGACAAGATCAAGGTGCTGGAACGCGGCTGGCTTTCGTCCAACAACGTCGTCATGCTGGGGGCCGAAGGCGCCACCGTGGTCGACACCGCCTATGTGACCGATGTGGACGACACCCTGCGCCTGATCGACCAGGCCCGTGGCGATGCCCCCTTGGTGCGCATCGTCAACACCCATCTGCACTCTGACCACGCCGGTGGCAATGCCGCCCTGCAAGCGCGCCATGCTTGCGCCGTGTGGATCCCGCCGGGTGAGCGCGAACTGGTCGACACCTGGGACGAAGAGCGCCTGAGCTACCGCCACACCAGCCAGCAGTGCCCACGCTTCACGTACGACCATGTGTTTGCGCCGCACGATACCTTGCACATGGCCGACGAAGACTGGCTCGTGCTGCCCGCACCGGGCCACGACCACGCCATGGTCATGCTGTGGTGCGAGCGCCTGGGCACCCTGATCTCGGCCGATGCGCTGTGGGAAAAAGGCTTTGGCGTGATCTTCCCGGAGCTGGCGGGCATCCCTGGCTTTGCGCAACAACGTGACACGCTCGACCTCATCGCCCAGCTGCAGCCGCACTGGGTCATCCCGGGCCATGGCAAGCCTTTTCAGACGGTGGACGCGGCCTTGCAAGTGGCCCGCTCGCGCATCGACTGGCTCAGCGAAGAGCCGCGCCGCAACACCGACAACGCGCTCAAGGTGCTGCTGGCTTTCAAGCTGCTCGAAGCCCGCCGCATGACGCAAGCCGAGCTCACCGCCTTGGTCGAAGCCAGCCTGAGCCGCAATGCCGCCATGCGCGCCCACTACCCCATGCCGCCCGAGGCCATTGCCGTCGCCATGGGCGAGCAACTGTTGCGGGCCGGTGCCGCCGTGCGCGAGGGCGATGCCTGGGTCGCCACGCGTTGAACGCGGGGGCGAGATCAGCCCCTAGAATTTGGGACACCTGCCGCTCACACGGCCACCCCTGACCACGCACATACACACGCAGGCGCACCACACCCATGGGCCACGTCGGAGAAGTCACCCAACTGCTGGCCGCCGCCCAACAAGGGGAGGCCCAGGCCCTCGACCGCCTGTTCGCCATGCTCTACCCCGAGCTGCGCCGCATCGCCGCCAGCCGCATGCGCCAAACCGACCAGCGCCTGCTGCTCGACACCACGGCCTTGGTGCACGAGTGCTATCTGCGCCTGCTCAAGCAAGACGCGTTGGCGCTCAACGACCGCAAGCACTTCCTGGCCTATTCGGCCAAGGTGATGCGCTCGGTGGTGGTCGACCTGGCGCGCGAGCAGCAAGCGCAGCGCCGTGGGGGCGACCAGGCCTTTGTCACCTTGGACACGGCCGCCGCGCACGCCCTGCCCACGGGTGAGGCCGAGGTGCTACTGGTGCACGAGGCTTTGCAAGCCTTGGGCGAGGTCGATCCGCGCCTGGTGCAGGTGGTGGAGATGCGCTACTTCGTGGGCCTGGACAACAGCGAGATCGCCCAGGCGCTGGACATCAGCACCCGCACGGTGGAGCGCGATTGGGAGCGCGCGCGCAGCTTCCTCTACAGCGCCTTGCAGCAAGGCTGAGGCACACACCGCATGGCGCCGCGCATCCCCCTGGGCCTGTGGCCGCGCCTGATGCCTTTGCTGGACAAGGCCCTGGACCTGCCCCCGTCTGAGCGCACGCAATGGCTGTCGACCCTGCAAGAGGTCGATGGCGACACGCTGGCCGCTTTGCAGCAGCTCGTGGCCGAGCGCGAAGCGCTGGATGCCGATGGCTTCATGGCGCAAGGCCCGGCCTTGAGCGATGTGCCTGCTCTGTTGCCCCAGGGCGACGATGCTCAGGCGCCCACCTCAGGCGGCGGTGCCGAACAACTGGGCTTTTTCGCGGGTGACCTGCTGGGCCCCTACCGCCTGCTGCGCGAGCTGGGCCAAGGCGGCATGAGCGTGGTCTGGTTGGCCGAGCGCCACGACGGCCAGTTGCGGCGCCGCGTGGCGCTGAAGGTGCCACACGCCGGGCCAGGGCAAGCCGCACTGGCCGAGCGCCTCAAACGCGAGCGCGACATCCTCGCCGGGCTGGCCCACCCGCACATCGCGCGCCTGTACGACGTGGGCGTGACGCCCCAAGGCCTGCCCTTTTTGGCGCTCGAATACATCGAAGGCCAGACCTTGCTGGCCCACTGCGAAAGCCACCGCCTGGGTCTGCGCGACCGCCTCAAGCTCTTCTTGCAAGTGCTCTCGGCCGTGCAGCATGCGCACACGCAACTGGTGCTGCACCGCGACCTCAAGCCCGGCAACATCCTGGTCAACGCGCAAGGCGAGGTCAAGCTGCTGGACTTTGGCATTGCCAAGCTGCTGCAGGGCGATGGCACGGGCGCGGCCTCGTCCACCGAGCTCACGCAGCACCACGGCCACGTGCTCACGCCCGACTACGCTGCGCCCGAGCAAATCGCCGGCTCGCCCTTGACCACCGCCAGCGACGTCTATGCCTTGGGCGTGATTCTGTTTGAGCTGCTCACCGGTCAGCGCCCTTACCGCCTGCCCCGGGGCACCCGTGGTGCCTTGGAAGAGGCCATTTTGGCCACCGACCCGCGCCGACCCAGCCAGGTCTGGCTCGAAGCCGATGTGCAGACCCACCACGTGGCCCCGGTCACCATGGGTGACTTGGCCGAGGCCTTTGGCAGCAACCCGCGCCGCTTGCACCAGGCTTTGCGCGGCGACCTCGATGTCATCGTGGCCACGGCCCTGCAAAAGCAGCCGCAGCGCCGCTACGCCACCGCCGAGGCCTTTGCGCAAGACATCAGGCACCACCTGGTCCATGAGCCGATTGCCGCTCAACCCGACAGCCGCTGGTACCGCACCCGCAAGTACGTGCAGCGCCACGCCTGGGCCTTGACGGCCGTGGCCGCCGTGGTGACCGCGCTGAGCGTGGGCCTGGGCCTGGCGCTGTGGCAAGCCCAGGCCGCCCGCCACGAGGCCGCCAAAGCCAACGCCATCAAAGACTTCTTGATCGGCCTGTTCGAGAACGGCGACGTCGAGCAGCCCGATGCTTTGCTCAAGCGCCAGCAAACGGTGGAGCAGCTGCTGGCCCACAGCGCGCAGGCCTTGTCCACCGAATTGCAAGACCAGCCTGCTGTGCGCGCCGACCTGCAGGGGGTACTGGGCGGCTTGTTGCACAACCTGTCAATTGGCGACGCGGCCATTGCCGTGCGCCAAGACCGTGTCAAGCAACTGCAGGCCATGGGCGCGCCGCTGGCCGAGCAGGCGCAGGCCTGGCGCGACCTGGCCGAAAGCCAGGACCAGCGCGGCGACACCACTGGTGTGCAGCGCAGCCTGGACCAAGGGCTGGCTTTGTGCCGGGGCGCTGCGCCGCAGGTGCTGGCGTGCCACAGTTTGCGCATCAAGCAGGCGGGGGTGTGGCTTTTGGCTCGGCGTTTGAAAGACGCGTTGGCCGAGGTCGACCAGGCGGTGGCGGTGTTGCGCCAGGTGGCCCCGCGCAGCGAAGCGCTGGCCGAGGCGCTGGTGGCCCGGGGTGATGTGCTCACCGTGCAGAACCAGTCAGACGATGCCTACGCCTGCTACCAAGAGGCCTTGGCTTTGCGCGCCACCCTGTGGGGACCCAAGTCGGTGCGTTTGGCGCGCGACCGCTACCTTTTGGCCTATGGCCTGTGGTCCCAGCGTCGCTTGACCCAGGCGGCCGAGCAGTTCACCCAAGCGTGGCGCACCATGGGCCAGGCTTTGGGGCCCGATCACACCAATACCCTGGTGATCGAGTTGCAAATGGGCCGCCTCATGGTCTTGCGCAGCAACAGTGCCGAGGGCCATGACCACATTGAACACGCCGCCAAAGCACTGCGTGCCCGCGAGGCCGAGCTTGACCCTCGCACGGTGTTTTGGATCGAGTCCGCGCAAGGCGAGGCGGCTCTGTACGACGGTCGACTGGCCGATGCCCAGCCCCACCTGCGCCGCGCCTTGGCTTTGTCTGAAGGCGTTCGCCAGCAGATGACCGACGATGGCATCCCGGAGGCGCAAATGGCCTGGTACCTGCAAGACACCGCCCAATACGATGAGGCCAGGCGCTTGCTTCACCAGGCCCAGACCCGCTTGCGCCGCACCCTGCCGCTCGATCACCCCAGCTTGGCCTACCTGGCCGAGGCCCAGGCCGGCGTGGCCTTGGCCGAAGGTGAGCTTGAACATGCCTGGACCTTGCTGTCCAAGGCCCGAGGCTCGCAAGACGAGCGTGAGTCTGAGTTCGGCTCCTACAAGCACTACCTCAGCACGGCCGAGGCCGCCGTGCTCATCGCTCGAGGTGATGCCGCGCAAGCCCAAGCCACCGTGCTCGCGCAGTACCGTGCCATGCACAAAACGCCAGCGGCAGAGCAGTATCTGTCGGCGCGCTTCGCGGCCACCGAGCAGGTGGGGCGGCTGTACAGCGCCTTGGACCGATGCGATCAAGCCTTGCCTTACTTCGAGGAGGCCTTGGCCTTGATGAGCGCGAGCAGCCCGGTGAATCCCCGCCTGGCCCTCACGCGTGCGCGCTACGGGCGCTGCCTTTTGCAGCAAGGCCGGTCAGGCCCGGCCCGAGAGCAGGCCCAGTGGGTCAAGCGGGCGCTCGAGGCCAATGGGCTCCTCAGCCAACAGCTTCGCCAGCCGTGCGTGGACTTTTTGGCCGAGTTGGCCCGGGCTCCTGCGGGGCGACTTGGTAGCAGCAAAATGTAACCATGTGCAAGGCCCCGTCGCTTTCGTCAGGCAAAACGCGTTTACTTCAAGGGGGCGCCACCCAACACCGCGTCCACACCACCTACACACAGGAGTCACCGCATGAAAGCTTCCCTTGTCCCCACCCGCGCGCTGATCGCCGCCATCTTGGGCCTGCTGGCGATGGGCATGAGCCACGCTGAGCCACCCGCCAAGGCCAAGTCCCCCAAGGCCGTTGCCGCCAAAGCGTCTGCCCCATCGGCCGAGGTCGCAGCGGGCGTGCGCAATGCCAATAAGCCTTTGGAAGAGGCCAAAGGCGCATCGGTCAGTCCAGGTCAGGATCGCCAGTTTCCCGCGCCAAACCCCCGCCCACCTGTGCCTCCCCGCATGCCTGGCGACCTCCAAGAAAAGCTCGGCAACAAAGCTGTCGGGCATTGAGATGAGTCTTTTGGCGGCAGCCTGACCGCTCATGGTTGCCGCCCTTGCTTCGTCTCACCTCCCCGAGGACCCCGCCCATGACCCGACCCCAGCCCCCAAGGGTGCTGAAGGCGGTGGCTTGGGCTGCCGCTGTGTGCTGCCCTGTGGCCGCCCATGCGCAGGCCCAGCCCCCCTTGCAGTCCCTGCCCGAAGTGCGCGTCACCGGCAGTGCCTTGCCACGCGTCAGCACCGACAGCGCCTTGCCCTTGACCGGGCTCACCCGCGCGGACATCGAACGCAGCGGCGCGCGCAGCACCACCGAGCTGCTACAGAACCTGCCCATGGTGCAAGGTGTCACGCGCCAGGCCACGGCCGTGGGGCCTGAAACCCAGGGCTTTGCGGGCGTGTCCATCCACGACCTGGGCGAGGCCTACACGCTGGTGCTGCTCAATGGCCACCGTGTGGTCTCGTTTGCGGGCCAGACCCTGCTGGGGGCCATGAACGGCGTTGACCTCAACACCCTGCCGCTGGCCGCGATCGACCGCATCGAGCTGCTCAGCACCGGCGCTTCGGCGGTCTACGGAGCCGATGCCATCGGGGGCGTCATCAACGTCATTGCCCGCCGCGGCACCGACGTCAGCGAAGGCACGTTGAGCTTGACGCTGCCCCGTGGCGGCGGCCGCGAGTGGCGCATAAGCGCCTTCAAGGGCCTGGGCGATGTCGACCAAGACGGCCACAACCTCACCCTGAGCGCCGGTGCGGCTCGGCGCTCGGCCCTGCGCGCGGCTGACCGCAGTTTTGCCAAATCGGGCCAGATCGATTTCACCGAGGGTGGCCAGCGCTACCGCCTGATCAATGGCCTGAGCACCGTTAGCAACCCCGCCAACTTCGCGGTGGACGGCGGCGGTTTGTACAACCCCTACCTCGCGGCCAATGGCCAGTGCCCTTCAGGCCAAGTGGCCGTTGACCAAGCCTGTTGGTACGACTACGCCGCGCAGGCCGACCTGGTGCCCCAGCGCGACGACCAGCACACCATGGCCAGCTACACCCGGCAGGTTGCACCGGGCCAGCAATGGCAGTTCGATGTGCTGCTCTCGCGCAGCCGCAGCACCGTGCAGCAGGCGCCGGCCGCCACCGCCTTTGGCTATTGGTCTGTTACGCCAGACGCCAGCAACGGCCTGCAAGGCCAAAGCTTCAACGACTACGGGGGCCTGGCCTACGGCAACCTGCGTCTGGAAGGCCTGGGCCCGCGCGTCACCACCGACACGTCCACCTTGATTGACCTGGCCTTGCGCTTCGACGGCCGCCACCAAGGCTGGCAGTGGTCCACTGGCTTGGGCCATTCTGTCAACACCGTTGAAGGACGCGTCAAAGGCGTCACCACCAACGCCGCGGTCTACGACTTGATTGCGGCGGGCGAATACAAGCCCTGGCTGCCCACCAGCCAGCAATCGGCCCAGGCCTTGCAAAGCCTGCGCGACATCGCCTACGACGGCGACTGGCAGCGCAGTCGCGCCACGCTGTGGCAATGGCAGGCCCTGGCTTCACGCGACGTGGCGCAGCTCGACGGCGGGCCCTTGCGCTGGTCGGTGGGGGCCGATGTGCTGAGCGAGTCGCTCAAGCGCATGACCAGCGCGCTCGCCGAGGCCCGGCTCGCCAACGTCGCCACCGGCGAAGTCGCCGACACGCCCGATGCCTACTTCGCTCGCGTGGGCGACACCTTTGGCAGCACGCCTTTTTTGGTCCGGCGCCACCGCATCGGCCTGTTCACCGAATGGCAAGCGCCCGTGACGCCCGCTTGGGAGCTGGGTGCCGCCTTGCGTGCCGACCACGACAGCCTGGGTGGCTCGGCGCTTACCGGGCAAACGCACGCGCGCTGGCGCGCATCGCCCACCGTGACCTGGCGTGCATCCGTGGGCACCGGCTTCAAGGCACCGGCCTTGGCACAAGCCGCCGCCACACAGCAAAACCAAGGCGACACGCAGTACCACCGCTGCGACGCGGCCTTGCAAGCCGCCTTGGCGGCACAGGGCCAAACCTGCACTTTGGGCACCGACGTCTACTTCCCCATCGTGGCCAAGGGCAACCCGCAGCTCTCGCCCGAGCGCTCGGTGCACGCCTCCGTGGGCTTGCGCATCGAGCCTGCGCCTGGCTTGACCCTGGACGTGGATGCCTGGGCCGTGGCCATCCGCCAGCGCGTGGGTGTGTTGCCCGAATCGACCGTGTTCGCCGATCCGCTGGCCCACACTGAGGCCTTCACCACCAACGCCAATGGCGATGCGGCCTTGCTGCAGCAGCCGCGCAACCTGGGCACCTTGCGCAGCAGCGGCATCGACTTTGACGTGGCCACACGCCACCCCACGCCCTTGGGTGCGCTGTCCACACGGCTCATGGCCACGGCCTTGGTCAGCCAAAGTTCGCAGCTTTATCCGGGCGGGCCGCGTGAAAGCACCTTGGCCAATGACACTGGCGGCGGTGCCACCTTGCGCTGGCGCGGCCGCTGGTCGGCCACCTTGCAGCCAACGCGAGCGTGGTGGCACACGCTCACGTTGGCCTTCCAGTCAGGCTACCGAGAGGCCGAGCAAACGGTGCAGGCGCTCGATGCCCAAGGCCAGCCCACGGGCGACACGGCCAAGCTGCGCTTGAAGGTGCCCACCTTCCTCACGTGGGACTGGCTCAGCACCTGGCAGGCCAGCGGCGGCTTGCTCCTCAACGTGGGTGTCCTCAATGTGCTCGACACCCCACCTCCCTTGTCCATCAACACCGGCGGGGGTCTCAAGGCCAACATGGTGGGCTACGACGAGCGCTATTTCGACCCGCGTGGCCGCACCGTGGTGCTGGAAGCGCGGCTGTCGTTTTGAGTTGGCGCAAGCCTTGATCAGGGTCTGCCCGCATTGGGTCACCCACCTCAAACGATGCGCCAATGCCTCAGAGCCCCCATGAACACGCACGATGCAAGCATTTGGTGGCTTTCAGGGCTGGCAAAAACGGCGGCAGTTACTGCACAATGGCCCTGCCCGACGTTTGCGGGTGCAACCCAACAACCATCGCCTCATGAACAAGACCGAACTGATCCAGCATCTGGCTGACAAGCATTCCCTGACCAAGGCCGAAGCTGGCCGCATCCTCGACACCTTGCTTGACACCGTCGTGTCGACGGTGAAAAAGGGCGACGGCTTGGTCATCCCCGGCTTTGGTTCGTTCAAGCTGCACGCACGCGCTGCCCGCAACGGCGTGAACCCCAGCACCGGCGACAAGATCAAGATCGCTGCCGCCAAGCTGCCCAAGTTCACCCCAGGCGCCACCTTCAAGGCCGCCGTGGACCCCAAGGCCGCCGCCAAGAAGGCCGCTGCCAAGGCCGCCAAGCCTGTCGCTAAGCCAGCTGACAAAAAGGCAGACAAGAAGGCCGCCAAGCCAGCAGCAAAGCCTGCTGCCAAGCCCGCCGCCAAGAAGGCCGCTGCCAAGAAGAAGTGATCGCTTCAGGCCCAAGGGCCTGTGAGTTCGCAACGGCACCTTCGTGGTGCCGTTTGCCTTTCTGTGAGTTGCCCAACGCAATCTCTTGCTGCGCAACAGCCCAGTCGGGGTGACAATCGGGGGTTCTGTCTCCAAACGATTGACCCATGTCCTCGACCTCTCCGGCGCCTGCCGAACAAGCTGCTCCCACCTCAGCGCCTGAAGCGGCGCCAGACCACGCGAGCGCTCACGTGCCAGACAGCGCGCCCGCCACCCCTGAAGCCGTGGAGGCCTCCGACGTGGCCCAAGCCGATGGCACCGACCCCGTGGACGCCGGCGACGCTGACGCAGCACCTGCCACAGCCGCCGCTGCGGCCAAGCCCACCGAGTCGCCCGCTGCCACCGCCGCCCGTCTGGCCGAGTTCTTCCCTGCGCTGTTCGCCGGTCCAGCCAAGCCCTTCAAGCTGCGCATCCAGGTCGACATCCAAGAGCGCGCCCCTGGCGTGTTCAGCAAGCAGGCCCTGTCGGCCTACTTCCGTCGCCACACCGGTACCACGTCTTACTTGATGGCCGTCAGCAAGGGCAAGCAGCGCTTTGACCTGGACGGTCAGCCTGCGGGCGAGCTCAGCGACGAGCACCGCCAACTGGCAACGGATGAGCTGGCCCGTCGCCGCACCACCGTCAATGCCAAGCGCGAGGCTGAAGGCGCCAAGCTCGAGCTCGAAGTCCAACAGCGCCGCAACCGCGCCGCTTTGCTGCGTGATTTCGAGACCACCAAGCTGACCACGGCCAACTTCTGCGCGCTCAAGGGCTTGCCCGTTGAGGCCTTGGATGGCCTCTTGGCTTTGGCCCGCGAAGACGCCAAAGAAGACGCGCTGCGTCCGCGCCGTCCCGAGGGCGTGCGTGGCGATGGTCCTCGCCCTGAGGGCCGTGGCCCTGGTCGCGGTGACGGCCGCAATGGCCCCCGTGATGCCGCCCGCAACGGCCCCGGCCAAGGTCCTCGCGGCCCACGTCCCGAAGGCGACCGCGCCCCGCGTGAAGGCCAGGGCAAGCGCCCACCGCGTCGCCCATGAACGCGCTTGTGGCGTCCGCCGCAGCGACACCGCCCCCCGAGGGCAACGCTGCGGCCTTGTCGCGCTTTGAGCGCTTGTTGCGCGAAGCCATCGAGGCTGGCCGCTTGCTCAAGCTCGTGCTGGTCCATTACCAAGGTGGACAAGAGCTGATCGATGCGCAAGGCCCCGATGTGCAGCGCATCATCGTGCGCGCCATCAGCCTGCGCGACGAGCCGCACCTGAGCGTGCTGTTGCGCTACCCCACCCGCGACATCACCAAAAATTGGCCCTTGGCCGACGGCCTGGGCTTGCTCATGGCCTGGATGGCCGCAGGCGCGTTCCGCAACGTGCACCTGCACACGCCCACCGAAGAGGTGCAGTTGGCCATGAGCAAAAAGGGCAAGGCCAGCCTGCGTGTGGGCAAGCCATCGAACGCCAAGGCCGAGCCCCAAGGCGACACGGCCACCGCGCTCGCCATCGCATCGCCACATGGCAAGCCTGTCGATGCGGCCGCGGGCCACAACCGAGACAAACACCGCTTCTTGAGCCTGTCGCGCCCCTTCTTGCACGAGCTGGGCGTGACCGATGCCAATGGCCAACTGGTTCCGGCCATGTCGCGCAAATGGAAGCAGATCAACAAGTTCGTCGAGGTGTTCTCGCACGCCCTCGAGCGTTCTGGCCTGCAAGACCAGCATGCATTGCATGTGGTCGACTTTGGCTCGGGCAAAGGCTATTTGACCTTTGCCATCCACGATTGGTTGCGTGAGACTTTGCAGCGCGATGCCCACGTCACCGGCGTTGAGCTGCGCGACGACCTGGTCAAGCTCTGCCAGCGCGTCATCGACAAGCTGCACCTGCAAGGCATGGGCTACGAGCAGGGCGATGTGCGCGACTACCACCCAGCCGCGCTCAACGTGATGATCGCGCTGCACGCCTGTGACGTGGCCACCGACTACGCCATCCACCTGGGCATCCGCGCCGGTGCCGAGATCATCATGTGCTCGCCCTGCTGCCACAAGCAAATCAGGCCACAGCTGCTCAGCCCACACCCGCTCAAGCCCATCTTGCAGCACGGCATTCACCTGGGCCAGCAGGCCGAGATGCTGACCGACGGCCTGCGCGCCATGCTGCTTGAGGCGGCCGGCTACGACACGCAGGTGTTCGAGTTCATCTCACTAGAGCACACCAACAAGAACAAGATGATCTTGGCGGTCAAGCGCAAGCAGCCCACGTCGGCGCAAACGGTGCTCAAGCAGATCGACGACATCAAGGCCTTCTATGGCATCCAGGACCAATGCCTGGAATCCTTGCTCAAGGCCGATGGCCTGTTGCCCGCTTGAGGCGTTTGCCTGCTGCTCATGCCCACGCTGCGCCCCCTCATAGCCCCCACGCTGGCCGATGCCCCCACCGCCGCTGAGCCTGTGCCAGCCGGTGAGCAGTCCGGTGACCAGGCCGTGGCGCGCCGCATCGCTGATCCGCAAAAGTTCAAGGTGAGCGTGGGCCCCAGCCCCATCGATGGGCAAGGCGCTTTCGCGGCCGAGCCCATCCCCGCGCGCGCCAAGATCGGCGAGGTCCGTGGCGAGTTCGTCGACATGAAACAGGCCCGCGCCCGTGCCCGCGAAGCCGAGCGCCTCACCGGGCGCATCTTCATGGTCGCCATCTCAGACAAACGGGCCGTTGACGCGACCTCGTCCAGCGACCCCTTGCGCTTCACCAACCACGCGTGCAACCCCAACGCAGTGCTCAAGGTACAGCAGGGCCGCGTCGCGTTCTACGCCCTTGATGACATCGCTGCAGGCCAAGAGATCACCGTGCGCTACGGTGCCACACACCACGCTGGCCGCCTGCGCTGTGCCTGCGGTGCGCCCCAATGCCAAGGGACGCTGTGAGCGGCATGCCACGCATGTGCGTGAAACATCGGGTTGCAGGCGGGCGCTGATCGGCCCCACAATCGCCCGACCTCGTCCCCTTGATGAGGGTGCAAACAAGTGCGGAGACAGACAGTGAAGAAGACTTGGCAGTGCGCCGCCGTGGCGGCTTTGATCGTGTGCAGCCCCGTGATGGCGGCCAAACAAAAAGTGTGTGTGTTCGACATCTTGGGCACCAGTGGCGATGGCTTCAATGCCGCCAAGGACTACGCCATCGAGATGCAAAAGTACGGCGGCGACCTTGAGCTCAAGGCCTACATCGACGAGCACGTCGCCGTCGAAGACTTCCGCACCGGCCAGTGCGACGCCGTGATGGCCACGGCCTTGCGCACGCGCGCTTTCAACAGCCTGACCGCAGCGATCGACTCGGTCGGCGCCTCGACCGTCGTCCACAACGGCAAGCTCGACATGGCGGCGAGCTACGAAGTGGTGCGCAAGGTCATCCAGACGTTTTCGTCGCCCAAGGCCGCACCGTTGATGGTGCAAGGCGCCTACGAGGTCGGTGGCATCGTGCCCTTGGGGGCTGCATATGCCTTCGTGAACGACCGCCAGATCAGCAACCTCGAAGCTGCATCGGGCAAGCGAGTGGCCGCCTTTGACCACGACAAGGCCCAGGCCCAGCTCATCCAGCGCGTGGGCGCGCGCCCTGTGGTGGCCGACGTGACCAACTTTGGCACCATGTTCAACAATGGCAACGTCGACGTCATCATGGCCCCGGCCATTGCCTACAAGCCGCTGGAGCTGCAAAAGGGCTTGGGCACCAAGGGCGCAGTGCACCGCTTCCCGATGACCATCTTGACCTACCAGATGATCTTCAAGCGCGACCGCTTCCCTGAGGGCTATGGCCAAAAATCGCGCGAAGTCTGGCTGAGCCGTTACGAGAGCGTGATCGAGCTGACCCGCCGTGCCGACGCCACCATCCCGGCCAAGTACTGGATGGACCCCAGCGGCGCCGATGCCGAGCGCTACATCACCTTGATGCGCGACGGCCGCATCGACATGGCCGAAAAGGGCTTCTACGACAAGAAGGGGCTCAAGATCATCAAGCGCGTGCGCTGTGATGTGAATCCGTCTGCGCCCGATTGCAGCCAGCCCACTGAAACGTGGCAGTGAGTTTGACCGGCCACTGGATCAGTGGCTCGGACATGAAAAAGCCGCTCCGAGGAGCGGCTTTTCTTTGGGCGTCACCCGCTGGTGCGGGCGACATCGCGGTCAAGCGATCACAGCGCAGCCAGGTCGGTGTTCACCTTGGCCAGCAGGTCGTCGGTGATCAGGCCACCGGAGAACTTGGCCACCATCGACAGGGCGAAGCCCTTGCCCATGGCGATTTGGGGGTGGGTCGAGATGCCGGGCAGGTGCTTTTCCAAGATGGCCTTGGTGGTGTCGTTGTCCAGCAGGTCGCCGAGTTTGGATTCGATCGAGAAGCTCATGGATGTCTCTCAGAAAATGATGGGTTATGTGAAAAGCGCACCCATTCACACGTCAAGAGGCGACCTGCCCTGGGCGCAGGCCCAAGCATACCCGCTTCAAACGGGTGTTTGCCAGCCCCCTGTGCGTTTCGCGGGGGTTCTGGTGTGCTGACCGTGGTTTGGCGCTGTACCGGGCGTTGCGGCTTATCACATATTCTCGGCACCGCTCTGTGCGATCCACGCCTATTTTTATGATAACGCCTCAGACTTATCCCCAAAAAAGGGCGAGCGGCGTGCCCTTGAACAGAGACGGTGCCCCCTGCCTCTCCCGCCCAGCGTTTGTGTGGCAAGTGTTTGATTCATATGAACTTTTTCGATGTGCTGCATCTTGGGGCAGAACAAGGGAAATCCCCAAATCGGATGCTGACCAGTCGCCTGTGCATAGGTTTCCCACAAAGTTATCCACAGGCACAGCACAGCTTGTGGAGGACGCAAAATCAAGCACTTAGCGCAGCTTTGTGCGCAGGCACCTTGAGAGGTTGCGGCAAGTGCTCGTGCGTTGACCCGACCCATGCACCCGTGTGAAACAATCCAACGGTTTTCGTGAAACAGTTCACGGTTGGCTGACAAGCCGTGTCAGACAATGAGCAACTAGGGGAAACCCTCGTTGCCGAACGAGCGCAACGCACTTATCCCCACAATCCGGACCCATGGCGCACTGCGTTGGGGCGCCGTGCTTGCAAAGGTGATACGCCCGCCAAAAAGCGCTAAGTTGTTGATTCATATAGAGCGTGAGCGAGTGCCTCATCTTGTGGCAATCTGTCGCATCCTGAGTGCTGACAAGCAGTTAGCGCGCGTTTGCAAAGCTTTCCCACAAAGTTATCCACAGCCCCGGGGGATAAGGGTTCTGCCTAGCACAATCGGGCGCCTGCGCCGCATTTTGGGCACCTTGTCAGAAAAAAGGAGACACGTTTTCATGTTCGACGCCGCTCAGGCCCTGCACCGTGTGGGTGTGGTGGTCGATGCGCCCCAGCACAGTGGCTTGTGGGGCCCACTGGACTACCTGTGCGATCGGCCCTTGGTGGCTGGCGATTTGGTGCGCGTGCCTTTGGGCAAGCGCGTGGTCACGGGGGTGGTGTGGCGCGGCAGTGAAGAAGCCGTGGGGGACGAGGCACAGGCCTTTGATGCCAGCCAGCTCAAGGCCGTGACCGAGGTGCTCGATGGCTTGCCACCGCTGTCGGCAGCGTGGCGCCAACTGGTGCAGTTCGCCGCCAGCTATTACCAGCGCAGCTTGGGCGAGATGGCCTTGATGGTGTTGCCGCCTGAGTTGCGCCAGCTTGACGCGGTGCAGTGGGCGCGTCGCATCAAGCGCCGCGACAAGACGCTCGGTGGCGACGCGCGCAGCACCGACGAAGGCGCCGCGCTCGACGCCGAGCCGCCTCGCTTGCCCGAGCTGACCGAACAACAAAGCCAGGCCTTGGCGCAGATCGCCGCCATGGCCGACAGCCAGCAAGGATGCGACAAGCCCTTCTTGCTGTGGGGCAGCACCGGCAGCGGCAAGACCGAGGTCTACCTGCGCCAGGCCCAGCGTGCCATGGACGCGGGTCAGCAGGTGCTGATGATGGTGCCTGAGATCAACCTGACACCGCAGTTGGAGGCCCGCGTGGCCGAGCGCTTCGCGGGCCGCCGGATCGTGTCGCTGCACAGCGGTTTGACGCCCGCACAGCGCCTGCGCAACTGGCTCATGGCGCAAGGTGGGCATGCCGACGTGGTGCTGGGCACACGCTTGTCGGTGTTCACGCCCTTGCCGCGTCTGGGCCTGATCGTGGTCGACGAAGAACACGACCCCAGCTACAAGCAGCAAGACGGCGCCCGCTACTCGGCGCGCGACCTGGCCGTGTACCGCGCGCGCCTGGAAAAGGTGCCTGTGATCCTGGGCTCGGCCACGCCCAGCTTGGAGAGCTGGTACAACGCCTTGCCCGTCAGCGAGGGCGGCGTGGGCCGCTACGTGCGCCTGGACATGCCAGCGCGCGTGGGCGACGGGGCCATGCCGCAGGTCAAGGTGGTTGACCTGTCGCGGGCACCGCGTGGGGCCCACGGCCAGGAGCCGCCGCCCTTGGCGCGCGAACTGTTGCAGGCCATCACCCAGCGCGTCGAGCGCGGCGAGCAAAGCCTGGTGCTGCTCAACCGTCGTGGCTATGCGCCCGTGCTGCATTGCAGCGACTGTGGCTGGAAGAGCGGCTGCCCGCATTGCAGCGCCTGGCGGGTATTCCACAAAGTCGACCGCACTTTGCGTTGTCACCACTGCGGCCTGTCAGAGCGCGTGCCGCGCGCCTGCCCCGACTGCGGCAACACCGACATTTCATCGGTGGGTCGGGGCACCGAGCGCCTGGAAGAGCAACTGGCCGAGGCCTTGCCCGGCGCCCGCGTGGGCCGCATCGATGCCGACGTCACCAAGCACAAAGGCGCGCTGGAGGCGCAACTGGCCAGCGTGCATGCGGGTGAGGTCGATGTGCTGGTGGGCACGCAAATGGTGGCCAAGGGACACGACTTCCGGCGCATCACTTTGGTGGCTGCCGTCAACCCGGACGCGGCCTTGTTCGCCAGCGACTTCCGCGCGGCCGAGCGGCAGTTTGCGCTGCTGCTGCAGGCCGCAGGCCGGGCCGGTCGCGATGCCGGCGTGGCGGCGGGCAGCGAGATGTGGGTGCAGACCCACCACCCTGTTCACCCGCTCTACGACGCGCTGCGCCGCTACGACTACGCTGACTTTGCCGCGCAGCAGCTCAAAGAGCGCGCGATGGCCGGTCTGCCGCCGTACGCCAGCCTCGCCATGCTGCGCGCCGAGGGCAAAACGCAAGAAGCCGCACAAGCCTTCTTACTCGAAGCCGCGCAAGCCGTGCAGCACCTGGCCGACGCCACCGGGCTGGTCAGCTTGTACCCGCCGGTGCCCACGCCGGTGCAGCGCGTGGCCAATGTGGAGCGCGCTCAGCTCATGATCGAGGCCAGCCAACGCGCCGCCTTGCAACGCCTGTTGGTGGCGGCGCAGCCCATCTGGCTGGCGCTGGCGCAAAAAAACCGCCGCAACGGTTTGATCCGTTGGGCGGTCGATGTGGACCCGCTGGCGATCTGATCGCCAGCGGTGCCATGGCCATGGGGCTCGTGGGCCCCGGGCTCAAAAGGCTCAGCCGAGCAGGGCGTCCAGTCCGTCGGCCAGTTCGCTGATCGGGGGCATGTCCTTGAGCAGCTCGTCGGGTTTGAGGCCCAGCTTGACGCACACGTCCCTGGGCAGGGTGGATTCGAGCTCTTCGGGTGTCAGGCCGTTGTGCTCGCCACGGCTGCGCCAGGCGGCCAAGTGGATCACGCCCGAGACCGCGTCAAAGGGCTCATGGGCCAACGGATCAGGGAAATGCTTGATCGTGTCCACAAACGTCAGCGGGAAGCGCCACTGTTTGGCCAACTCGCCACCGACGGTGGCGAAGCTGTAGCCGAACGAGGTGCGTTCCATGTCGATGCGGCGGGCGTCCAGCGGCGAGGCCAGTTTGTCCAGGGCCAGCATCTGTTCGGGCATGCCGGCGTGCATCACCAGCTGACCGATGCCGTGCATCAGGCCCACGGTGAAGGCTTGGTCTGCATTGACGCCCGCCTTCTTGGCCAGCCAGCCCGCCACCGCAGCCGTGTGCAGGCTGTAGCGCCAGAACTGCTTGAGGTCCATGCCCGGCATCGACTTGTAGCCGCCGGTCAGGCCCGAGCTGATCACCAGCGTGCGCACCGTGACAAAGCCCAGCATGGTCAGGGCGTCATTGACGGTGCCAACGCTGCGCGAGACATGGTAGTAGGCTGAGTTGGCCAGGCGCAGCAAGCGTGCAGACAACACAGGATCTGCCGCCAGTTTCTTGGCGATGTCGTCAATCGAGACATCATCGCTGTTGAAACTGTCGATCAGTTCGTGGACGATCTTGGGCACGGCAGGCAGGGCCTGGGGTTGTTTGAAAAGTGCTTCGAGCTGCATGTGTGACAGCCTCCATCTCGATTGGGAACCAAACACCCTGCTCCAGCCATGTGTCAGGTGGCACACAGTCTGTGGCAGATTCATCACTTATCGACCTTGAGGTCATGGACTTGAGCATGGCGCAATCACTTTTTTTCGACCCGTGGAATAAGCGGCGTGCCCCGGTCTTGTTGCACGCTTTGTGCACCGGGGTGGTGGCGGGGGTCTTCGCGTGGCCCCAAGTGGTGCATGCCGCCGGCCGCGACGAGGCCCTGCCAGCGCGCAATTTGCTGGTCGAGTGGCGCACCTCTGGCGAGCGCAGCCAGCAAGAGCGCAGCACAGGCTTGCGCCAGGGCCAGGTCACGGTGGACACCCGTGGCGTGTGGGCCACGGGCACGCTGCAAGCCGGCACCGTGCAAACCGAGTCCCGCCAGGACAGCACCCAGCAGGTGCAGGTGCTCAATGGCGGACGTGCCCGCTTGTACGTCGGCACCAGCCAGCCCTTGACGGTGTGGCAGTGGGCCGGGCCGGTGGGGGGCGGTGGCAGCCTGGGTGGCTATGGCCCCAGCAGTGGCGGTCACGTGGGCAACGGCGCCACTCAAGGTGCCTACCAAGGCGGCCAGGCCGCGCCCCAAACCGTCTGGATCGACCTGGGACAAGGCCTGAGCGTGAGCCCTCGCTGGCCGGGTGGTCGCGCCCCGGTGGTCGTGGAGCTCGAAGCCCAGTCTCGCCAAAGCGCCAGCCCGGGCGGGCGACTGCTGGGCCGTGTCGACCCCGATGGCCAGACCCGCCGCAGCGAGCTGGCCAGCACGCTGTCTTTGCCTTTGGGACAATGGGTGGTGGTGGCGCGCAGCGGCGGCCGCAGCGAACAGCAGCGCAGCGGCACCCTGTCCACCCGCGAGCTGGACGACGAACAGTCCGAGCAGCTGGAAATCCGCATCACCGCACCTTGAGCCTTTGCATTCATCGCTCGTTTTCAGATCACCGGCACTCAGATCACCCACACGGAGACCAGACCCCATGAGCTCACCCTTTTCGGCCCTGACCCAGGCTTTGCTGGACAACGTCAAGCGCGCGGGCTTCCCGCCGGTCTACCAGTTGCCCCTGGAGCAGGCCCGTGCGGCCTACCGCGCCGCCGTGGGTTCGATGGAGGTGCCGCACGTGGCCTTGCCCCGCGTCGAGAACTTCCAGATCCCGGGCCCGGCCGGCGACCTCCGCGCCCGTCTGTGGGCGCCCACCACCGGCGCCGGCCTGCCCGTGCTGCTGTACCTGCACGGTGGCGGCTTCGTGATCGGCAGCATCGAGACCTGCGAGTCGATGTGCCGTCAGCTGGCGCTGCAAAGCGGGGCCGCGGTGGTGGCCATCGACTACCGCTTGGCGCCTGAACACAAATACCCCGCCGGCTTGCAAGACAGCTGGGCCGCTTTGCAGTGGCTGGTGGCAAATGGCGCCAGCCTGGGCCTGGACCCCAGCCGCATCGCGGTGGGTGGCGACAGCGCCGGTGGCACCTTGGCTGCCACCACGGCCTTGCTGGCCCGCGACGCCGGCATCAAGCTGGCCCTGCAGGCTTTGTTCTACCCCTCGGTGCAAACGCGCAGCCACACCGAGTCGTACAAAACGTTTTCGCGCAACACCTTGTTGAGTGCCGAGCTGATGGCCTGGTTCGAACAAAACGCCCGTGGCGGCCAGTTGGACCACGCCTGGCATCGCGAACCGCTGCACGCGCCTGACCACGCTGACTTGGCGCCCGCCTGGATCTGCCTGGCCCAATGCGACCCCTTGACCGACGAGGGCCACCAGTACGCCCAGGCCCTGCGCGATGCGGGCGTGCCGGCCACGGTCAAGGTCTGGCCTGGGGTGATCCACGACTTCATCAACATGGGGCGCTTTCTGCCCGAAGCCGCCCAGGCCCACGCCGATCTTGCACAGGCTTTGAAGCAGGCTTTCGCCGCCTGAGGGCGCTCCAGCGCGTGCAGTGGTTTTGCCGCGGGTTTGCATGTGGCCCGGTGGCACGCGGCTTGCACCTGTGTTGGCACCATGTCCATCCCGGTGCCTACCCCATTCGCCGCCTTTGCCGAGGAGTCGCCCCAGCGCGACGCCTCGCACTCTCGCGCAGCCGCCGTCTGGCGTGACCGCCTGGGCTTGCTGCTCGAATCGACCGGCGAGGGCGTTTATGGCATCGACATGGACGGGCGGTGCACCTTCATCAACCGTGCCGGTGCCCGCATGCTGGGCTATGAGCCCGAAGAGGTGCTGGGGCTCAACATGCACGAGCTGGCGCACCACACGCACGCCGACGGGCGCGCCTACCCGGTCGGCCAATGCCCGATCTACAACGCCTTCCGCGCCGGTGTGTCGTGCCGCATCGACACCGAGGCGCTGTGGCGCCGCGATGGCCGCCCGTTTGCCGCCGAGTACTCGTCTTACCCCATTTTGGATGGCGAAGAGGTGCTGGGTGCGGTCGTCACCTTTGTCGACATCAGCGAGCGCAAACGCCAGCAGGATGCTTTGCGAGAGGCGCGTGACCTGCTGGAGCAGCGCGTTTCCGAGCGCACCGCCGACCTCACCCAAGCGTTAACGCAGTTGCGCGATCTGCAAACCCACATCGAACAGGTGCGCGAGGCCGAGCGCACGCGCATCGCTCGCGAGATCCACGACGAATTTGGCAGCCTGCTGGTGGGCCTCAAGATGGAGGTGAGCTGGCTTGAAAAGCGGCTGATCGCAGAGCCCGCCTTGCGCTGCAAATGCCAAGACATGCGCGGCCTGATCGACCAGGCTGTGGACAACGTGGGCCGGCTCATCACCGACCTGCGCCCCGCCATCTTGGACCACCAAGGCCTGTGGGCCACGCTGGAGTGGCAGGTGCGTGACTTTGCCGACACCAGCGAGCTTGCCTGCCAGTGGGCGATCGACATCGCCCCGGGCTTGCAGGCCCCAGATGGCCCGCTCGCCACCGCGGTGTTCCGCATCTTCCAAGAGATGCTGAGCAACGTGGCCCGCCACGCACGCGCCACCGAGTTGGACGTGCGCATCTGCGCCACCCCCTCGGACATCACCTTGCGCGTGAAAGACAACGGCCGCGGCGCGCCGCCCAGCGCCTTTGATCGGCCCGACGCCTGGGGCATGTTGGGCATGCGCGAGCGTGCCAGCCACTTCGGCGGCTGGCTGCACGTGGACAGCCAACCTGGCCAAGGCACGCAGCTGATCTTGAGCATGCCGCTGTACCAAGCCGGTGCGCAAAGCCGCCTGCTGCAACGCGGTGCCGCCTGATGTCACATACGGCGCACGCAACGGCGCCCTTGGCGATGCCCGCCGCGACCCGCATCTTGCTGGTCGATGACCACCTGGTGGTGCGCCGAGGCCTGCGCCAGTTGCTCTCTGACGTGGCCGGGGTGCAGGTGGTGGGCGAGGCCGCCGACGCGCACGAAGCGGTGCAAGCCGTGCGCGCCTTGATGGCCGAAGGGGGCACGGGGCTGGACGTGGTCTTGCTGGACATCGCCTTGCCCGGACGCGATGGCATCGATGTGTTGCGCCAGCTCAAGGGCGAGTTCCCGCGCCTGGCGGTGCTCATGCTCAGCACCTATCCCGACAAACAATTTGCCGTGCGTTGCCTGCGTGCGGGTGCCTCCAGCTACCTGAATAAAACGGTGGACCCGGACGAGCTCACGGCCGCCATCCGAAAGGCCGCGGCCGGCGGCGTTTACCTCACGGCCAGTGTGGCCGAGGCCATGGCGGGCGCCTTGCACGAGCTGCGCGACAAGCCCGGCCACGAGGCCCTGTCACAGCGCGAGCACCAGGTGTTTCGCCTGCTGGCGCAAGGGCAGTCGGTGGGCCAGATCGCGCAGGCACTGAGCTTGTCGTCCAACACCGTGTCCACCTACCGCGCACGCGTCCTCGAGAAAACCGGCACCCGCAACGACGTGGAGCTGGCGCTGTACGCCGTGCGGCAGCAGCTCGTTCAGGTCTGACCCCACTGCGTGCAGGGTGGCTTGTGGGGCCAGCCCTACAAGCGAAACCCAAATTCCGCGATGGCGCCCGCGCCGTCCGCTGCCTACAGTGGCTCATCGCCTGTGCTGGAGCCACCGATGAGCCGCTACTTCAACCCCTTCGACCCCGATCGCCCTTTGCGCCTGGGCTGTGCCTGCGGGCAAGACCACGCCCCCGAAGAGCACGACGCCGCGCTGGCCGCCCAGGCCGGACGTGACGCCGCCGTGCAGACGCTGGTGCAGCGCAGCGAGAGCGCCGACTTCGAGGCCTATTCGCGCGAGTTCATCCAGGCCAGCTTGGTCAAAGCCCTGTTCCCGCAAGACGAGGTGCGTCGCCGCTTCTTGCGCGCGGTGGGCAAGGGCACGGCCATGGCGGCCATCGGCAGCGTGTTGCCCACGGCCAGCCTGCAGGCCATGGCCGAAGAGTCGGCGCCGCTGGAAAAGAAGCAGCTCAAGATCGGCTTCATCCCCATCACCTGCGCCACCCCCTTGATCATGGCGCACCCCTTGGGCTTTTACAAAAAGCAGGGGCTGGACGTGAGCGTGGTCAAGACGGCCGGCTGGGCCCTGATCCGAGACAAGATGATCAACAAGGAATACGACGCCACGCATTTCTTGTCGCCCATGCCTTTGTCGATCAGCATGGGGCTGGGCTCGGTGGCCAAGCCCATGCACGTGGCCACCATCCAGAACACCAATGGACAAGCGATCACGCTGGCCCTCAAGCACAAAGACAAGCGCGACCCCAAAGACTGGAAGGGCTTCAAGTTCGCGGTGCCCTTTGAGTATTCGATGCACAACTTCTTGCTGCGCTACTACGTGGCGGAGGCGGGCCTGGACCCCGACAAGGACATCCAGATCCGCGTGGTGCCGCCGCCCGAGATGGTAGCCAACCTGCGCGCCGGCAACATCGACGGCTACCTCGGCCCCGACCCCTTCAACCAGCGCGCCGTCTATGACGAAGTGGGCTTCATCCACATCCTCACCAAAGACATTTGGGATGGCCACCCTTGCTGCGCCTTTGGCACCAGCGGCGAGTTCATCGAACAAAACCCCAACACCTTCGCGGCCCTGTACCGCGCGGTGCTGACCTCGGCCGCCATGGCCCGCCAGGCCAAGAACCGTGAGCTGATCGCCAAGGTGATTGCGCCCAAGGAATACCTCAACCAGCCCGAAGCCGTGCTGACCCAGGTGCTGACCGGCAAGTTCGCCGACGGCCTGGGCAATGTGCGCAACGTGCCTGACCGCGCCGACTTCAACCCCATCCCGTGGCAATCGATGGCGGTGTGGATGCTCACGCAGATGAAGCGCTGGGGCTATGTGAAGGGCGAGGTCAACTACCAGCAACTGGCCGAGAAGGTCTTCTTGCTGACCGATGCCAAGAAGCACATGAAGGCCTTGGGTGAGACGCCACCCACCGGCACGGCCTACCCAGGCTTCAAGGTCATGGGCAAGGCGTTCGACCCCATGAAGCCCGAGCCTTACATCAACAGCTTTGCGATCAAGCGCACCTGAGGCCTTCGCATGAACGTGCAGTCAACATGGTGGCGCAGCGAGCGGGCCCGAGCGGCCCTGCTCTCGGCCTTGATCCTGGCGGTGCTGCTGGGCATTTGGTACCTGGCGACGCTGCCCAAGCAGGTGGCAGCACCCAAGCTTTCTGCCGAGCAGATCGAGTACATGAAGCTCATGGGCAAAGACCCAGCGGCTGCGCCGGGCGAGCCCGGTGGCGCGTCGAGCTTCCCCACGCTGGCGCAGATGGGGCGCGTGGTGGCGCACCACCTGAGCGACCCGTTCTACGACAACGGCCCCAACGACAAGGGCGTGGGCATCCAGGTGGCTTATTCACTGGGCCGCGTCGCCTTGGGCTACTTGATCGCCGCGCTGGTGGCCATCCCGCTGGGCTTTGCCATTGGCATGTCGCCGCTGCTGCACCGGGCCGTTGACCCGTTCATCCAGGTGCTCAAGCCCATCTCGCCTTTGGCGTGGATGCCGCTGGCGCTTTACACCATCAAGGACTCGGCCATCTCGGGCATCTTCGTGATCTTCATTTGCTCGATCTGGCCCATGCTGATCAACACCGCCTTTGGCGTGGCCAACGTGCGCAAAGAGTGGCTCAACGTGGCCCGCACGCTGGAGGTCTCGGCCTGGCGCACAGCCCGTGAAGTGATCTTGCCCGCAGCGGCCCCCACCATCGTCACGGGCATGCGCATCAGCATGGGCATTGCGTGGCTGGTGATCGTGGCGGCCGAGATGCTGGTGGGCGGCACAGGCATCGGCTACTTTGTCTGGAACGAGTGGAACAACCTGTCTCTGCCCGACGTGATCTTTGCGATCTTGTGCATTGGCGTGGTGGGCATGATTTTGGACGCGGCCTTTGCCCGCTTGCAAAAGGCGGTGAGCTATGCAGACTGATCCTTCAAAGTCAACGCCAGACGGGCGCCCCTTCCTGCAAGTCGAAGGCTTGGGCAAGACCTACCCAGGCGCCACCGAGGCTGTGTTCGAGGGCGTGCACTTTCGCATTCAGCGTGGTGAGTTCGTCTGCATCATTGGGCACTCGGGTTGCGGCAAGACCACCATCCTCAACGCCTTGGCGGGCTTGGAGCACGCCAGCGCCGGGCATGTGTTCATGGACGGCCGCGAGGTGGTCGCACCGGGGCTGGAGCGCGGTGTGGTCTTTCAGGGTCACGCCTTGATGCCCTGGCTCACGGTGCGTGAAAACATCGCCTTTGCGGTGCGCTCGAAGTGGCCCGCCAAAAGCCGCGCCGATGTCAATGCGCAGGTCGAAACCTATGTGCAGATGGTGGGCTTGGGTGCAGCGCTGGACAAGAAGCCCTCGCAGCTGTCGGGCGGCATGAAGCAACGTGTGGGCATTGCCCGCGCCTTTGCCATCGAGCCCAAGATGCTCTTGCTCGACGAGCCTTTTGGTGCGCTCGATGCGCTCACGCGCGGCACCATCCAAGACGAGCTGCTGCGCATTTGCGCACAGACCAAGCAGACGGTGTTCATGATCACGCACGATGTGGACGAGGCCATCTTGTTGGCCGACAAGATCTTGCTGATGGGCAACGGCCCGCGCGCACGCATCGCCGAGATCGTGGTCAACACCTTGCCGCGTGACCGTCAGCGGGCTGGCCTGCACCACGAGCCGCAGTTCTATGCCTTGCGCAACCACTTGGTCGACTTTTTGGTGAGCCGCGCCAAAGACCTGAGCCATGGCCGCGCACCCATGACACCCCCCGAGGTTCGCCCCGGCCTGGCCGCCTGAACCCTTCACCCGCTGAGACCCCCATGAGCACAACCCCCACCAGCCGCCCGCCGCTGCCGCCTTTCACCGAAGAGACCGCGCGCTTGAAGGTGCAGATGGCCGAAGACGCCTGGAACAGCAAAGACCCCGTGCGCTGTTCGCTGGCCTACACGCCCGACTCGTGGTGGCGCAACCGCAGCGAGTTCTTGCAAGGCCGTGAAGCCATCGTGGCTTTCCTGGAGCGCAAGTGGGCCAAGGAACACCAGTACAAGCTCAAGAAGCGCCTGTTTGCCTTCACCGACGACAAGATCGCCGTGTGCTTTGAGTACGAGTACCACGACGACGCAGGCCAGTGGTTCCGCGCCTATGGAAACGAGAACTGGACCTTCGACGCCCACGGCTTCATGGCCCGCCGCGAGGCAAGCATCAACGACGTCGCTATCACCGAGGCCGAGCGCTGCCTTCGCTGAGGCGGACACTCACTCCCCCCTGACCATCCCCTCATCACCCGCATCCACGCTGAAGGAGCACACCATGAACCGCGAAGACGTCACCGACCTCATCATCCAAGCCAAGGTCAAGAAGGGCATCAAATGGGCCGACGTGGCCACCCAAGTGGGCCTGAGCAAAGAGTGGGTCACGGCCGCTTGCCTGGGCCAGATGACGCTCACGGCCGAGCAGGCCGCCATCTTGGGCAAGGTGTTTGACCTGCCCGAAGAAGCGATGCTGTGGTTGCAAGAGGTGCCTTACAAAGGCAGCCTGCCAACCAGCGTGCCCACCGACCCGCTGATCTACCGCTTCTATGAGCTGATCAGCGTGTACGGCACCACCTTCAAAGCGCTGATCCACGAAGAATTCGGCGACGGCATCATGAGCGCCATTGACTTCAAGATGGACCTGCAGCGCGAGCCCAACCCCATGGGCGACCGTGTCAGCATCGTCATGTCGGGCAAGTTCTTGCCTTACAAGACGTATTGATGGGTCTGATCGGGCTAAGGCGGGCTCATGGGGCGGGGGCCTTTGAGCCCCCAGCCTCACTCGCGCTGACCTTGGAAGCTGCCGCCCGGCGTGCCTTTGCCAGGGCCCGACACCCAACGCCATTGGCCGATCACGCCGCCGCTGCCTTGGTCGATCTGCCCCACGAAGGTGGCCGAGCCGGCTTTGCCCGAGCCGGTCATTTGCACATCGCCGGTGGCGCTGACCAAGCCAGAGACCACGAAGGCCACGTTGTACTTGTTCGAGTAACCGCTGCCCGAGACCACGCCGTTGGCGCCGACGACGGCGCTGAAGTTGCCCTCGTCTTGCCCCTCAAACGAGCCGGCGAAGTTGCCGATCAAGCCCGATGGCAACAGGCCATTGCTGCTGGGACCGGCTGCAGGTGGTGCCAACCGCGCCACGCGGCCAATGGGCTGGGTGGCTTTGGTGGAGGCGGCCGCGTTCACGCGCGAGGCTTTCGATGTGTTTTGGACCAGGCTGGGCTTGTTGCGGATGGTGGCCACGATGCGGTTGAAGTTGTCCAGCAAGCTGGCCGCGATCAGTTTGCCTTCGGGTGTTTTGGAGTAGCCGCCGGCAGCCGCCCATCCCATGCCACCCCAGCCCCAACCGCCCACGCTGAAGTCCATCTTCTTGGCTTGACCTTCGGCGCTGGCCACCTGGATGCCCGAGCGCACGTCGGCCAGCAATAAGGTGGTTTCGGCTTCTTTGAACGTCAGGCCACCGGCCAGTCCGCCCAAAGAGCCCAGCACGCCTGGCAAGCGGCCGAGCAAGCCACCCACGGCCGCGCCCATGCCGCCCGTGTCGTCTGAGAACTGCACCGAGGGCGTCAGCACAAAGTCGGCCGCTTGCAGCTGGCCGCCGCCCACGTTGGCGTCTTCGTGCAGCATGCCATCGGCTGCCAGGGCGCGTTCTTGCTGGATGTTTTGCATGGCCACGCCGCGTTCAACCACATGGAAGCAGCCGGACTCTTGCGCGATCATGCGCAGCATCGTGGAGGGCGAGCCCAGCTTGTACTGCGTCAGGCGGGCGATGATTTCGTTTTGCGGCTCGGCCACCGCCAAGGTGCCCAGCGCGCGGTCGCATTTGCTGATGCTGCCGTCGCTGCTGCCCGTTTGGGC
>CANCFV010000024.1 GCA_947377275.1 Burkholderiales bacterium | reverse complement strand
AAGGCTGTGGGCGACAAAAAGGGCATCCGCCGCTACGGCCATGCTTACGTCCCCTTGGACGAGGCCTTGTCCCGCGTCGTGATCGACTTCTCTGGCCGCCCAGGTCTGGAGATGCACATCCCCTTCACCTCGGGTGCCATCGGTGCTTTTGACACCCAGCTGACCTACGAATTCTTCCAAGGCTTCGTCAACCACGCTGGCGTGACCCTGCACATCGACAACCTCAAGGGCGTCAACGCACACCACCAGTGCGAAACCGTTTTCAAAGCCTTTGCACGCGCTTTGCGTGCGGCCTTGGAGCGCGACCCCCGCATGGTCGGCGTCATCCCGTCGACCAAGGGCTCGCTGTGACGCACGCCTGGATTGCTGCCTGAACCTGCCATGAGCCAAGTTTCTACCGTTGCCGTCATCGACTACGGCATGGGCAACCTGCGATCGGTGTCGCAGGCCGTTGAGCACGCGGCCAAAGACCTGAACCTCCAGGTCGTGGTGACCAACGACCCCGATGTGGTCCACGCTGCTGAGCGCGTGGTGCTGCCAGGGCAGGGTGCCATGCGCGACTGCATGCGCGAATTGCGCGAAGCCCATGGCGGTGGCCTGCTGGGCGCCGTGCTTGATGCTGCGGCCAACAAGCCGCTGATGGGCGTGTGCGTGGGCATGCAGATGCTGCTCGATCATTCTGAAGAGCAAGACACCCCTGGCCTTGGGCTGATTCCGGGCCAAGTCGTCAAGTTTCGTTTGGATGGCTTGATGCAGCCCGACGGCAGCCGCTACAAGGTGCCGCAAATGGGCTGGAACCGTGTCAGCCAGCCACGCCACCCGGGCATCTGGGGCGGTCAGCCTCACCCTGTGTGGGCCGGCATCCCCGACGACAGCTATTTCTATTTCGTCCACAGCTACCATGCGCGCGTGGATAATGCGGTCCACAGCGCTGGCGAAACAGATTACGGCGTGCGCTTTACCTGCGCCGTGGCTCGGGATAATATTTTCGCCACGCAGTTTCACCCTGAAAAAAGCGCTGAACACGGTTTGGCGCTTTATCGCAATTTCCTGCTCTGGAAACCCTGAGGTTGCCGGCCCTCCAAGCCAGCTGCATCTGAGTCCCAGCTGTTCATCGATTTCCTCACACTTCCGCACCACAGCCATGCTGTTGATTCCCGCCATTGACCTGAAAGACGGCAAATGCGTGCGCCTGAAACAAGGCGACATGAACGACTCCACCACCTTCGGCGAGGACCCGGCTGCCATGGCCCGGCGATGGCTGGACGCAGGCGCTCGACGCCTGCACCTGGTGGACCTTAATGGAGCGTTCGCTGGCAAACCTGTCAATGAGGCGGCCATCAAGGCCATCCTCAAAGAAGTGGGCGAAGAGATCCCTGTGCAATTGGGCGGTGGCATCCGTGACCTTGACACCATCGAGCGCTACCTCGATGGCGGTCTGAGCTACGTCATCATCGGCACCGCGGCCGTCAAGAACCCCGGTTTCTTGCGTGATGCGTGCAGCGCCTTTGGCGGCCACATCATCGTGGGCCTGGACGCCAAGGACGGCAAGGTGGCCACTGATGGCTGGAGCAAGCTGTCTGGGCACGAGGTCATTGACCTGGCCAAGAAGTTCGAGGACTACGGCGTCGAAGGCGTGATCTACACCGACATCGGCCGTGACGGCATGCTCTCGGGCGTCAACATCGAAGCCACCGTCAAGCTGGCCCAGGCCTTGACCATCCCCGTCATCGCGTCTGGCGGCCTGTCCAACATCGCCAACATCGAAGCGCTCTGCGCGGTCGAGTCTGACGGCGTTGAGGGCGTGATCTGCGGCCGCGCCATTTACTCGGGCGACCTTGATTTCGCAGCCGCGCAAAAGCGCGCCGACGAGCTCAACGGCGGCGTCTGACGTGCTGGCCAAACGCATCATTCCTTGCTTGGACGTGACCGGTGGGCGCGTCGTCAAAGGCGTGAACTTCCTGGAGCTGCGCGATGCCGGTGACCCGGTCGAGATCGCCGCGCGCTACAACGACCAGGGCGCCGACGAACTCACCTTCCTTGACATCACCGCCACCAGCGACGGCCGCGACCTGATCCTGCACATCATCGAAGCCGTGGCTTCACAGGTCTTCATCCCCTTGACGGTGGGTGGCGGCGTGCGCGAGGTGGCGGATGTGCGCCGTCTGTTGAACGCTGGCGCCGACAAGGTCAGCTTCAACTCGGCGGCGATCGCCAACCCGCAGGTCATCCGCGACGCGTCTGAGCGCTACGGCTCGCAGTGCATCGTGGTCGCCATTGATGCCAAGCGCCGTCAGGGCGACGACCTGATCGCACGCGGACCGGGCTGGGACGTCTACAGCCATGGTGGCCGCAAGAACACGGGCATGGATGCCGTGGCCTGGGCCACACAAATGGCCGAACATGGCGCCGGCGAGATCTTGCTGACCAGCATGGACAAAGACGGCACCAAGTCGGGCTTTGACCTGCAGTTGACCCGCTCGGTCAGCGATGCGGTGGGCGTGCCCGTCATTGCCTCGGGCGGTGTGGGCAACCTCGATCACCTGGCCGATGGCGTGCAGCAGGGCGGTGCCGATGCGGTGCTGGCGGCCAGCATCTTCCACTACGGTGAGTACACCGTGGGCCAGGCCAAGGCCTTGATGGCCCAGCGTGGCATCCCGGTGCGTTTGTGAAGCGAGCGCGGGCGCCCCTTGTTTGAAAGCCGCCTTGTGCGGCTTTTTTCTTGTCTGTGTGCGCTGAATCACACCACTGTCGGCAAGGGCATGCCTCTTCACACGACTTCACATAGGCGAGCGGGCTTAATGTTGTGACGGGATGTGTCATGCGCTCTCCGTGCCCAGGCGACCAACCGGGCCGCCAGAGAGTGTCAGATCTTCAAAAGGAGTCGATCATGCCCCTCAGTCAGCGTTTCAAAGCCCTTCCACTTGCCAGCCTCACGGCGCCACCCAGCTTGCCCAAGGTTCAGCGCAGTGCGCAACCGGGCGATCCTGCCTTGGCCCTGCTCACCGACCTGCACCACAGCGCCTGCGTGGTTGCCAGCCACCGCGATGGGCTCGATGCCACGGTGCAACTGATGGTGCGTGCCGGGGTGCGGATGGTGTTTGTATCGGACGTCGATGGTGTCTTGGTGGGCATGGTCACCGCCGAGCACATCCAGGGCGAGCGCCCCGTCGTGCGCGCCACCGCTCAACATGTGCCCCACAAAGAGCTCACGCTGGCCGATGTGATGGTGCCGGTCAACCAATGGGACGTCGTCGAGCTCTCTGCGGTGCGTACCGCGCGCCTGGGTGACGTGGCTGCCACGCTGCACGAAAACGGTCTGCGCTACCTGCTGGTCACGCAGACCAAACAAGGCGTCACCACCTTGCGAGGCTTGTTCTCAGCGGCTCGTCTGGAGCGGGCGCTGCAAACGGCCATCGAGCCAGATCTGCATTCGCGCAGTTTCGCCGAGCTGGGCCAGGCCTTGGCCCAGTGAGCAGATCGGCCACTCAGGCCGGGTTGTCGATGTCGATGAAGGTGTGCGCCAAGCCGAACTGCTCGGCCAGGTGCACGCCCACCGCTTGCACGCCGTAGCGCTCACTGGCATGGTGGCCGCAAGCTAGGTAGGCCACACCCATTTCGCGGGCGTAGTGCGCCTGCGGCTCCGAGATTTCGCCGGTGAGGAAGGCGTCCGCACCGGCGGCAATGGCGGCCTCGAAGTGGCTTTGAGCGCCACCACTGCACCACGCCACCCGTTTGATCTCGCGTCCATCGCCCGGAACCAACACGGGCACGCGGTTCATGGACTGGCTCACGCGGCGTTCCAACTCTGCGGCGGTCCATGGCTCGGGGGCGGAACCGATGTAGCCCAAGTCTTGTTCACCGAAGCGCGCATCCGCCACCAAACCCAGTCGCTGCCCCCATTGGGCGTTGTTGCCCAGCCTGGGGTGTGCGTCCAGCGGCAGGTGGTAGGCCAGCAAGTTGATGTCGTGCGCCAGCAGCTTGGCCACGCGTTGCTTCATCCAGCCCGTCAGGCGTCCATCCTGGCCACGCCAGAACAGGCCGTGGTGTACCAAGATGGCATCTGCCCCTTCGGCAATGGCAGCCTCGATCAACGCCAAACTCGCTGTCACGCCGGTGACCACCTTGTGGATCTGGGGCTTGCCCTCCACTTGCAAACCGTTCGGCCCATAATCCTTGAAACGAGCCGCTTCCAGCAGGTCCTGCAGGTGTCGGTGCAAAGCTTCTCTGTCGATCACGGCAGTCCCTTTCCGGTTTGTGACGTACATGCGCAATATCTGGTTGATTTTCTCTCAGACCGTGACTGTGCTGGTTGCGGCCCTGTTTGTGGTCTCGACGTTCAAGCCTCAGTGGATCCAAGCGGTGCCCTGGCGAGCCACTTTGCCTGGCCCCACCGTGGCCGTGGCACCGCCCATCGGCAACGGCGTGCGTGGGCAGGTGGTCACCCCAGGCAGCTTCCGCGAGGCGGCCAAGCGTGCGGCCCCGACGGTGGTCAGTGTGGTCACCAGCAACTCGGTGGCGCGCAACCCGCACCGCACAGACCCGTGGTTTCGCTACTTTTTTGGTGAGCAAGGCAATCAGCCCCAGTCGGGCGTGGGTTCGGGCGTGATCGTGTCACCCGAAGGCTATGTGCTGACCAACAACCATGTCATTGACCGGATGGACGACATCGAGGTCATGCTGAGCGATGGGCGAAAGGGCTCGGCCAAGGTCATTGGCTCTGACCCTGACACCGACCTGGCCGTGCTCAAGATCGACCTGGATCGCCTGCCCGCCATCACCTTCGGCAGCTCTGACAGCCTTCAAGTGGGCGACGCGGTGCTGGCCATTGGCAACCCCTTTGGCGTGGGCCAAACTGTCACGGCTGGCATCGTGAGTGCGCTGGGGCGCAACAAGCTGGGCATCAACACGTTCGAGAATTTCATCCAGACCGATGCAGCCATCAACCCCGGCAATTCGGGGGGCGCTTTGGTCGATGAGGGCGGCAACCTGGTCGGCATCAACAGCGCGATCTACTCGCGCTCAGGGGGCAGCATGGGCATTGGCTTTGCCATCCCCGTGTCCACGGCCCGTCAAGTGATGGACACGCTGATACGTGATGGCTCGGTCACCCGCGGCTGGATTGGCGTCGAGCCGCGCGACCTCACGCCCGAGATGGCCGAGACCCTGAACCTGCCCATGAAAGACGGCGTCTTGATCACCGGCGTGTTGCACGAGGGCCCGGCGGCCCAAGCCGGCATGCGTCCCGGTGACGTGGTCTTGCAGGTGGGGGCCACGAAGGTGGCCAACACAGCGCAGTTGCTCAATGCGGTGGCGGCCCTCAAGCCCGGGGAGGCCGTCGCGGTGCGCGCGCAGCGCGGCGGTGAGGTGGTGAGTTTGTCGGTGGTGGTGGCCAAGCGACCGAAGGCGCAAGTGGCGCCCAACCAGGGTGGCGAGCAGTGAGCTCGCCCGCCCTTTGTCACTTGGTTTCTTCGCCTTCAGGCGGTGCCTGCGTGTGCTTCACAAAGAGCTGTGCGGACCAGATGCCCACTTCGTAGAGCAAGCACATCGGGATCGCCAGTGACAGCTGTGACACGACATCCGGTGGCGTGATCACCGCGGCAATCACAAAAGCGATCACGATGAAGTAGCTGCGGAATTCTTTGAGCTTGTCGACCGACACGATGCCCATGCGTGCCAGGATCACCAGCACGACAGGCACTTCAAAGGCCGCGCCAAAGGCCAGGAACATGTTGAGCACAAAGCTGAGGTAGGCCTCGATGTCAGGGGCGGCCGTGATGCTCTTGGGCGCGAAGCTTTGGATGAAGGCAAACACCTGCCCGAACACGAAGTAGTAGCAAAACGCCACGCCCGCGAAGAACAGCACGGTGCTGGAGATGATCAAGGGCATCACCAGCATCTTCTCGTGCGAATACAAGCCCGGCGCCACAAAGGCCCAGACTTGGTAGAGCACCACGGGCAAGGCCAGCATGAAGGCGGCCAGCATGGTCACCTTGATCGGCACCATGAACGGTGAAATCGGATTGGTGGCGATGAGCGTGGCGCCCTTGGGTAGGTGCTCGATCAGGGGTTGGGCCAGCCAGTCGTAGATCACCGCTGGCGACGGGTAGATCGCCAGCACGATGAACACCACACCAATGGCCATGACCGCTCGGATCAGCCGGTCACGCAGTTCGATGAGGTGGGAAACAAAAGGCTGCTCAGAGCCTTGCAGCTCGTCTGGGCTGGGGGTGGGATCGCTCACGTGTGTCGTTGGTTAACCGTGCTGTTGCGTGCCGCCTGGTCGAAAGCGCGCCACGCGGGCTGCCCCCGATTGGACGTGACGGCGAACGCCGTTTTTCTGCTTGTACCAGAGCGGCGTTGCGCCTCGCTTGAGTCGCCAGTTTTTGCGCTTGGGCTCATGGAAGTTGCCGTAGTAGGGCGTGCTGCCCGTGTCAGCGTAGCTGGTGTGCGCGCTGTTGCTGCTGTCGGTCAGGCCACTGGTGGCGTCTTGCCACTGGTTGCCGACCTCGGCCTCGACGTTGCGCGCAGCGTCTTCCAGGCCCGACTTCATTTTCTTGAGTTCTTCCAGCTCGATCGAGCGGTTGACCTCGCTTTGAACCTGCGAGACATAGCGTTGTGCTTTGCCCAGCAAGACGCCCACGGTGCGCGCGACCTTGGGCAAACGCTCAGGGCCGATCACGATCAGCGCCACAGCGCCGATGATCGCCAACTTGTCGATGCCGAAGTCAATCATGAATCAGGTTCAGGACTTGTTCTTGGCTTCGACGTCAACGGTGTTGGCGTCGGTGTGGGCTGCGTTGGTCACCTGCTGGGTGCCTTCGGCGGTGCCACCGTCTTTCATGCCGTCTTTGAAACCCTTGACGGCGGCGCCAAGGTCGGTGCCGACGTTCTTGAGCTTCTTGGTGCCAAACACCATCACCACAATGACCAGCACAATCAACCAGTGCCAAATGCTGAACGAACCCATGCTCTTCTCCAAAAAGGTCTGCTTGACCCTAACTTAACCGATTTCAAAAAGACTTGTGCAATATGCGGGCCACGCCCGCTGCCACGTCAGACGTTTCAAGCACCTGTTGCCGTGTCTTTGCGCATGGCAAATTCTGCCAAGCCCGACAAGCCTTCTCGGCGCGCCAGCTCCTGAACCACCTCTTGAGGGCTCAGGCCCAGGTGCGACATGGCCACCATCGAGTGGAACCACAGGTCGGCCAACTCGCCCACCAGTGCCTGGCGCTTGGCGTCAGAGGGGGCCAGGCTCAGGTCCTTGGCTGCAATCACGGCTTCGGTGGCTTCTTCACCCACCTTCTTGAGGATGGTGTCCGTGCCTTTGTGGAACAGTCGGGCCACATAGCTTTTGTCTGGGTCGCCGCCTTTGCGGGACTCGATGACGTCGGCCAAGCGCGCCAGCACGTCCAGGGTATTGGGTGTACTGCTCATTTGTAGATGTGTTGGGGGTCTTTGATGACCGGGTCAACGCTGACCCATTGCCCATTGTCGTACTTCTGGAAGAAGCAGCTGTGGCGGCCTGTGTGACAGGCGATCCCGGGTTCATGCCCCAGTTGGGTCACGCGCAACAGGACCACGTCGTTGTCGCAGTCCATGCGAATGGCGTGCACTTTCTGGATGTGGCCAGACTCTTCGCCCTTGTGCCAAAGGCGCTTGCGCGAGCGGCTCCAGTAAACGGCTTCGCCTCGCTCGGCGGTCAAGGCCAGTGACTCGCGGTTCATCCAGGCAAACATCAACACATCGCCCGTGCTGTCTTCTTGCGCGATGGCGGGCACCAAGCCGTTCTCATCCCAGCGGATTTCGTCTAACCAGTTCATCCCGCGAGTGTATCAATGCGCGCTTACCCGAGACCTTGTGCGCCAACCTCTAGACAGGGTTGCTCTCTGAGGACGCCTGAAAGCGCTCAGACTTCAGTGCAGCGAGGTGACAATCTCTGCATGACCTTCACCCAGCCTTCCTCCGAAGTCGCCCAGCACCCTGCCCAAAGCCCTCAACAAGGGGCCATGCTGGCCTTGACCATGGGCGATGCCTGCGGCATCGGTCCAGAAATCGTGGCCAAGAGCTGGTCGTTGGCAGGGCCGGCCATGGTGGTCGGGTCGGCGGTCGTCATGCAGCGGGCCATGGCGTGCTTGCAGGCCGACCAGCGCAGTGAGGTGGTGACTTTGTCATCGCCTGCCGCGGCCTTGCAACTGGCGCCGGGGCAGATGGGTGTCTGGGAACCGCTCGGTTTGCCTGCCGACCTGCTGGCCGCGCCCATCGGGCGTGTGGACGTGCGCGCAGGACTGGCTGCTGCGGCGTGCATTCGCGAAGCGGTGCGCCTGGCCCAGACGGGGCAGGCAGCCGGCATCGTGACCGCCCCTTTGCACAAAGAGGCGCTGGCCTTGGCTGGTGAGCCCTACCCAGGGCACACCGAGTTGCTTCAGGCCGAGGGCACCCCGCCTGGGCAGGCACCTCGCCCCGTGCGCATGATGCTGGCCAATGACCAACTCAAAACCGTGCTGGTCACCATCCATGTGTCGTTGCGGCAGTCCATTGACATGGTCACGCAAGAGGCTGTTTTGGAAACTTTGCGCATCACGCACGCCAGCGCGGCCCAGTGGGGCTTGAGCACACCGCGCATCGCGGTGGCTGGCCTGAACCCGCACGCGGGGGAGGGTGGCTTGTTTGGTGACGAGGAGGTCCGAGTCATTGCGCCGGCGATCGCTCAAGCGCGCGCAGAGGGGATCAATGCCATTGGCCCGGTCGCGCCTGACACCGTGTTCATGCGCGCCCGAAACGCCCCCCCGCAACACCCAGGAGAGTTTGACGTGGTGGTGGCGATGTACCACGACCAGGGTTTGATCCCCGTGAAATACATGGGTTTGGACCACGGCGTGAACGTGACGCTGGGCTTGCCTTTCGTTCGCACCAGCCCTGACCACGGCACCGCGTTCGACCTGGCTGGCAAAGGCGTGGCTGACCCGTCGAGCTTCGCGCAGGCCATCAGCATGGCCCGGCGCCTGCTCTCAGGCGGCTGATTTGGCGCTCAGGGCGGCCAACTGTTTGCGCGCGCGCACGGTGGCCCGCTCGATCAACTCGGCCTGTTCGAAGGCCTTGAATCGACCGGTTTCGCACATCTTGGCCAGGGTGCGGGCCGTCAGCGAAATGGTCTGCTTGTGGGTGTGGCCGTGCGTGAAGATGAAGAAGTGGCGTCCCTCGCTGATCCAGGTGAGGCGCACTTTCTTGAGCTGGCCCTGCATCACCATCTGGTAGGCCGCGCCTTTCTGGATGTGATGGATCAATTGCAAGCCCGCCGAAGGTGGGGGCGGGCTGTCAAGGTTGATGTCGATTTCGCTGAGCGACGGGTCTGCCTCGCCCGGCAGGTCCAGGTTGATGTCCAACGCGCCATCGCCGGCCAGCGCCGCTTCTGACACAAAACCCGCCTGCTGGGCCTCGCTGGCGCTCAAGGCCGACACCACCGTCAATTGGGGTGGCGCTTTGAGGTCGGTCAAGGCCGTGGGCAGCGGGTCGTTGGCCGCTTCTTCCCGGCTGGGAATGCCCAGGCGCTCCACCTTGATCAATTGCTGCTCCAGCATGCGCTGGGTCAACTCGTGGTGCGGGGCCGTTTTGAGGCACTCGGCATGGGCCGGTAACAGCTGAGAGAAAAAGGCCTGTTTGGCCTCCTCGGCCCACTGGATCAGGGCCAGGCCCTCGGTGAGGTCCTTCATCAATTGGGGCAGCTTGAGCAAAAAACCCTTGCGCAACAACGGGGTGCCTTTGGGTTGCACGCTCAGGGCCAGGTCATGCCCGGCGGTTCGCATCCGCGTGGCCATGGGTGAATCCGCACCATCGCGCGCCGATGCCATCACCTGCACCTGGCTCCAGATTTGGGTGAGGAAGTCCCGCACGAACTCGGGCATCTCGACGTGCAGCAGCTCTTTTTTGAGCGTCTGCATGTACCGCTGCTGCACCCGCAGGTCGGCTTCTTTGCTGTTCAGCAGGGCGGCCACCGCGGCGGTCTCGGCCACCTCGGTTTCGCTCTCCTGGATGATGAAGGCTTCGAGTTCTGCCAGCTTTGCCTCGTAGAGGTCCATGCGGTCGAAGTCGCCATCGACGATGTCATTGACCAGGGCTGTGACCCGTTCAACGCAGGCTCGCCCCGCGCCTTGCTCGCTGTCTTCAAACGACGCCGACAGCGTGGCAATGCGGTTCACAAAGCGCCGCACCGGGTGCTTGCGCGAGTTGAAGAAGCCCATGTCGCCCAGGGCCACCCGCAGCACAGGCATTTGCAGCCGGGCGATTTGCCTGGCCATCTGCGGTGATACCTTGGGGTCTGACAAGACCTGATCGAACAGCGCGGCCACGATGTCGATGACCATTTGGTCCAGCGCCGCACCGCCGCTGGCGCGCACCAACTCTTCGCGGTGGGCACGGATGAGGTTCACCGCCATCAACGGGCCAGCAAAGCCGTGCGCGGCGCCGGCACTGCCAGCAGCCGTGAACTCGCCGGCGCCCGCGCCATCGCCGCCCCCCGCCATGGCGGCATGGGCATCAAATTGGGGCGCCTGCTGAGAGATTTGCCTCAGCAGGTTCTGAAAGTCAGCGTTGCCTGTCGAGGCGCCGACGCTGGTCGGGGCGCGCAAACCCACGGGCGTCGGGCCCTCCAGCGGGGCGCCGGGCATGCTCACCCCGAACATCTCGCTCAGGGCTTGCGCCGCGCGCAGGTGGGCCTGTGCTTGTGCTGGCCCTGCCATGTGCATCCCGGCGGGCAGCGCGCCAGTGCGGGGCTGTGAGAAGCCGCCTTGCGATGCGGCGGCGCTGCCACTTGGCGAGAGCGTACCGGGCTGTGTCGCTGCGTAGGTCAGCCCGCCAGAGACGCTGTCAGGCACGGTGCCGTGCGTGCTGTGGCTGCTGTGCGTGGAATGAGCGCCAGACTGCTTTTGCACCGACAAGCCCAACGGTTTGACCCCTTGGGCGCGCCAATCGGCCACGATTTGTTCGTAGCCTTTGCTCAATGCTGGGCCCAGCACACGGGCCAGGTGAGGCGAGAGCGTCTCAATCAGCGCGTTGGCCTCGGCCTCAGGCAGGGCTTGCGACAAGGCCTGGAGCAGGCTGCGGGCAACCGCTTGTGGCCGCAGTGGGTTGCCCTGCGGATTGGGATCATCCAGCAGCGCGGCTGTGAAGGCGTTGAGCACCTCAAGGGCGCTGTCACAAGCTTGAATCAGGGTTTGGGCCAAACGGTCGGCGCTCACGCCCCGTTCCATCTCGGCGTTGTCGACCAGGGTCAAGGAGGACCAGTCGGTCTCGGCCGACAGTGGCAAGGCGCCATGCCCGCTGGGTTTGGCTGCTTTGTCGGATTGGTCGCCCATCAGGGCCGAGAACTGTTGCCGGATCTTGCCGCCATGCAACTCCAGCGCCCGTTCAGCCTCCAGCAATGCCTGACGCTGGGCATTGTTGGTGGCTGACAAAGACAGCGGCGCCAGTTGTTTGGCCAACTGGTCGATCGCCTCAGACACCACTGCCTGCACGCGAGGGGTCGCGGCCTGCAGCAAGGTGTCACAACGTGGGTCGGTCACGGCGCGGGTCCAATCAGATCAATCGCCAGGGCCAAAGACCCTGGGTGGTGCGGCCTCACAAAAGAGTCCGCCTTTGATCGTTGGATATCGGCCGCGCGCGCGCCGCCTTTCGTTATTTTTTCAAATTGTCACGAATCTCACGAAGCAGCAAGATGTCTTCAGGCGTGGCCGGTGCCGCAGCTGGCGCTGGTTCTTCGGCCTTCTTGATGCGGTTGATCTGCTTGATCATCAAGAAGATGATGAACGCCAGGATGGCGAAGTTCAACGCGACCGTCAGGAAGCTGCCGTAAGCGAACACTGCACCGACCTTTTTGGCATCCGCCAAAGTCAAACCTGCCGCTTGCCCAGCCAGCCCGATGTAGTAGTTGGTGAAGTCCAGACCGCCCACGACTTTGCCCACCAGCGGCATGATCAAGTCATTCACGATCGAGTCGACGATTTTGCCGAACGCGCCGCCGATGATCACACCCACAGCCAAATCGACCACGTTGCCCTTGACGGCAAACTCCTTGAATTCGCTGAAAAAACCCATTTCCTTGCTCCAATCATTGTTTGAACGTTTGATGAACGAGGGTAGCTTCTGCCGATGGGGTCGCCAAGCCATCCAGTGCCTTCACCCCCAGACGAGGGGTTTGCCCGCTGTGGTGAAAATGTCGCACCCCGGCGCGCTGGCGGCTCGCTGTTGACGCACCGCTATCGCTCAAGGTGCAAGCGTGGCGTCCGTTAGAATAGTGAGTTAGCTTATTCACAATGTCATCGTCCCATCAGTCCCAAAGGAAAACCATGAGCAATCAGCCAGTGGACCAAAGCCGTCGGACCTGGGTGACCATGGCCTGCGCCGCCGGTGGCGTGGGCGGCGTGGCCACCGCCATCCCCTTCGTTTCGACTTTCCAACCGTCTGAGCGCGCACGCGCTGCTGGCGCAGCCGTTGAGGCCGACATCAGCACGCTCAAGTCCGGCGAGATGATGACCGTCGAATGGCGAGGCAAGCCTGTTTGGATCATCAAGCGCACCCCTGAACAGATTGCTGGGCTGTCCAAGCTGGATCCGCAGTTGGCCGACCCCAAGTCTGAGCGTAAGCTGGAGATGACCCCAGAGTACGCCCGCAACGAACACCGCTCGATCAAGCCCGAAATCATGGTGGCCGTGGGCATTTGCACCCACCTGGGTTGCTCGCCATCTTCGAAGTTCACGGCGGGTCCACAAGCTTCTTTGCCCGACGACTGGCCAGGCGGTTTCCTGTGCCCCTGCCACGGCTCCACGTTTGACCTGGCTGCCCGCGTGTTCAAGAACAAGCCGGCGCCAGACAATCTGGAAGTGCCACCCCACATGTACCTGTCTGATACCAAGCTGCTGATTGGTGAAGACAAAAAGGCCTGACAGGAGACAACACAATGGCTGAACTCAAGCAAGCGCCTGCCGGTGCTTCTGCTGGCGAAAAGCTGCTCAACTGGGTGGACAACCGCTTCCCGGCCACCAAGCTGTGGAATGAGCACGTGGGCGAGTATTACGCGCCCAAGAACTTCAACTTCTGGTACTTCTTCGGGTCGCTGGCCCTGTTGGTGCTGGTGATCCAGATCGTGACGGGGATTTTCCTGGTCATGAACTACAAGCCTGATGCGGCCCTGGCCTTCGCCTCGGTCGAATACATCATGCGCGACGTGCCCTGGGGCTGGTTGATCCGCTACATGCACTCCACCGGTGCCTCGGCGTTCTTCGTCGTGGTCTACCTGCACATGTACCGCGGTTTGATCTACGGCTCATACCGCACCCCGCGCGAGCTGGTGTGGATCTTCGGCTGCCTGATCTTCCTGTGCCTGATGGCCGAGGCCTTCATGGGCTACCTGCTGCCATGGGGTCAGATGTCCTTCTGGGGCGCCCAGGTGATCATCAACTTGTTCGCCGCGGTGCCTTTCGTGGGCCCTGACTTGGCGATCTTGATCCGCGGCGATTACGTCGTTGGCGATGCAACCCTGAACCGCTTTTTCTCGCTGCACGTGATCGCTGTTCCCTTGGTCCTGCTGGGTCTGGTGGTGGCGCACATCATTGCGCTGCACGAAGTGGGCTCGAACAACCCTGACGGCGTTGAGATCAAGGGGCCCAATGCGCCCAAGGACGCGAATGGTCACCCGCTCGACGGCGTGCCTTTCCACCCCTATTACTCGGTGCACGACTTGCTGGGCGTGGGTGGGTTCCTGTTCTGCTTCACGGCCGTGATCTTCTTCATGCCCGAGTTCGGCGGTTATTTCCTGGAGTTCAACAACTTCATCCCTGCTGACCCCTTCAAGACGCCTTCGCACATCGCGCCCGTCTGGTACTTCACGCCGTTTTATTCGATGCTGCGTGCCACCACCGACCAAATGGTCACGGTGTTGTGCGTGATCGTCGGCGTGGCGGCCATCCTGAACCTGATCAAGGGCAAGGGCGACGGCAAGACCAAGGTGGCCGCTCTGGTGGGTGCCGCGGTGCTGATCGGTTTGCTCAAGACTTTCGAAGCGAAGTTCTGGGGTGTGGCTGTGATGGGCGGCGCTGTGGTGATCCTGGCCGGTCTGCCTTGGTTCGACAAGAGCCCTGTGAAGTCGATCCGCTACCGTCCTGACTGGCACAAGATCGTTTACGGCGTGTTCGTCGTCAACTTTGTGATCCTGGGCTACCTGGGTGTTCAGCCTCCATCGGAAATTGGCAACATCGTGTCTCAAGTCGGTACTTTGCTGTACTTCGGTTTCTTCGTGCTGATGCCTTTCTGGAGCCAGATCGGCAAGTTCAAGCCCGTGCCAGACCGCGTGACGTTCAAGCCCCACTGACCGACGCAGGAAAAACAGACATGAAAAAAATCCTTGCTTCTTTGCTGGCCGCACTGGCAATGGTGTCCGGCGCTCATGCCAACAGTGGCGAATTGGTGCTGGACAAGTTCCCCAAAGAACGCGTCAGCGACGTGGCTGCTGTGCAAAATGGCGCCAAGATCTTCGTCAACTACTGCTTGAACTGTCATGCGGCGTCTTTCATGCGATTCAATCGCCTGAAGGACATCGGCCTGACCGAGCAGCAGATCAAAGACAACTTGCTGTTCCCCACCGACAAAGTGGGCGAGCTGATGAAGGTGTCTTTGGACTCGAAGGACGCCAAGGCTTGGTTCGGCGCCACGCCACCTGACCTGACCTTGGTGGCCCGCTCGCGCGCCAGCCATGCTGGCAGCGGTGCGGACTACCTCTACACTTACTTGCGCACCTTCTACCGCGACGACGCCCGTCCGACCGGTTGGAACAACCTTGTGTTCCCCAACGTCGGCATGCCGCACGTGCTGTGGGAGTTGCAAGGCCAGCGTGCGGCCAAGTTCGTGACGGAGGCTGATCCTCACAATCCGGGCAAGACCGAACACAAGTTCGAGGCTTTCGAGCAACTGACCCCCGGCAAGCTGACGCCTCAAGAGTACGACAGCGCCATTGCCGACTTGGTGGCTTACCTGCAGTGGATGGGCGAGCCGGTGCAAAACCAGCGCACGCGCATCGGTGCGGGCGTGCTGCTCTTCCTGGCGATTTTCACCTTCATCGCCTGGCGCCTGAATGCCACGTTCTGGAAAGACGTGAAGTGATTCTGGCGTGCTCACTGAGCTTTCAGTGAGTGCCGGGTGGCGCAGTGGTCAGCTTTGGCGGCCACTGCGCTTCGTTGTTTTATGGCTTGATGCCATCCATCTGTTAGACATTTAGGAGCCCACCGCCATGATGGTGCTTTACTCCGGTACGACTTGCCCTTATTCGCACCGCTGCCGCTTTGTTCTGTTCGAAAAAGGCATGGATTTTGAAATCCGTGACGTGGACATCTTCGCCAAGCCCGAAGACATCGCCTTGATGAATCCCTACAACGAGGTGCCGATCCTCGTTGAGCGCGATCTGATCTTGTACGAGTCGCACATCATCAATGAGTACATTGATGAGCGCTTCCCGCACCCTCAGCTGATGCCCGGTGACCCCGTGGCCCGCGCACGCGTGCGCCTGTTCCTGCTGAACTTCGAGAAGGAATTGTTCGCGCATGTGAACACCCTGGAAGGTCGCGGTGGCGTCAAGGCCAATGACAAGCAGTTGGAAAAAGCACGTTCGCAAATCCGCGATCGCTTGACGCAGCTGGCTCCGATCTTCTTGAAGAACAAGTACATGCTGGGCGACGACTTCTCGATGCTCGACGTGGCCATCGCGCCGCTGCTGTGGCGCCTGGATTACTACGGCGTGGAGCTGTCGAAGAATGCCTTGCCGCTGCTGAAGTATGCTGAACGCATCTTCTCGCGTCCTGCGTACATCGAAGCGCTGACGCCATCTGAAAAAGTGATGCGCAAGTGATTTGCCACCACCGGCCACAATGAGCATGTCCACTGAACAAGACACCCAGGGTTCGTCCACGCGTCCGTACCTGATCCGTGCCTTGCACGATTGGTGCACTGACAACGGGTTCACGCCCTACTTGGCGGTGTATGTGGATCGCTCGGTCCAGGTGCCGCAGGAGTACGTCAAGAACAACGAGATCGTGTTGAACGTGAGCTTTGAGGCGACGAGCCAGCTCCAGTTGGGCAACGAGTACATCGAGTTCAAGGCGCGCTTTGGTGGCAAAGCCCGTGACATTGCAGTGCCGGTGGACCACGTGATCGCGATCTACGCCCGTGAAAACGGGCAGGGCATGGCCTTCCCCGTGCCGACTTCTTTGGGTGGTGATGGTGTGGATTCACCTACGTCATCGACCGAAGAGGGTGATGAAGGCGCCACTGTGGGTGCCTCGGCACCCGATGCGGCGGTGGATTCTTCTGATCGCGTGCCCGGACTGAGGCTGGCACGTGCGCCCAAGGCGGTCGCGCCAGCGGCCAAGGAGTCACGTGGCTTGAAGGGTGTGGCGTCGATTGCACCACCTGAAAAGTCGCCTGATGACAACGGCGATGCGCCTGAACCACCTCCCTCGGGCGGTGGCAGGCCATCGTTGCGCAGGATCAAGTGATTGGGCGTTGTACAATTTCAATCTTGATGCCGGTTTAGCTCAGTTGGTAGAGCAACCGCCTTGTAAGCGGTAGGTCGTCAGTTCGAATCCGACAACCGGCACCAGTATCCATAGGCCTTCCAGTGCGATCACATGATCTAGCTGGGAGGCTTTTTCTTTGCTGGATACCGTTTTGGATACCAAGTCCAGAAAGTGCCTTCTGTGCAACGGCACCGATCAGATGTTGCCGAAGGTAGTCCGTTGTTGCTCCCGCGTCACGGTCTGCTTCATCCGCGCGGCGCTCTTGAACTGTCTTCAACTTGAGGAACTTACGTAGGTTGCCGCACATGGGGCAACTGCAGGGCGTCGGAGTGTCGACAACTTTTCCCTGATCGCGTGGGTTAACAGCGAGCTGCTTCCCCCAGTGCATTGACCTTTTGCGCTTGAGTCGATCTCTATGGTTGCGACGCTCGGCTCTCATAAGAAGCACCTAGACCTTTCACATTCATCTGCGCTGCCGCAGAACCCGGCACTCCCACTCTTGATGGCAAAGCCTGCCGCCATTAAGTTGAACGCCTCTTAGCTTCAACCGATCGCCCTTTATCTCGACAAGCGTAGGGGACCATAGCCGAGGAAGCAGCTCCTCCCTCGGCGATTCGAAGTGTTCTTGCTTCAGCAGCGTGGCGAAGCGCTCGCCATCGCGTGTCTCTATGGAAAGGTGTCCTGCCAGGCTCTCGGCAGACAGGCTTCGCTCTCGCGCGTCGACCTGAAGCCCATCCTTCCAAAGTTGCTCGACGAGGATCCTCATACTGTCTATTTATACAGCACCCTGAAGAGGGTTGGCTGCCTCCTTGGCGCTTAAGTTGCCGCTGCATAATGGGTGATCAAACAGGAGGAACTCAGCTGGCTAGCTGCGCTAGGTTGGGCAGACGTGTCTCGTGCGACGGGAAAGTCAGCCTTTAGGTTGAGGAGCGGTCGGATCAAGTCAACGCTCTCCGCATCCCCGTAACTGGGGGGCAGTTCCGGTTTTTTTGCTCGCCTTTACATCTGCATGTTTGCCGCAGACTTAACTCATAGGTTAACATCTTGAAAGCAAAGCTCCTTGCTTCAGCAAGGTTCCAAGTCGTTGGAGTCATGGATGGAGATGAGTGCCCGGCGGAACAGTTCCTGATCACCGGCGAAAGTGCCACCAAGGCAAGCCGGATCGGCTTGTTTTCGATGCTGCAATTTGTCGCAGAACGTGGCCTCCATGCCGCCCCTGCTGCTTGGCATCATGAGGTCAATAAAGAGCAAGGAATTTACGAGTTTAAGAAAGGGGATCTACGATTGTTTTTCTTCAAGGGGTCCGAAGGCACGATTGCTGTGTGCACAACGGGGATCTTGAAAAAGGGGCAAAAGGTAGATGCGGCTTCTGTCTCGAAAGCCGCGCGGTTGAAAAGCGAATACGAAGTAGCAATTCGCAAAAATACATACGAGGTGGTTGATGATGAAGATTAGCAAAGCACTCAGTGCCCTCCTGCAGGATGCAAAAGAAGACGAATCTTACTGGGTTGAGCGAGTGAAATTGGATTTCGCCACATCTCTTGAGAATCAGCGTAGGAGAACCGGCCTAAGCTACAAAGCTGTGGCGGAAAAAGTTCGCTCTAGCGCAGCTTATATTTCCAAGGTTTTTAGAGGCGACACAAACCTAACTATTGAGTCAATGGTTAAGTTGGCTAATGCCACAGGCGGATGTCTGGAGGTGCGCGTAATCGCAAAGGAAGATGCGGCAAAAAGTTGGGGGCCTATTATTTCGAGAGCAAGCGCCGATTCCGGTCGTATCAGGCATCTTGTTTCTGTTAGCGCTGCAACGGAAACCAAGGATGCAGATAATGATGGGAATTGGCAGCAAACGTTTTTTAAGCGTGCAGCATGAATCTTGAAAAATATCCAATCTCCTTGCGAGAGGTTGTTTTTACCAAATCGAGTGTCATAGCGATACCGAACCACCAGCCTGCTGCAGATGGTGTTTTAATTTCGCCTGAAAACTCCATTTCAGTGAATGAGGACCCTGAAAATCCGCATCATTTCATCGCAACGATGCGGACTATCGTCAACAAGGAAATGTTGGCTACAACGCCATATTTTATTGATATGGAGTGCATCGCATCATTTACTACGGATGGTTCTCTATCGCCGGAAGACGAGTTGAGAGGGGTGACAATTAATGGCCACAGTGTTTGCTATGGAGCGATTCGTGAAGCCGTTAGTTGGCTGACCTCTCGCCAACCTTATGGCCCAATAGCCCTCGGACTTTCCGTTTTGCGTGGAAATCAAGTGCAAAATGAGTCGCCAAAATCTTAATTGCAAATAATTATTTTTGCATCATCCAGGCCCGCACTTTGCGGGCTTTTTAATGCTCACTGACTGCGAATCCATTCAAGAACTTCTGAGGCCCGCCATCGAGCGCATCTGGCCGACACCTTGCGCGGGGCAGGGAATATCCCGTGTTTTACGCGTTGATAGATCGTTGAGCGGGACAGGCCGGTCATTGCGACGACTGTTGGTAGTGGCCACAGGGCTTCAGCGTGAAGCGCGGGCACGTTGCTTGGCTTGTCCATCGAGACTCCTTCTTCGTCGTCAATTCCTGCTCTCCATAATCCCTTCACTTCCTCTGAAGTCGAGAGGCAATTGACGGCAAAAATGACGCTCAATGACCGGAACCCGTCAGCTATGCCGCATTGTCATGGTGCTGAGTCCAAGCGCTGGCCCAAGCGAGAAACACCCCCCGTACAGCGAAGAAATCGAGCAGAAGCCTTTATCCATCGGGGTCGTGAGCTACTCGGTTTTCACACAATGTGAACACAGAGTCCAAGTTGCATGTGAAGCGCCTTCGCCTCACATCGAGACTCCAAGTGTTGCTCTATGCCCCAGGTCGGGTTCTCTCCCTGGTGCGCTCCAAGTCCGAAGGGGCGTTAGTGCACGTGACTGGAATAACCTACAGTAAGCTGATTGCCTTGCCTTGATGCTTGGTTAGTTGCGTTTGGCTTCACGCTAAGCGCGGACAATACACGAGTGAACCACTGAGCAGTCAATGCGCAGCCACATATCAAAACCTAGGAGGGCATCCAGTGATTACAAGACGCACTGTTATGGTACTCGGCGCCGGTGCAAGTGCGCCCTATGGCCTCCCGTTGGGCGCAAGGCTTAGGGAGCTTATCTTGGGAATGAGTGCAAAGGAGGTGGCGCTCCTGCCTGTTGGCGCTGGAGTTAAGCGTGAATCATGGGTTCCACATCATTTTTTGGATGCCTTTAAGCGATCTCAATCATATTCAATTGATTCTTTCCTTTCGCATCGACCTGAGTTCCAGGATATAGGTAAGCAAGCCATTGCTCGCACGTTGTTGCCATTGGAGTCCATTGAAAATTTGCACGCGATCGACCTAGATGACCATTGGTATAGGTACCTCGCTCACGCAATGGATACCTCATGGGAGAGGTTTTGTGAGAACGATATCGCATTTGTGACGTTTAACTATGATCGCTCTCTAGAAGTCTTTTTGATAGACATGATGCGACATAGATTCAATAAGTCAGAGGATGAGGCTCACGCCATGCTGAGTCGGTTCCCAATCGTGCATGTCTATGGGAGCCTTGGGTCGGTTGATCCCCGTGCCAGTAATTTTGTGCCCTATGGAGGTGGCGATGACGTTGACCGCTCCGCATGGCTTGCTGCCAGTGGGCTGAGGATTATTGGTGAAGATCGCGATGGGTGCGAGGAATTCAGTAAAGCCAAAGAGCTAATATCTAAAGCAGCGGCCCTTTGCTTCCTCGGGTTTGCTTTTGATCCTGTGAATGTTGAAAGGCTGGGAGGTCGCACTATTGGGGCTGGCTGGCGTCCGTCTACTGATGGCGGTAGTGGGCGTGTGCTTGCCTTTGCTGCCTCTACTTACGGGTTTAAGGATGCTGAGCAACAAGTCGCATATGGGCGTATTTCTACTCCGCAAAGTCCAATCGATATGTCTGGTCGGATGATGTCTCTAAAGTCATTGGATTTGCTGCGTTCATCCCAAATTCTGCAAACAGCTTGAATCTTCATGTCTAGAACAGTTGGCCATTGAGCGAATTAGTTGTTTGCGCAGTGCTCGTTGACATTAAGTTCGTTTTGTCAAACATCCAGTCTTCTGCTGGGTAGATCAAAGAGCGCGCGTCTTCTTTTTCGGCCATAAGCCAATGCTTCCATTTCTCAGGTGCGATGTGGACGAGCGAGCGCTTGTCCTGCTGATCAGCGGGCAGCTTGGGGTCAGGCTTGTGCAGGCGATTGAGCAGTGGGTGCGAGTCGCAATTGCACGTGATCATGGTGAAGTTAGGGACTAGCTCTCCCGTTTCCTTGTCTGTCCATTCAGACCAAAGGCCTGCGATGAACCAGGGCGCGCCATCTGCTCGTTTGAGATGCCACCAGACATTCTTGCCCGTCTCCCAATTGGGCTCGGCGTACCAATCGACCGGAATCAGGCAGCGCTGGCCACGCGCCCAAGCCTGCCGGTAGGTGGGCTTCTCTGCAAGTGACTCTATCCGGGCGTTGTTCGTCTGGTAGCGCTTCTCAGGTCGACGGCCTGGCTGCCCTGGCCGGATCATTCCCCACTGGCCAACTACAGCGCGTAACTCATCACCGCTACCGGGTACAAGAAAGGCTCCAGGCTGAAACGGGCCAACAGTCTTCGGCGTCCAGTCGTCGCCAACCAAACGCATCCCAGCGGCAGCCACGGCACGCTCTGCTGTGCCTTTGGGTGTCATTTGGTACAGGTTGCACATGTGCGTAACGCTACACCAGTTGCCCTAGGCCCTAGTCACGCCCTCAAAGCCATTGTCGTTTTGCAGCGTGGGTAGTTTGTGCAGCCCCAGAACAGCCCACCGTCCCGACGCTTGCGCTCGGTCAATTTGATGCCGCAGTTGACGCAAGTTGGGCGCCAGTAGTCGCCTTCGGTTGCAACAGCCAGCAACTCCGCTTGCTGCTCAGGGGTTCGCTTGGCGATGAGGTCTAGCAGTCGACTCACATCCAACAGGTTGACGCCATTCGCTTTGGCGAAGGACTCCGCGTCAGCGGTGAACGTGGAGGTCGTAGCAAACTGACCGCGCCTCACGTCATGTGCAGCCATCACGCCTCGCAGTTCACGCACCTTGTCGACGCCGACTTTTGAGCCTTGCCAATGCTTGCACTGGACGATGCTGACTGGCTTGCCCGGGTCGTTCTTTGAGTACAGCCAGACGTCGACACCGCCATCTGCTCCATGGCTCTGGCTCTTGGTCTGAAATCCTGCTTGAGCGAACAACGCTTCCACGACGGCTTCGAATCGGCGCCACTCAATGGCTCGAAATACGTCCGGGCTCCATTGATCGATTCCGGAGGGCTGCGCAGGCACATGAGGCGGTTCGTTGCGAACTGCAATCTCAGCCGCGCTCTTTGGCTGCTTGCGCTCAACGCTTTGGAACCGCACAACCTTTGCGCCCGGTGGCGCTTGAGTGCGCTGCCTGCTAGTTCCGTCTTGCTGCTGCTTTGATTGATACCAAGCCAGCCCTAGCCCAATCACGAACATTAGCAAGCCCACCGGTTGCAGTTTTGACAGCGCGGTTTGGAGCGGCTCTGTTCTGACGAAGAACGGGGCCAGTGTTAGCCCAAGCCCGCCGACAACTGCCTGAGCGACAAACCGTTGCTGTCGCCTTGTTGGCCTCTTTCGCCTCATTTTTTGATCTTCTGTTTGTAGTCGAAATCGTAATGTCTTCCGACTCAGAACATGGCTTCGCCATCCGTTCATAGCTGAGGTGGATCTCCTCACAAAGAGGGAAACTCTGCTGCAGGGCCGGGGCACAAACGATTGACCATCAAGCCCCTACGTTACGGGCTTGATTGACTGCTTGTTGTCTGGCGCTTCAGTGGCAGTGGCGGATGCCTGTGCTGTGGTCAATGTGGCAGCCTAGCTTGTCTGTGCCGCCAGAGTGAGCGAACGCAAGTGAGGCGAGTGCGGCCAGCGCCGTTGCAATGATGGTCTTTTTCATAGGTATCTCTCCTGATCTAGGCTGATGTGGGCCAGCCGTTTGCCCACGCCGAGGGTATCTGTAAGGGAGAGGACAGAACATCGACCAAACGGGCCTATGGCGCGGAGAGAGCGCTGCACACAGTGGCGCTGATGGGACGGCATGAAAAAGCCGCCTCGGTGGGCGGCTGTCATTGGTAGGGTGCTGGCTTATGGGGTCTTCGCCGCCCTGCTGGTGATCTGATTGACTGCGTTTCCGACGCCAGCCTTTGCAAACTTCTTTTCAGCAGATATCCACCGGGCCAATACATCACGTATCAGAGGTTGGTAGCCAACATCGTGGACGCGGGCGATTGCCTTGACGTCTTCAATCATTGTGCTGGGCAATCTAATGGAGATCGTCTGTAAGCCGAGAGCCTCGTCAATGGCTGCGGCCTCTTGTGCATCCGTCTCTACCGTGTAGGCGTCATCGCGGCCCAGGCGACCGGATTCCCATGCTGCGCAGGTGTCAAGGATTTGGCTGGTCTTTTGGGTCGTGTCGTTGTTCATAGTGCTACCTCTCGTTCGCGATGCGCCACCAACAGTTGCCACCTTTTGCCGATCTTTCGGGGGCAACTGCGTCGTAGCCTGATCCTCGTTCAACAATGCAAAACGGATCCTCTGTCCGGCTGCCGAAGCCCCGATTTCAAATCGGACCTTTGCGATTGCCTCCAAGGCATCCTGATAGTCGTTCACCACCTTGTAGTCGCTCGCAAAGCATGTTCATCGTGCGTTGGGTCTGCGGTAAGGCTGAGGCGAGAGTGGTGCCTGTAGTCTGACAGAAGCGCTAAAGCGTGTCATCTTGTGATCACTCGCACCTCGCTCTTGGTAGCTTTGCTTTGACTGCGATAGGTAAAAGTGAGCGTCTTGCTTGAGGCTGTCGACCCGGTCTCGCCCATTTAGGTAATTCGCAGCAGGCTTGCTCGGTGCTAAGTTCAGCACACCATGAATTCAGCGAGGTCTTAAGTGTCAAGTGAAAGTACAAGCCGCGTCGTAGTGACCGATGTGCATATGCCGTTTTGGTCGATGGTCACGTTTATGGTGAAGTGGGCCTTTGCCGCTATTCCCGCAATGATCATCTTGATAGTCGTGGGGTTCGTCATGACTGCGGCTCTAGGTGGCGCACTGGGTGGACTTCAGCGCACGTGGCATACGTCAAGTGAGCCACAGGCTGAGCCAGTGCCTTACACGGTGCAAGACGGCCTCACCAAGCCAGAGGCGCAAACGCACGTACCGACTTACGCTGATCGATGCAAGGGAAACCCGGAACCTGAAAAGTGCATGGCACTAGAGAAGCGACTTGCGGAGGAAACACCGGAGCAACGCAAAGCCCGGCAATCTGCACTTGAGGCAGCCCGCGAGGCCGCCATGACGCAAGTCAAATAGGAGGCTGTCCCATGTTACGAACTTTGATTGCAAGTCTATTCGCGCTCTGTTGCGGCGTTTCGTATGCAGGTGTGCTGAGCAAGGCCTCTGTCGGCGGGCAAGTCCAGCAGTTCCTGAGCGACGGCAAGGTAACAAGTTGCGGGATAACTCTTTATGCACTCGAAGAGGTGAAATCGCCTAGCGACGTGCTCAGCGTCTTTAACGGTGCCTTCATGGTGGCGGGCCCTGCTGGCGGCCTGATGAAAGGTAGGTTGGCGACAGTAAGCGCTTCTCAAATCTTGGCGGGCAATTTTGATCCGGCCATGCTCAGGCCAGTCAAAACCGAGATGGTTTGGTTGAAGGCTCAAGGAGCCGAAGCGACCATGCTCAGCCCTGGTCAAAAGGTCCTGCCTTCTGACGATCCGGGCTACATCACGTACTTGACTCCGCTCCCCGCATTGGTTGCCGTTTTGTCCGCTGTCTTCGAAGAAACGCCTATCCAGATTGGCATGAAGGCTAGCGATGGCAAATTTGACATCGTTCTGTTTGGAAAGGTCGTTATGTCTGATGAGGACAAGGCGGCGTTAGCAGCCTGCCTTAGAGAGTGGAAGTCCAACCTTGTGGAGAAGGCTCCCGCACTCTAAAGGCATGTACTGAAAGCCTGGAAGCAGGGGCTCGTTTCATCCCCCTGTGTTGAGCAGACGAGCTATGTAGCGCTGCAAAGCGCGCTCCCCACCACGCCATCCGTTCATTGAAGACGTCGCCTTACCAGCCTCAGTCTTTGGGCCGGTGGACTTCTCCCACGGCTTCCACCGCTTGATTGCCTCGGCGTGCTTTGCTCGTCGTTCGGGTGTCCAACCGTTCGCCATGTGACTGCTCCAAAAGTTCGGTGTGCTCGATTTTTTTCCCACGTGCCCGTACGCGCGCGGAACGTTCAGGATCTGCAGGCACCCCGTTGTTCACCTGCTGTTGACCACCGTTGTTGATGTTGGCCTGCTTTGCATAGACACGGGGGTTCTTGATGATGGCCAGTGATTCGACTGTGGCCCTGCATTGGCTTTGCGCCTTCAATGCCAGGCGCAAATACCGATCGGCGACGTCCAGGTTTTGGCCCATGTTGAGGTGGGCGCGCCTCGTCAAATCAATGAAGATGCTGTTGAGCGCCGCTGTATGCGCAACCAACGTCCCCTCCATTTCGCGCATGTCGCCGGAGTTGACGGCTTTGGCGCGTTCCGAGAGCACTTCCATGGCCTCGGTCAAGCCAACACCACCCCAACCCGGCTGCATGAACCTCATGCAAGTCTCGGCGTTGCTTATCGCCGGGTTAAGCATCCCCTCGGTCATCTGCCGACGCTCGGTCTTGTTGTCATCTCTCTTCAGTTCAAGGTGCAATTCAAGTTCACTCATGCTGTGAATTCCTTTTGGGTCTACGACGTACCCGCTCTGGTACGAGAGATTGGCTAAAAAATAAGCCGATCTCTCGTCCGCCTACTGGGGGTCTCGTTCCCAGAAACGACACCCCTTTTTAGGGGCTCCGAAAACTCAGCGCTGATCCAGCAGCCCTCGTCCTTGGTTTCGGCCTTGAGTTGAGCGCTGTGCGTCTTCGCTGATTTCTGATGCAAGCAAGCCCGGTGTTAGTTGATCTGCAAACCGCGAGCCGACGCGAGGCGTCAAAAGGCCCAGGCTGGCGTTTGCTGCTTGGCCTTGCTGGTATCCATTCACCCACCCATTGAGTGTTGCGTGCAGGCCAGGTACGCGAGGTGCGATACGGCTGAGCATGTCCATTGCACTACCCACGGCAAGTGCGCCTGAGTTGCTGTTGTTCACAGCTGAGCCCTTTGGCTGCACTTGTGAATAGGACGAGACTCGGCCGAGCGCCTTCAACTGCCGAATCTCCTGCGGCGAGAAAAAGAGCGACAACTTCCGGTCTCCGATCTCGCTGAGTGCACGGTTGTATGCGCTTGCACTGAAGGTCCCGACCTCATCCGCAGCCCCGCCTAGCGCTTGCCGCTTCAAGTGGTGCGCAATTGCGTTCTTGACGCCTTCCAATGCCTGTGCGCCTTGCTCTGCAGGCAACTTGTTGATCTGTTCGGCAGTAGCGGGCAGATTCGCAGCGTTTAGCTTCCCACCCCGAAGGAGTTCGGTCATTGCCGAGACACTGTTGACCGACGCCTTATTGCCAGTACCTGTCACGAACTGGCGAAGGAAGTTGTCCGGCTGAGCCCCGTCCATTGCTGCTTTGAGTGCAGGAACACTCTCCACTGTTTGTATGAACTGCCGATTTGCACCACGGGCCTGATTGAAGGCTTCGATTGCCTGTTGCCCAGCCCCTGCGGTCGATGGCGGAACCATTCTAGGAGCGGCGGGAAGATTTCCGGGATTTACTGGAGCCGCGCCTTTCAGTGGCGCATCATCCAAAGCCTGACGAATCAAGCCCATTGCATACCGCTCATTGCCGTCAGAGCTGCTGCGCTGGATTCTGCCCAAAGCCGTTTTGATCTGTTCCGCGTGGTCGACGGTCAACGGCACTTTGCCTGATGCGATGTTGTTGAGAACGTCCTCAATTTGAGTGGGCAACTTTCCTGCAAGGTTCTCTTGCAGCAATTGGTTTGCGCGCTGCGTGAAGGCGTAACCATCCAACTCAGCAGAGCGGCCCGCGGAGTCCCTTGCTGACTGATACAGCGATCCAACGTGTGCGCGTTGTCCATCTGCGTATGCGTTCAGCGCATCGATCAGCTTTTGACCGGCCAAGTGGGCATCAGGGGCTTTTGCCGCCCCTGCATCATTCAGCGTGGTGATGAAGGCTTGATTGTTAGCGTTCTCAATTCGGCTGAGCGAGTGAAGCCCGGCGTCCATTGAGTTCGCTCCCACCTTCGCCAGGTTCTTCTCACGCGTGATTTGGATAGGGTCTAGCGTGACTGTTGCCTGAGTAGGAGTCGCGCCAACTTGTTTGAAGTCGATCATCCGCTTCAGCGCGGAAGGGTTCAATTGGCCACCTGTAGTAGTGGCCTTCTTCACCTCTTCACGTACCGCTTGTCGGGTTTTGACGTCGATGTCATTCCAGTCGATGCCAACACCTTTCAGGGTTAGGTTGATCTGGTTTTCAACTTGCGTGTTGAGAGCTGGGCTAGCGAACTTGTCTTTGAGCTTGAACGCCGCCCACTTTGCGCCGTTCGCCAAGCCTTGGGTTGCAAGTGGAACCACCACACTCCCAACCAACCCAGCTCCAAACTGTTGCGTTGGGTCCCCACCTGCCTCGCGCGATGCGCCCATAGCGAGACCGCCACCCGCAGCGCCAACGCCTTGCTGACCTGGGTTGGCCGCGAGTGCCTCCGCATACTGTCGAGCCTTGCCCGATGCGACTTTTGGCAAATCGCGGCTGGCCACCAACTGACCGGCCTTTGGCAAGAGCTTTGCTGCACCAGAGGCAAGCCCAGCGCCACTGGCAACACCCGCGACCAGTCGTGTTGCGTCCGCTACTACGCGCTCGTTCGCACCTTCAGGCTTTGGCAGTGACAGTCGATCTGCCAGAAGAGTTGCCTCCTGACCCAATGGCCTGCCCTGGGGTGCCTTTTTGCCTGTTACGAGTGTCGACAAGTCTGGCTTGTAAAACAGTCGTGCCAGCGGATCAGTTATGTTCTGGCGGATCGGTTCAGTGATGATCTCCGCCGCTTGCCCCGCGCCCTCAAGGCCATACCGAGCAGCAAGGCCAAGTTGGCGGGGGATTTGATTGAGGAACGACCCGGCCTCAACAGAGGCGGGCTTCGAGTTGGCCTTAATCGCCTTGGTGATCTCAGCGTCACTCATGTGATCTGGGAACTCAACAACGCCCAAGCCTGGGACTTCGATTTCTTTAGCCATCATTCAATCTTTCCAGTTTGGGGGTTGTACTTGCGGCGAACCGGCTGTTGGGGGAGTTTTGGCAGGGACTGAATCTGCGGGACTGATGGACCAAGGGCTCGGCTGGCGTTCAGCCCGAATTCGCTACCAAGGCGCTCGTACTCGCTGCGCTTGCCGTTGAATTGCTTGATCGATTCGCCATACAGGGCGTCTGCCAACTCCTGAAACTCCTTGCGTTGCGTGGGCGTCAACTTCTCCCCGGTGATGACCATGTTTCCGTAGTTCTGCAGGCGGTCCATGAGGCCGGAGGCTTGCATCGCCATACCAAGCTCGGACTCACGAACAACTGACCCAGGATCAAGCAGCTTCATCAGCTTGGTCGCGCCCGCAAGGTCTCCCGCTGGATTGGCTTGGCCAAGCGATTGCTTGATTTGCCGGTAGGCCGAGTCCATTTCCTGATGCGCTTTGTAAATGGGCTCACCTTTGAACTCGCCTCGCAACTTGAACTCGTTGTCGAGGCCTTTTTGACCAGTGCTGACGTTGACGTTAGTGCCCGGTGCATGTGTCGTTGTCTTCCTCAGCGCTGCTTCGTACAGCGCGCGCTGTGGCGAGTCTTTCGGCAGTGATTCCATTTCAGAAATCAGACGGGAGACCTCTGTGGGTGTTGACTCTTTTGGGGCGCTGAAAACTGGCTTCATCGTCAATGGGTCAATGAGCATCTCACCAGGCTTTGCCGTCAGATAGCTGGGCTTTTGGGGTTGGCTCAATGCCCGCAGTTGCGCTGCCTCCTCAATGCTGAAGTTGTTGCGGATCGCTTCAATCGGGTTCACGGGACTGATACCAGTGGTGCTTCGCTCGTGGTTGGCCTGGGGGGGCAGGCTTACCGCTGGTGGTTGTGTGCTCGGCGTGATACCCCCAGGCTCAAGCGCGGTCGAGTTCGGCTCTTGTTGTTGCGTGGGGGCAGGCTGAGGGGGCAGGACTTGATCGAGGAAGGTTTGGCGCTTCTTACGCTCTTCCTCTTGGCGGATGCGGTCCTGGGTCATCCAGTCTTGTTGAGTCTTTTGCCAGGTCTCTTGCTTCTTGGCTTGCTGCTCCTGCAATTGACGCTGAGTTGCATCGGCGTATGTGAGGAGGCCCATTTGACCGCCGCGCGAAAGGCCAACCCAGGGATTGCGGGAACTCAACGCCCCAAAACCTGCGGCGAGTAGCCCCATTCCCGCGGGCGAGGAAAGGAGGCCTCCGATGTTGCCCAGCAGCCCTTGGCTCGGTTGCGTTTGATCAGTCATGGTCGTCATTTCATTCATGAAGGTCTCCATCAGCAGAGTCGTCAATGTTTCGATCAAGGGCAGCTTTGCTGTCTGCTACCTCATCGATGGGGAAGGCGCCCCGTAGGGCGAACTCGCTAAGCCAATTGGGGTTTGGCTCGGAGGGCGTGTAGATCTCTGCGCGGATGCCCACTGATCGAGCACGCGCCTGCAGTGCAATGGCCTCGCTTGCACAGCGGTGGTTTGCGAAAATCGCGAGTCGCTCGATTCCATGAGGGATCTGAAACGCAGCCAGATCAGCGGGTGAGCAAACTGCGGCCATCGGTACGCCTGTGTAGTAGTTCGCGGCCAATGCTTCACAGATACCGCAGGCGACTCCCCAAAGTCCGTCCTCTGGTTGGTGCAGCGCCATGAATACCCCGGGCTCTTGCTCGTTGAGCCAGTAGATTTGTCGGCTGTCTACGACTGGGGCTGGCGAACCGTCTGGAGACAGATACAGGAGTTCAAGCGCGGCGAAGCGCTCCTGTCCGTCTGTGAGTGGGATAACCAAGGCTGGATGCTTGCCAAACTCCTCGTTGGTTCCCAAGGTGTAGCTCAGCGATGTGTGCACCCGCACAGTTGCCGGTAGTTCAAAGTCAAGGCCGAGCTTGGCAAATGCCTTGTGCGCGACATCGCCTAGTTGTGGCGCCTTCGTTGCTTCCAGAATCTTTGCCGCGATTTCAGCCGCTCGGCCTCCATCGATTTCATTGGCGCGGATGAATGTGTGCATGTGCGTCCTTTCTATTGCGTAGGCACTTTGATCAGCGTTGCTGACTCAGAAAGTGGTAGGGCGCCACCTCGGCGTGACTTGACTCCAAGAATCGGAGTGAGGCGTCGTCAAACCAATACTTCAGACGACCCTCCCATGCCCCGTTGCGTTGCTTTTCGCAACTGATGAGTGCATCGGGGTCATTGATGACGCTCAGGTCATGTGGGTTGACTTCCAGCTTGTCCTTCTTGTCCTTGTTGGACCAGACCATCAGGACGTTTTGGGCCTGGTCACTGATCGCGCCGCTGCCCTTGATGTCGTACTTACTAGGTGGGCGCGTTTCATCGCCGCTCGGAGGCTTGCGGCAATGGGTGATCAGGTGGACATGCAGCCCGGTTTCTGGAGCTAGTCTGCAGAGGTCAGTGACGAACTGCTTTTGCTCGTCCAAGCGCTCCTCTGTGGCGCAGATCATCATCATTGAGTCAATGAAGATGTGTTGCCCACCAAGCTCCTGAGCAAAGTAGCGCGACAGTGCCAGCATCGTCTGGACATCAAGGCGCCCGACATGGTCAAACAGCCAGATGCGTTCGTCAGTCCAGCGGTGGAAGTTGTCGATGCTCCCAGCGTGTGGGGTGCATGTCCCTGCTGCCTGACGCGTCATCCGCGCCATCGTTGCTTGCGGCTCCATCTCAAGGGAGACGATCAGCACCTTCTGACTTTGAACAGCGAGGTCCAACGCAACTTGGGATGTGAACATTGACTTACGGTGGCCGTTGTAACCAGCGTAAGCAGTGACCTCTCCAGGTCGGAACTCAAGTAGTCCTCGAGCCTTGGGCGAAAGCAGGGTCGGGTATTTCTTCCCCTCAAGGGTTGGCCTAAGAAGCTCCATCACCTCCCCCTTGAAGTCGGACGCCTTGCGGATTTTTGGCGCGAACGCGGGGGCCTTGATGTAGTCGCGCAGATTGATGGTGTCGGGGATTAGTTGCATAGTTCCTCCTCAGTGAAGTAGTCCTTGACGTCGCGGCAGTGCCAGAGCACCGGCTTAGGAATAAGAGATATGACGTGAGCAACGCTCTTGCGCTCGATATCAATCAGTCGAAGGAATCGGTCAGGGTCGGTGGGCCAGAAGCAACCTGCGATAGCGCTCCACGCATCGATCCCAGGAGCCAAGACGATGGTGATCGGCAGGTGTTCGCTCCATTCCCAGTCGTAGCTAATTCCGGGCTTAGGAAAGACGTGAACGCCATCCCAAGGGGTCTGCCCTACAAAGCTGACGATCACGTCACAGGCGGGCCGCAAGCCACGCTGCCGGGCCTGTGCGATTTGATGGGCTCCGGGTGGAATAGGCTTTGACATCAGACTGCCCCCTTCCAAGGGCTCTCTGCCTTAACCGCCGTGGCAGTCGCTGTCTTGAGCGGGTAGAGGTCTTGCCAGGAGTTCAGCGTCGACTGATCCAGAACGCCCGCAACGCCGTAACCATCTGCGCGCAACTTTTCGAGCTTGTTGACCGCCATTGACTTAGCTCGCGCCGTGAGAGGCTTTCGAATTGCCTTACGCATTTCGACCCACCCGTCCCAAGAAGCGGCAGGCACCCAATCAGGCAAAACGAAATCTTCAGACTTGCCCTTTGATGGTTCTTGATGGTTCCTTGATGGTTTGGCTGCAATGGGTTGCAGGGGTTTCGCGCAATGGGTTGCAGGGGGTTGCGCAGTGGGTTGCATCCCTGCAAAGCCCTGCACCCCTGCAAAGATTTGCATGGTCAATCGGCTGACGTTGATGCGATAGAGGTTCGTTCCGCGCGGGCCTTGGCCGACCCGCACGTCTAGCTCTCTGCTGCTCTGAAGTGCTTTCAGCAGGTAATTGACGTTGCGTGGCTTCATGCGGCACTTCTTAGCCAGCGTGCTGATCGACGGGTATGCGTTGCCTTCGTCGTCGGCAAAATCTGCGATGGCCAAAAGCATGAGGAGCTCCGTGCCGCCGTGCCGCGAACCTTTCCAAGCTGCTGCCATGGTGCTTACGCTCAAGCGCGACCTCCTTGACGAAAGAAGGTTGAGTACGGAGCGCCCATGAAACGAGCCAGTGAGATCAACTCGGCATCAATCTCTTGCTGTTCCAGCTTTGAGCAGACGGCTTCGATCCTCTGCATGACGAACGGCGTAGCGACACCCCTTCGAGCGGCGCCAATCAGTTGCCTGTGAGTTTTCCGCTCCAAGCCTCGCTTGATGGCGGTTTCGATCAGACGCTCATAGGTGCCGCGTGCCCACGTCGAGCCAAAGTGCGCTTTGTCGTAAGGCTTCAAGCCCATGACGCCAAGGGCGAACAGGATCTGAGGTCGCGTCATGCATCACCTCCAATCCGACGAAGTAGGGCGTAGGCCTCGCGTGTGCTGTGACACACGTGGCTTAGTTGCCATTGGCGGTGAACCGCCAGCATCGAGTCGTCATGAAGGGGGTGGAGTGACCACCCACACAGTGAGAATTTCTCTTGGAGCCTGTAGAACGAGTCCATCCGATCCGCAACCACTTGTATGCGATTGGGTGATTCGTTAAACTCAAGTTGCGTAGATTGCTTAGACGCCAAGGTGTTACCAGCACCTTCGCGCGAAACCTCAAAGGAGTTGATCATTCGGTCAACTCCTTTGCTTTTTCTCGGACGAGAAAGTAGCGGCCCACGCGGTGAAGGACGCCAGCCTCGGTCTCCATGTGAGCCCAGGCCAATTGAATGGGGTGGCCCTCTCGGACTAGTTCGAGCTTGCGAGGACGAGGGTCAGCTATGTCGAGGAAGCGCTGGGCCTCAAACACCGTGACGCTTCCCAGCTTTTGGATCGCCGTCAGTAGTCGGGTGCGTTGCGAGGCGCTTGCGGTCCCTGGTATGGATTCGCGTACCGAGTACAAAGTGTCTCGACGCTCCGGTGTGATTACGAAGGTGGTGTTCACGCGAACACCTCCTTACGTGCTTCCTCGAGGCGCTTTACCAGCGCCTGAATCTCAGGCAGAGACTTGCCAGCGATACGTGCGGCGTTGATCGCACGAACTTCATCTGCTGGCCAGCCAGCCGCACGGGCCCCGATCTTCACGGGCGCTGTCCAGAGTCCGCGTTTGATGTCTTCGTAGATTGCAGAGCGGCTCTTACCACTCTCATGAACCGCCGTAGGCAGGCGCCAGATTGTTGCCATGTCGGACCTTTCCAAGTTCGCCCCAGAACATCCAGGGCGGTATGGAAATGGTCTTTTTTTGCTGCTGCTGCGACTAGGTACACATTGCTCCCTAAATCGCCAGCAATGTGTACCCGGCGCCGACAACTACGACGTGGGACGAGGCCAACCGACTGCGCATAGTTGCATCAACGGTTGGTTCCAGAGCTATGCGATTGGCAGACCGTTCGCCTCTTCGATCCAGCGCGCAAGGCTTCGCTTGACGGTGCCAGGGGTGTACTGAATGAGCTCTCCAAACGTCTCAACTAGAGGTAGTGGAGCGCGTCCAAACATAAGGAGTAGGAAAACGGAGAACCGCTTCATCACCAAGCGTTCAAGTTGCTTTCCATCAAGATGAGGCTTCGGTGCGGCGCTCTTTGCATCTTTCAGCCGCTGTACGGTGTCCCTTGACCAAAATAGTGGAAGTTCTTGCAGTGCGTTGCTTCCCCAGATTGCTGCACCAAGGTCTAGTCCCTTCTCCTTTTGAAGCCTACCCAGAAGCAGAACCGCCCGAATGGCGTCATCCCAGTCTGCGGCTCCCATGCTGCTTGGGGAGGCTTTTCGCTCTTTGTAGTCCGCCCTGAACAATTGACTCAAGCTGCGGCCAGTTCGACCTGGCAACCGTGGTCACCGTCAGATTGCCCCGGCCAAGCCAGCGTCATGGCCAGCAAATGGGCAACAAAAAGCCTCAACAGGCTCAGCAGCAGGCGGATGTTGTG
>CANCFV010000023.1 GCA_947377275.1 Burkholderiales bacterium | reverse complement strand
CGCTTCTGGGATGCCCTGTCGATCATCTTCCCGCCCGGCGAAAAGTTCTTCATGAACTGCGTGCGCGATTTCCGCGACCAGATCCAAGACCCGAAGATGCTGCAAGACATCCGTGACTTCAACCGTCAGGAAGCGCAGCACGGCATGGTCCACCGCCAAGACAACGAGCGCCTGCGCAAGCAAGGCGTCGACGTGGACGCGCTGACGCAATACGTCAACAACCTGCTCAACACCGAGTACCGCAGCAAGTACACCCGCGAGCACACGCTGTCGGTCACATCGGCCTTGGAGCACTTCACCTCGATCATCGCGCACAGCCTGTTCGACAAGCGCGACGTGATGAAACACGCCGACCACCGCGTGCGCGCCATGTACGCTTGGCACGCCATTGAAGAGGTCGAGCACAAGGGCGTGGCCTACGACGTCATGATCGACTACGCCAAGGCCGGCTACTTCAAGCGCGTGCTGGGCCTGCTGCACGCCAGCGTGCTGTTCCCTGCCACGATCTTCCACATCCAACGCAAACTGCTGATCCACGACGGGTTCAGCTTCAAGCAACGCATGGGCATCATGGCCAAGGGCATGTGGTGGCTGCTCAAGCCAGGTGGTTTGCTGGCACCGATGTACAAGCACTACCTGACCTACTACAAGCCGGGCTATCACCCCTGGCAAGAGACGGAGCAGCACGGCTACGAACAGTGGCTGGCCGCGTTCAATCTGCGCCAAGACCCCATCCAGGCCAGCGAACAAATGCGCAAGGATCTGGCGCTGTCGGTTTGACCCGGATCAAGCGGCGCTGAAAGCCGGTAAAGAAGGGCCCGTTGGGGGCCCTTTTTCATGTGAGACACGCCGCTAAGTCCACGTCAAACCTAGTGAAAGTACCTGGCAGTGAATGTCGTTGCCGAAACCCTGCTGTCACCCTTCATCCTGTGGAAACGCTTCGCCCGTGCTTACAGTTGAGCCATCGTGGAGACAACATCCAAAGGCTCACACCGTGGCTCACAACACAGACAAACAACACCCCATCATCCCGCGTGAAAAGCTGGACTTTGGCCTGGACGACCCCAGCATCCCAAAGTACTGGTTTGGTGGTGACGCCTTCAAGACGCGCTTCTTTGACGCCATGTCGCTGATCTTCCCGCCCGGCGAGAAGTTCTTCATGGTGACGGTGCGCGACTTTCGTGACCAGATCAACGACCCCAAGCTGCTGCAAGACATCAAGGACTTCAACCGTCAGGAAGCCCAACACAGCATGGTCCACGCCCAGTACAACGACGTGCTGCGCAAGCAAGGCATGCCCGTTGAACGCTTGATTGGCTGGCTCGACAAGCTGCTGTTTGACAAGTACCGCAGCCGCTTCAGCCGCGAATACACCTTGGCCATCACGGGTGCGCTCGAGCACTTCACGGCCTTGGGCGCCCACGCCATGTTCGACGAGCGCGACATCATGGCCTCGGCGCACCCCAAAGTGCGCGCCATGTACGCCTGGCACTCCATTGAGGAAGTCGAGCACAAGGGCGTTGCGTACGACGTCATGATCGACTACGCCAAGGTGGGCTACTTCAAGCGCGCTGCCGCGCTGTTGCATGCCACCTTCATCTTCCCGTATGTGATCTTGATGTTCACCAACGAGATGCTCAAGGCCGACGGCTACGGCTTGCTGCAACGCGCCAAGCTGTTCGCCAAGGGCATTTGGTGGTTGCTCAAGCCCGCCGGTTTCGTGGCGCCCCTGTACAAGCACTACGTGCAGTACTACAAGCCCGGCTACCACCCCTGGCAAGAAACCGAGCAGCCTGGCTACGAGGAATGGCTGGCCGCGTTCAACAAGCACAACGATCCGATCGAAGCCAGCGAACTGATGCGCGCGGCCATGGCGCGATGAGTGAGCGCCCTGCAGGGGCGTTGAAATTTCACCGATTCACTTTGTCGTAGTTGGTTAGACTTCGGCACACCTCATCCGGGTGTGCCGATTTCGTTTATGCGCATTCCACTGCCCCCCACTGCCGTGCTTGAAGCCCTTGGCATCAAGCCCATCCCGCTGTTCATGCTGTCGGCCTGGATCAAGGCCTCGGCGAAGTGTGGCTTCAATGTCCAGCCTTTGTTCAAAGAAGCAGGCATCAAGATTGACTTGATCCGCTTGGAAGACGCGCGCGTTTCGCCTTTGCAGCTCGTTTCGCTGCTGGAACAGTGCGTGGCCCTGTCGCCCGACAAGCATTTCCCGCTGGTCTTGGGTGACACGTTCGCATTCGAGTCGCTGCCCGAGTTTGAAACGCTCCTGACCACCAGCTCGACTTTGCGAGAGGCTTTGGGTGTGGCCGATCTGGCCCGCCGCATCGTGTTGCCTTGGTTGACGCTGGAGGTCAAAGAAGAAGGCGATGTGGCTCGGGTCTTGGTGGGTTTGGATGTGCCCCTCCCTAACATCGAAGCCTTTGGTCTGCCCTTGCACCTGGTGACGCAAGCCTTGCTGGCCTGTATTCGCAAGTTCGGCCGCACATTGCAGGGAAGCGAAGAGGGCTTTGTGGGCGTGACGCTCAAGGGCGATGCACCACCTTACGCGGCGCAGTTCGAGCCCTTCTTTGGCGTGCCTGTGACCTTCAACGCACCGTTTGACGCCTTGGTGTTTGAGCGACGCATCCTCGACATCCCGCTTGAGGGCGCTTTCCCGGCGCTGCACGAGCAAGCGCAGTTCTTGGCCGAGCAACGTGTGGGCAAAGAAGCGCGCCGCCAGGGCGTGGCGGCCGAGATCGAAGAGTTCATCACCCGCGAACCCGCCTTGTTGGCCCTTGGCGTCGAAGAAATGGCCGATCGGCTCAACCTGCACCCCCGCACGCTGCAGCGTCGCCTCAAGGACGAGAACGACAGCTACTTGCACGTGCAGGCCCGCATGCGCCACCGACTTGCTTGCCAATGGCTGCGCCAGGGCGAGGTCTCGATCGACGACATCAGCGCACGCCTGGGCTTTTCAGACCGCCGCGCCTTCACGGCCGCGTTCAAGCGCTGGGAAGGTGCCACCCCCAGCGCCTGGCGCGACAAGCAGAACTGAGGCGTCGCCGCGGTGGCCGCTTCAGGCCTGGCGCACGCCGATCAAGCGTAGTGCCAGGTTTGTGCCTTGCCCCCGAACACGCGGTACACAAACACCGTGTACGCTGCGATTGCAGGCAGGCTGATGCAAACCCCCACCAGCAGCATCTTGAGCGAGCCCGGTGCGCTGGCCGCTTGCCACACGGTGATCTGGTCCAGCACCACGTAGGGGTAGAGGCTGTAAGCCAGGCCCATGCCGCCCACTAGCATCACCCCAATGGCCAACACCATGGGCAGCCAGCACAGCTTGCCAGCATCGCCCACAATGCGGTGCGAGTTCAACAAGCCCCGCAGCGCCACCAGCGCCAGCCCTGACATCACGGGCACTGGCAGCAGCGCCAGCACATTGGGGAAGCTGAACCAGCGCTCGCGCACCGTGGCGCTGAACAAGGGCGTGACCACCGACACGGCCAGCAAAGCCACCACCATGGCCGGCCACGCCAGCTTGGCCCATTGCACGGCCTTGGCCTGCAGCGCCCCTTCGGTCTTGAGGATCAGCCAGCACGCCCCCAGCAAGGCGTAGGTCACGGGCAGCGCCACCGCAATCAGCGCGGCAAACACCCAGGCGGCCGGCGTGTCGGCCAAGCCCATCACATAGCGTCCCAGCATCCAGCCCTGCGACACCGACGCCAGCAAAGAGCCTGCGGCGAACAAGCGGTTCCACAAAGGCTTGTGCTGTGCATGCGCCTTGACGCGAAAGTCAAAGGCCACGCCCCGCACGATCAGGCCCAGCAGCATGGCCGCCACGGGCAGGTACAGCGCGCCCAGCACCACACCCTGCGCCTTGGGGAAGGCCACCAACAGCAGGCCCACGCCCAGCACCAACCAGGTTTCGTTGGCATCCCAGAAGGGCCCGATGGAGGCAACCATCAGGTCACGCTCAGCGTCGTCTTTCGTCCAGGGCAGCAGCAGGCCCACGCCCAGATCGTAGCCATCCAAAATGACGTAGACCAGCATGGCCGTGCCCATCAGCAGCCAGAACAGCACCGGCAAAAAGGTGTTGAAGTCCATGCTCAAGCTCCTTGCAGTTCAGGGGACGTGTGAGGCTTGGCGCCCAGGTCCAGCGGCTTGCCGGCCAGGTAGCGCAGCACGCTCAGGTAGGCCAGCAGCAGCGCGATGTAGACCGCGACATAAGCCGCCAAGGTCACCGCGATGTAGGGTGCAGGCACGTTGGACGCCACCTCGGTGGTGCGCAGCAGGCCGTAGACAACGAAGGGCTGGCGCCCGACCTCGGTCACATACCAGCCGGCCACCGTGGCCACCCAGCCCGACAGCGTCATGCCCAGCAGCAGGTTGAGCACCGGGCGGGGCAGGGCACTGGCCTGCCATTGGCGCAGCCGCAGCAGCCACAGCGCCAGCCAACTGCTCAACAGCATCAGCATGCCCACGCCCACCATGATCCGAAAGCCAAAGAACAAGGGCTTGACCGGTGGGTGCGCCCCAGGGAACTCGCTCAAGCCGCGGATCTCGCCGTCGCTGCGGTGCGTCAAGATCAGGCTGGCCAGCTTCGGCACACCCACCTCGAAGCGGTTGCTTTGGCTGGCCTCGTCGGGCCAGGCAAACAGCAGCAAGGGCGCGCCTTTTTCGGTGTGCCACACGCCTTCCATGGCCGCGATTTTTTGCGGTTGGTGCTTCAGGGTGTTCAACCCGTGCGCATCGCCTGCCAAGATCTGCAGCGGGATCAGGACAGCCGCCAGCGTCACCCCCAGCCGCATCACCAGCGGGGTGCTGACGTTGCTGCGCTGCCGCAGCACCTGCCAGGCGCTCACACCGGCCAGCAAAAAGGCCACCGTCAGCCCCGAGGCCAGCAGCATGTGCGTGAACCGGTACGGGAAGCTCGGGTTGAACACAATGGCCCACCAGTCCACCGCCATGAACTCGCCATTCACCACCTCAAAGCCCGTGGGCGTTTGCATCCACGAGTTCAAGCTCAATATCCAGAACGCGCTCACCGTGGTCCCAAAGGCCACCAGAAAGGTCGCGGTCAAGTGCATGCGCTCGCTCACGCGGCCATGCCCGTACAGCATCACGCCCAGGAAGGTGGCCTCCAAGAAGAAGGCAGTCAGCACCTCATAACCCAACAGTGGCCCGGCGATGTTGCCCACTTTTTCCATGTAGCCCGGCCAGTTGGTGCCGAACTGAAAGCTCATGGTCAGCCCGCTGACCACGCCCAGTGCGAAGGTCAGGGCGAACACCTTGGTCCAGGTGCGGTAGGCGCCCAGCCAGGCGACCTCGTTGGTGCGCAGCCAGCGCCACCGCATGAACAACAGCACCCAACCCATGGCGATGCTGATGGTGGGGAAGAGGATGTGGAAGGTGATGTTGGCTGCAAATTGCATGCGTGCCAGCAAGAGGGCGTCGAGCGTGTGCATGGCTCACTCCTTGGTCGATGTGCCACTTGCGCGGCCACCCAGGCGCTTGACCTGGCCCGTGAACTCCAGCAGCTTGCCCACTTTGGAGCCCATGTTCATCAGCTGCGACAAGGTGTTGGGGTCCAGTCGCTGCACGTCGTCGAACCAGCGCATCAGCAACTCGATCACGTCGTACATGCCCTTCATGCGGGTCTGGGCGATCTGGTCTTCGTCCGTCGAAGCGGGTTCCAGCAGGGCGTTGCGCAGCATGGACATGGTCGGCTCGACCTCGCGGCGGCGGCGCTCTTCGGCCAGGGTGCGGAAGATCTCCCAGGCGTCGGCAGGCGCGTCGAAGTACTCGCGGCGGTCGCCCGGCAGGTGCTTGAGGCGCACCAGGCGCCACGATTGCAGCTCTTTGAGGCCCATGCTGACGTTCGAGCGGCTGAACTCCAGGGCCTCGGCGATCTCGTCGGCATTGAGCGGCTTGGGCGAGACGAAAATCAGGGCGTAGATCTGCCCCACGGTGCGGTTGATGCCCCAGCGGCTGCCCATCTCGCCAAAGTGCGAGACGAAGCTGCGAACCAGGGGGCTGAGGGTGCTCATGAGAGGGCTCCGTTGCTTGATGTGGCTCAATTATCTACTGAAAATTCAGTAATTACTGAAAATACGCAATTCCATGAAATGAGGAGGGTGTGGGTTAAGTGATGACGGCATGTGTCACATCACCACAAGCCGGCCCCTCGCCCCAGTGTCGTGACGCCGATTCACCCGGTCATCAAGGGTTTTCAGCCCCGCCTTCCCAGGGGGTGAACATCTCACGGTTGTCTTTATGACGTGAAATCACCCTGATCTGTGCACGCCAGCGCTTGTGGGTTGACAGGGCTGCGCCTAGATTAAAAAGGTGCACTGGGCCCCGAAATCCGCGTGCCCTCGTCGCGAGGCTTATTTGCGCACAAGTGTTGTCAGATGTGGCTGTGGTCACGAAGAATCAGGTGTTGTCTCTGCCATGAATCCAGCGTTCCTCTCTCAACCCATCCCTGTGCCCGCCATGGGCAGTTGGCGTCAGGCCGCATCGCAATGCGGCTTCTCCATCGATCCTGTGTTCAAAGAAGTGGGCATTGGCGTGGCCGATCCACAGGTCCAGCACCACCTGGCTCCGGCCGAGTTGCTGAAAGCCTTTTCCATGTGCATGACCCGGGCCCGCGACAGGCACTTCCCGTTTGCGCTGGGCGAAGCTTTTGTGTTCGAGCACTTCGCTGAGCTCGACACCTTCATGTCCTCTTGCACCAGCATCCGCGACATCCTGGAGGTGGCGTGCTGGGCCAAAGGCCTGCTGGCACCTTGGATGACCCTGCACCTCGATGAATTCGGCTCTGAAGCGCACTTGCGCGTCGAGACCAATGTGCCCAATGCCAGAGGCATGTCGCATGTGCGCGAAGCCGTGCTGGCCGCCGTTCACCAACTGGCCCGTCGTGCCACCCGGGGTGCCAATTGGCTGCTGTCTGTGCGTGTTCGATCCAAGCAACCCGAGCACCCACAGCATTTCAGTGACCACTTTGGCGTGCCCATTTTTTTTGGCGAAACCGCAGACGCGCTGGTGATGGACCGGCGCTGGTTGGACCAACCCATCGGCATCTGCGCGCCTGATGCCATGACCCAGGCACGGCAACTGGTTGAGCGCCGCCTGTCGCGAGAGATGGGCGATCGGCGGATCCTCGAAGAGGTGCGCTGGGCGCTTGAGCGCCGCCCCGAGTTGCTGCGAGAGGGCCTCGAAGCCACGGCCGCGGCCATGGGGCTGCACCCCCGCACGCTGCAACGCCGCTTGCAGGCCGAAGGTGTCAAGTACGTCGACATCCAGTCTGACGCCAAGCGCCACCGAGCCCAAACCATGTTGCGCCGACGCGCGATCAGCATGGAGTCCATCAGCACCGAGCTGGGCTTTTCTGACCGTCGCGCCTTCACCTTCGCCTTCAAGCGCTGGACGGGCCTGGCACCCAGCGCATACCGTGCGCAGCTTGGCTCGCCCCCTACGCTGGTGGCCACTTCTGTGCTCCAGCTCGCCCAACAGGCCTGAGCGTTGCAAGGCCTGCTAGAGTCCGGGCCATGCCAGAACGCACAGATCTCCAAGGCCGGCACATTGTCCTGGGCCTGACCGGCGGCATCGCCTGCTACAAATCGGCCGAACTGGTCCGCCTGCTCACCAAAGCGGGCGCTACCGTGCAGGTCGTCATGACCGAAGCGGCCGAAGCTTTCATCACACCGGTGACCCTGCAGGCGCTGTCGGGACGACCTGTGGTCAGCAGCCAGTGGGATGCGCGCGAGCCCAACAACATGGCGCACATCAACCTCAGCCGCGAGGCCGATGCCATTGTCATTGCCCCCGCCAGCGCCGACTTCATGGCCAAGCTGGTGCAGGGCAGGGCCGATGAACTGCTCAGCCTGATGTGTTTGGCGCGCCCCCGCGAACGATGCCCGCTGTTGGTGGCCCCGGCCATGAACCGCGAGATGTGGTCGCACCCCGCCACCCAACGCAATGCACAGGCCCTGCTGCAAGACGGTGCCCACGTGCTGGGCCCAGGCTCGGGTGACCAAGCTTGTGGCGAGGTGGGTGATGGCCGCATGCTCGAGCCTGCCGAACTGCTCGACGAGCTGATTGCCTTCTTCCAGCCCAAGGTGCTGCAAGGCCAACGCCTGCTGATCACCGCCGGCCCCACTTTTGAGCCCATCGACCCGGTGCGTGGCATCACCAACCATTCCAGCGGCAAGATGGGTTTCGCCTTGGCCCGTGCCGCGCAAGAAGCTGGCGCGCAGGTCACCCTGGTAGCCGGCCCTGTGCACCTGCCCACACCGCGTGGCGTGGCGCGCATCAATGTGATGACCGCGCTGCAAATGTTCGATGCCGTGCTGCCGCTGGCCGCTCAGAACGATGTGTTCATTGCCACCGCGGCGGTGGCCGATTGGCGCCCAGCCAGCCTCAGCGAGCACAAGATCAAGAAAGAGGGCAAGAAGGTGGCGCCCACGTTCGAGCTCACCGAGAACCCCGACATCCTGGCCGCCGTGGCCCAGGTGCCCCAAGGCCCCTACTGCGTGGGCTTCGCAGCCGAAAGCGAGCGCCTGCTGGAGCACGCCCGCGCCAAGCTGCAGCGCAAAGGCATTCCCTTGATCATTGGCAATTTGGGCCCAGCTACCTTTGGCCGTGACGACAACGCGCTGCTGGTTGTCGACGCTCAAACCCACCACGCGCTGCCTGCCGATGGCAGCCCCACCGACAAACTCACGCTGGCCCGCGCCTTGATGGCTGAGCTGGCCCAGCGACTTCAAGCCGTAGCCCCATGACCACCGTCGACATCAAGATCCTGGACGCCCGTGTGGGCGATGCACTGCCCGCGTACGCCACCCCTGGCAGCGCCGGGCTGGACCTGCGCGCTTGCCTCGATGCCCCCTTTGTGCTGGAGCCCGGTCAAACCACCTTGATCCCAACCGGCTTGGCCATGCACCTGGGCGACCCGGGTTTGGCGGCCATGATCCTGCCTCGCTCGGGCCTGGGTCACAAGCACGGCATCGTCTTGGGCAACCTCGTCGGTTTGATCGATTCTGACTACCAGGGCCCGCTGATGGTGAGCTGCTGGAACCGGGGCCAGACGGCGTTCACGATCAACCCGCTGGAGCGCATCGCCCAACTGGTGATCGTGCCGGTGGTGCAGGCCACCTTCCGTCAGGTTGATTCGTTCGACGCCACCGAGCGCGGCGAAGGCGGCTTCGGCTCGACCGGTCGGGCCTGAGCCAAACGCCAAGCGCTTCAGTGGATGGTTTCGTCGGGCGGCACCGACGGGGCCAGCGCGAAAGGCGAGCCGTCTGACACCGAGCCTTGTTCCAGCTCTTTGGCCGTGGCCTCACGCACATCGCACACCGTCAGCGACAAGCGCAGACCCACACCGGCCAGCGGGTGGTTGCCATCGAGCACCACATGCGAGTCGTACACCTCGGTGACCGTGTAGATCACGTCTTGCGGCAAGTCGGGCGTGGTCGAGCCTTCCGGCGGACCTTCGAACTGCATGCCTTGCGACACCTCGGGCGGGAAGATGTCGCGGGTCTCGAAAAACACCAGCTCGGCGTTGTAGTCGCCAAACGCGTCCTCGGGCTCCAGGCTCAAATGCGCCTCAAAGCCCGTGCTCTGCCCGATCAGGCTTTGCTCGACTTTGGCCAGCAGATCGTCGCCCCCCAAGAGGAACTCCATCGGCTCGGTCAGCTCGTCAATCAACACGCCTTGGGCGTCTTCCAGACGCCACATCAGGCTCACTACACAGGGCGAAGAAATGATCATGGCGTGATCATCTCATGATCCAAGTGCAAGCCGAGGCGTGCGGCTCGTCGCACAATGCGCGCATGACCTCTCGCTCCACATCCAAGCCCGCCGCCCCACGCCGCGCCAAAGTTGCGCCCGCACAAGCCATCGCCGCGCCCGAAGCGCCGGCCCAGGCCAGTGCCTCACCGAGTTCGCAACCCGTCGACATCGACCAGGCCACGCCGCTGCTGGCCGGCTTGTCGCCATCGCAATTCATGCGCAAGCATTGGCAGAAAAAGCCGCTGCTGATCCGTCAGGCGATTGCGGGCGTGCAGTCGCCCATTGACCGTGCCAGCCTCTTTGACCTGGCCGCCAAAGAAGACGTCGAGTCGCGTTTGATCGTGCAGACGACTTCACAAAAGCCATCGGCCAAGGCGAATGCCGAGGCTGGTTGGAAGCTTGAACACGGCCCGGTGAACCGCCGCAGCCTGCCACCGCTCAAACAAGGTGGCTGGACGCTGCTGGTGCAGGGCCTCGACCTGCACGTGCCGGCCGCACACGATCTGCTTCAGCGCTTCCGCTTTGTGCCCGAAGCCCGGTTGGACGACCTGATGATCTCGTACGCCACCGATGGCGGCGGCGTGGGCCCGCATTACGACTCTTACGATGTGTTCCTGCTGCAAGTGCACGGCACGCGTCGTTGGCGCATCGGGCGCCTCAAGGACGACCGCCTGCAAAGCGGCGTGCCGCTCAAGATCCTCAGCCACTTCGAGGCCGAAGAGGAGCACGTGCTGGAGCCCGGCGACATGCTGTACTTGCCGCCGCGTTGGGCTCATGACGGCATCGCACAGGGCGAGTGCATGACCTGTTCGATTGGCTTTCGGGTGCCTGACGCCACCGAGCTGGCCAAGGAGGTGCTGGTGCGCTGGATCGAGGGCATGGAAGATGCTCCCAAGCGCCGCCTGTACCAAGACCCGAAGCAGCCTGCCGTCAAGCACACCGGTCTGATCCCATCTGATCTGCAAAGCTTCACCACCGACGCCATTGAGCGCTTGCTCAAAGACCGCGAGGGCATGCAGTCGGCGTTGGGCGAGATCCTGACCGAACCCAAGCCCCGCGTGTGGTTCGAGTCTGGCGACGTGCTGCCCGACGGTGTGGGGGTTCGCCTGGACCCGCGCACCCGCATGCTCTACGACGACGAGCGCATCTTTGCCAATGGTGAGTCCTGGCGTGCGGCCGGCAAGGACGCCAAGCACCTGCGCGCCTTGGCCGATCACCGCGCTTTGAGCGCCAAGGCCATGGGCCAGGTCAGCGACGATGTGCGCGAGCTGCTCAACCAGTGGTCTGAGGACGGCTGGTTGCACCCAGCCCCCTGAAGTTGCGGCCGCCGGCCGCTGCCGATTCACCTTGAGAGGAGCGGGTTCATGACGGAAGCCTCCTTGGATGCCGTGGACGACGCACCCCATGGGCGCATCGGCAGCTGGCGTGACTTTGCTGATCGGGTGAGTGCCGCCATGGCCGTCGCGGCGGCGGGCTGCGGCAGCGTCACCCTCATCGACACCGACTTCGCCAAATGGCCACTCGGCCAGCGCAATGTGGTGGAGGCTTTTCAGCAGTGGGCGCTGGCCTCAAGGGGGCACACCTGCACGCTCGTGGCGGGCGACTTCAGTGCGTTTGCCCTCACGCACCCGCGTTGGGTGACATGGCGCATGCGTTGGGGCCACCGAGTGGGGTGTCACGAGGTGCCACCAGAATGGATGAGCAAATTGCAACCAACTTTGATCTTGCAAGACTCGCTGGGCTTGCGTTTGATCGAATCACGCCACGGCGCAGGTATTTGGACCCGAGACAAGGCCGACTTGAGGGTGTGGCAGCAAGAAATTGACGTAATTTTGCAACGTTCTCACGAGGCAATGCCTCCTACTACCCTGGGCCTATAGGGAATAGCCCGATGCGACGTATAATCAGTGGCTGAATGTGGCGCAACGCATTGTTGCAATGCATCCTTTGCCCTCGTCTCGTATTCCTATGGGACTGTGGGCTTTGCGCATAGTTCCAAGAACCCCGGTTTTATTGACACTCCTTTGAGGATACAAGCATGAAAAAGTCGCTCCTGCTGGCTTCGGTGATCGCTGCCATGGCCCTGGCCGCTTGCGGTAAGAAGGCTGAACAAGCCGCTGACGCTGCCGCTTCGGCCGCTTCTGAAGTGGCTTCGGCTGCTGTTGAAGCTGCTTCGGCCGCTTCTGAAGCTGCTTCGGCTGCTGTTGAAGCTGCTTCTGAAGCTGCTTCGGCTGCCGCCAGCGCTGCCTCGAACTGATCTTCAGTTTGATGGTACGAAAAGCCGCTCTTCGGAGCGGCTTTTTTTATGCCTGTTCTCGGTCTTGATGCGCAATTTGTCATCAATTGCTGAACAGCAGGCGAAAAAAATCCCGGCTCAAGGCCGGGATTTCCATAGGTGAGCTGTTTTCAGTTCAGCTCTTCGAGCAACTGTTTGCCAATGCGCTTGGCCGTGTCCGACTTGCTGGCCAGTTGGCCCTTGTCGTCCATCACCGTGACCTGCGTGCTGCTTCGGCTCTGGCCAGACACCTTCACCATGTAGCGGCTCAGGCCGTCGTAGTTGGCGTTCGTGCTGCCAAAGCTGAACAGGCGCTTGAAGAAGCCTGGCTTGTTGGCTTCCACATCGCTGTCAGACAGGCGAACCTCGTAGCTGCCCGATTTCCGGTCGCGGTTTTCAACCGTGAAACCGCTGCGGTCAAGGGCCAGGCCCACACGGCGCCAAGCGGTGTCGAAGTCGGCGTCCACCGTCAGGCTCACGCCGTCGGCTGCCAAGCGGGCCAGCGCGGGGGCGGCAGCCATTGGGGCAGCGGCAGCTTTGATGGCTGCGACCGTTTCTTTGGGCGCGCCCAGCTTGGCCGTCAGGCGCGACAGCATTTCAGCTTCGAGCCCAGGATCGCTTGGGCGTGCCTTCCAGGTCGTGCGCTCTTTCTTGGCGTCTTCGAATTCTTCGCTCAAGCCGCGGTGCGTGATGTAGATCTCGCTGCCGGTGGCGGTGCGTTCGATGCGGGTGCGGTATTGGTCGCGCTCGCCCGTGTCATACAAGGCTTCAAAGACCTTGCCGAGCGCTTTGCGCACGCCATCTTGCGGCACCTTGGCGCGGTTTTCACTGAAGCTGGTTTCGAACAGGCCCAGTTCAGGCTTGTCGGTGGTCAGCTCAAAGCCCATTTCAGTCCAGAAGGCGCGCACTTCTTCGGCGACCTTCTCTGCGGGCAGATTGACCGACAGCCAGCGGGTCTGGCCTTGGCGCTCCAGCTTGACGAGCACCTCAGACTTGGCCGCCGGTGCTGCAGCGTCGACCTTGTCGCCGCGCATCAAGGTGCTGGCGGACACGCTTGACGACGTGACTTGGCCAAACCGCGTTTGACCGGGCAGTTGGCTCAGGTCGGGCGGCACGTCCAGGCGGACGGTTTGGTTGCCGCTGGCGCGGTAGTCGACCTTGTCACCAGACAAGAGGTCGCCGACAGAGGAGCAGCCAGAGGTGGCAACAGCGGATACCAACACCGCGCCCAGGGCGAGTGTGGTCGGGTGACGTGTGGTGATCGACATGGGTAATCAGGTGCAGACCTCTCCGCCAGCACAGGGCCAGGGGAGGGGTCGAAGGGGTTACAACACCCCGGATTCGCGCAGGGCGGCTTCGACAACAGGTTGGGCCGACGCCGACAGCGGCGTCAATGGCAGCCGCAGCGTACCACCAACCTTGCCCATGCGCGCCAGCGCCCACTTCACCGGGATCGGGTTGGGCTCCACAAACAGGTTGCGGTGCAGCGACAAGAGCTTCATGTGCAGCGCAACGGCCTTTTTCGCATCTTGTGCGATGGCGGCATTGCACAGCTCGGCCATCTCGCGAGGCGCAACGTTGGCGGTCACGCTGATGTTGCCGTGTCCGCCCAGCAGCATCAAGGCGAAAGCGGTGGGGTCATCACCCGAGTAGATGGAGAAGCCCTTGGGGGCGTTCTTGATCAAATAGGCAGCGCGCTCGAGGTTGCCGGTGGCTTCTTTGATGCCGATGACGCCGGGCAGCTGGGCCAGGCGAAGGGCGGTCTCGGGCAACATATCGGCCACGGTGCGGCCAGGCACGTTGTAGAGCACTACAGGGATGTCGACGGCTTCGACGATGGCCTTGAAGTGCTGGTAGATGCCTTCTTGCGTTGGCTTGTTGTAGTAGGGCACGACCTGCAAGGTGCAGTCTGCGCCGACCTTCTTGGCGTACTCGGACAGCTCAATGGCTTCGCGGGTGGAGTTGGCGCCGGCGCCGGCCATGATGGGCACGCGGCCTGCGGCCTGTTCCACGGCCACGCGGATGATTTCGCGGTGCTCGTCGACCGACACGGTGGGCGACTCGCCCGTGGTGCCGACCACGCCAATGCAGTGGGTGCCTTCGGCGATGTGCCAGTCGATCAGTTTGCGCAGGGTGTCGTAGTCGACGCTGCCGTCTTCAAACAAGGGCGTGACCAGGGCCACGATGCTGCCAAAAATGGGTTTCATGCTGCTTCCTTCAATCTTGCAATTCTACCGGGCTGTGCGCACTCGCAAAGCCAGGGTTCAATGAGGCTGGACTTCGCGTTTGAGCGCAGCAAGGGCCAGCCGGTCAACCAGCTTGGGGGCCAACAGCTTCATCCAACGGCTCAGCTTGCCTTTGGCTGACATGAAGACGTCACGTTGTCGTTTTTGCATCCCTACGCGGATGAGGCGCGCGCATGTTTCGACGCTCATGGCGCCGCTTTCGTCCAAACCACTTTTGCCTGCGGCCTTGCCTTGGGCGTCAAAGCCGCGGTAGCGGATTTCTGTGGCGACCACGCCGGGGTAGGCCAAGGTGACCGAGACCCCGTGCGGGGCCATCTCGATGCGCAAGGCTTCGAAAAAGCCGTTCATGGCGAACTTGGTGGTGCTGTACGCGGTGCGGCCGGGCACGCCCACCAGCCCAGCCAGGCTGGAGACGCCCACCAAGCGGCCGCGGCTGGCCATGATGTGGGGCAGGGCGGCATGGGTGCACCAGATGCTGCCCCACACATTGATGCGCATGAGTTGCTCGTACCAGCCCAGGTCTTTCACGTCTTGCAGCAGCGCGTGGGCCGACATGCCGGCGTTGTTGACCAGGGTGTCGATGCGGCCGAAGGCTTTGACGGTGTCATCGATGAGGCCACGGCAGTCGGCTTCTTGGCTGACGTCGGTGGGGCGAACCAGCACATGTGCGCCCAGTTTTCGGCATTGCTGGGCCACGGCTTCGAGTTTGTCGGCGCTGCGCGCGGCGAGCACCAGGATCAGGTCGCCTGGTTCGGTTTGGGCCAATTGCCTGGCCAGTTCGGCGCCAATGCCGTCAGACGCACCCGTGACGATGACCACGCTCATCAGATGCAACTCCATAAGCGCCCGGCCATGTCCACCACCAAGTGGGGGTTCCCGTACAGGGCAAAAACCAAAGTGAGGACCAGGGCGGCGAGCAGGCGCCACCCTGTGCGGGCGATGGGCTTCATGCGGCACTCGCTGTGAGGAGCCGGCGCGCCGGTGCCAGGTGTTCGCGGATGGGCAGGTTCAGCAAGGCTGCCAGCACGCCCAAGGCGATGGCCAGCCACCAAACGACCTGGTAGCCGCCAGTGAGATCGTACAAATGCCCTGCAAGCCAGACGCCGCAAAACGATCCAATCTGGTGTGAAAAGAACACAACCCCGCCCAACATCGACAGGTTGCGCACGCCCAGCATCTGCGCCACCACCGCGTTGGTGGGGGGCACGGTGGACAGCCACAGCGCACCCATCGTGGCGGCAAACAGGCACACGCTGACGGGTGTCAGCGGGCACAGCACGAACAGCGTCATCGCCACGGCGCGCGAGGCGTAGATGCTGGACAAGATCCAGGTTTTGCGCAGGCGCTGGCCCAGCACGCCTGCCGCATAGGTGCCCAGCACGTTGAACAGCCCGATCAGGGCCAGCGCGGTGGTGGCCAGTTGAGGTTCGAGTTGGTGGTCTTTGAGGTAGCTGGGCAGGTGCACGCCAATGAAGGCGAGTTGGAAGCCACACACGAAATAGCCACCGGTGAGCAAGAGGTAGTCGCGGTGGCCGAGGGCTTCTTTCAAGGCGGCGCCCGCGCTGCTGGGGCCCGCAGCCGTGTCGGCCAAAGTGCCTGCTGCGGGCTGACTGGCGCGGCGTTGCGCCAGCGTTTGGGCGTTCTCGCGCAGGCCCCAGGCCAGCGGTGCGATCAGCAGAGCGGCACTCGACAGCCACATCAAGGCCTTGTCCCAGCCGACATGGGCAATCAGCCAACTGGCCAAGGGCACCATCAAAAACTGACCAAAGGATCCGGCGGCGGCCGTGATGCCCATGGCCCACGAGCGTTGCGTGGCGCTGATGTTGCGCCCCAGCACGCCGTAGATCACGGCATAGGTGCTGCAGGCTTGCGCCAGGCCGATCAGCACGCCGGTGCTGAGCATGAAGGGCATACTGTGTTCGGTGTTGGCCATGCCAAACAGGCCGGCTGCGTAGAGCAGGGCACCCAGCAGCAACACTTTGAAGGCGCCGCTGCGGTCGGCCCACAGTCCCACCAAGGGCCCGGCAGCGCCCCAGACGAGGTTTTGCACGGCCATGGCCATGGAGTAATCCGCGCGGGTCCAGCCATGGGCCATGGTGATGGGTTGCAGCCACAGGCCAAAGCTGTGTCGGATGCCCATGGACAGGGTGACGACCAGGGCGCCGCACAGCAGCATCTGGGTCAATGGCAAAGAGCCCGGGGGCTGGGCGCGCTCAGGTGTGTTCATGTCCGGCAGATGGGCGCGTGGGGCGTCAGATCTGCATGTTCATGATATCGGTGTATGCCTGAACGAGCTTGTTGCGCACCTGCACGGCCGATTGGAAGCCCAGCTGCGCCTTTTGCATGGCGATCATGGTTTCTTCCAGGCTGACGGTGGGGTTGTCGAACTGCACTTCGCGCTGCATGGTGCTGGCCGTGGCCTGCGCCTGGCTGATGGAGTTGAGCGCCCCGGTGAAGGCCGACTGGAAGTTGGGTTTTTCGACCGCGCCGCTTTGGGCTGCGGCGTCCAGCCGGGTTTTGGCCTCGACGCGCCGGGCGACGTCGGCCATGCCGGCTTTGGCAGCGGCTTGGGCGAAATCAAAGGGCTTGAGTTTGAGGTCCATGGTGCCGATAACCCCGACAGGTCGTGATGCAGTTCACCACAGGAGCCAATGTACGCATTTACCTGGGGGGCGATGGGCGAAAGTGCTTGGCAAATGGCTTGCTGTTCGCGGCAATTTGAAGGCGTCTGACTCCGAATAATGGGTTCGTTCTCGTGGGTTTGCGGCACCGTGTTGTTTCGGTGCACGGCCCCCTACCTAGAGTGCCCATGGACGTCACTGTTGCTCAACCTCAAGCCCTTGCTGTAGCGCCCTCTGGCCAGGTGATCGAAGCCGTGCCGAACGGTTTTGTGCAGCGCGTGATGGCTTTGCCTGCCCAGCGCAAGATGATGCTGGGCGGTGGCATCGCAGTGCTGCTGGCCATCTTCGCTGCGATGATGATGTGGGGCCGTGAGGGCGATTACCGCGTGCTCTACACCAACTTGTCTGACAAGGACGGTGGCGCAATCCTCGCCCAGCTGCAGCAGATGCAGGTGCCTTACAAGCATGCCGATGGCGGTGCGGCCATCTTGGTGCCGGCCGACAAGGTGCATGACGTGCGCTTGAAGCTGGCTTCGGCCGGGCTGCCCAAGGGCTCGGTGGTGGGCTTCGAGCTGATGGAGTCCCAGAAATTCGGGGTGACGCAGTTCCAAGAGCGCCTGAACTTTCAGCGCGGCCTGGAGGGTGAGTTGACCCGTTCGATGCAAGGCATTGCCAGCGTGCAGAGCGCCCGCGTGCATTTGGCCTTGCCCAATCAGAATGGCTTTTTCCGCGAGCAGCAAAAGCCTTCGGCTTCGGTGGTGCTGACGCTGTACCCCGGTCGGACCCTGGACCGCGCGCAGGTGGCGGGCATCGTGCACCTGGTGTCGTCCAGCGTGCCGGAGATGTCGCCCAAGGCGGTCAGCATCGTGGACCAGACGGGCGCGCTGATCTCGGCCGCGCAAGAAGGCGCCGACCAAGGCGGCCTGGATGCGCAGCAACTGCAGTACGTGCGCCAGATCGAGAACAACTACACCCAGCGCATCCGCGACATCCTGGAGCCCGTGCTGGGCAAGGAGAACCTGCGGGCGCAGGTGACGGCAGAGGTGGATTTCTCGCAGATCGAATCGACCGCCGAAGAGTACAAGCCGAACCAGGGTGTGTCGGCGCCATCGACGGTGCGCAGCCAGCAAACCAGCGAGCAAGTGGGCCAAAGCGGCGCGCCGGCCACGGGTGTGCCGGGTGCGCAAAGCAACCAGCCGCCCACGCCGGCCACGGCGCCGGTCAATGGCGCCTCACAGCCTTTGCAAGCCGCTGGTGCGGGTGCCGCCTCGGGCAACAGCCGCCGTGAGGCGGTGACCAATTACGAGGTGGACAAGACGGTGCGTGTGACGCGCACGGGCACCGGCACCATCAAACGCCTGAACGCGGCCGTGGTGCTGAACCACCGCACGAAGACCGATGCGAAGGGCAAGACCACCACCGAGGCGATCCCGCAAGAAGAGTTGGACAAGCTGACGGCGTTGGTGCGCGAGTCGATCGGTGTGGACGACAAGCGTGGCGATTCGGTGAAGGTGATCACTGCCCCCTTCCAAGTCACGAAAGAAGAGCCTGACAACACGCCGCTGTGGAAGCAGCCCGAAACGATTGACTTGATCCGCACGCTGGCCGTGCCTGGTGCCTTGACCCTGGCGGCCCTGATCGTGGTGTTTGGCGCCATCCGTCCTGCGATCCAGGCTGCCAAGCCGGTGCCGGCGGCCGAAGACGACAAGCCCAAGCTCAACGCCGTGGTCAACGACGCCGAAGAGTTGCCTGCTTTGCAAAACGGCAACGTCGCGCTGGGCCCCGATGGCCAACCGCTGCAGGCACTGGAGGCGCCCGGCGTGGACGCCCGCCTCGAAGCCGCCCGAAAACTGGCCCGCGAGAACCCCCTGGCCATGGCCACGGTCATGCGCGGCTGGATGAACAACTGACACTGAAAGCGCCTCATGGACGATCAAGGCCTCGAAGACGCCGCCATTTTGCTGATGTCGCTGGGCGAGGAAGAAGCAGCCGAGGTGTTCAAGCACCTGGAGCCCAAGGAGGTTCAGCACCTGGGCGAGACGATTGCCAAGCTCAAGACCGTGACCAGGGAGCGGGTGGAGTCGGTGCTGGGGCGCTTTGCCCAAGAGTCGACCGAGATGGGCATGTTGGTGCCCGACACCGACGAGTACATCAAGTCGGTGCTGCGCAGGGCGCTGGGCGATGACAAGGCCAATTTGCTGATCGACCGGATCATCCAGGGCAGCGATGTGACCGGCATCGAAAGCCTGAAGTGGATGGACCCTGGCTCGGTGGCTGAACTGCTGCGCAACGAGCACCCGCAGATCGTGGCGGCCATCTTGGTTCACTTGGATCCGGACCAGTCTTCATCGGTGCTCAAGGCCTTCAGCGATCGCCACCGCAACGAGGTGATGGTGCGGATTGCCACGCTCGACGGCATCCAGCCTTCGGCGCTCAAGGACCTCAACGAGGTGCTGTCGCGTGTGCTGGCGGGCGGCACCCAGCTCAAAAAGTCGTCGCTGGGCGGGGTCAAGCCCGCAGCCGAAATCATCAACTTGATGGGTTCGAGCCTGGAGACCTCGGTGCTGGACTACATCCGCGAGGCCGATGGCGATCTGGCGCAGAAGATCATGGACAACATGTTCACCTTCGATGACCTGGCCAAGCTGGACGACAAGGGCTTCCAGTCGCTGCTCAAAGAGGTGCAGACCGAGTCGCTCATCATCGCGCTCAAGGGTGGGTCGCCCGAGATTCGTGACAAAGTGTTCAAGAACATGTCCTCTCGCGCAGCGGAAACCCTCAAGGAGGATCTGGAATCGCGCGGTCCCGTCAAACTGTCAGAAGTGGAAGCTGAACAGAAGGAATTGCTCAAGATCGTGCGTCGTTTGTCTGACGAAGGCCAGATCGTGTTGAGCAGCGGAGGCGACGATGAGTACGTCTAATTCCAACCCGCCAAACGGCGTGCCCAACACTTACGCGCGCTTCATTCCGCGCGAGGAGCTGGGCTCGTTCTCGGCCTGGGCACCGCAAACCTTCGAGCCTCAGCCCGTCCCACCGGCAGCCGAAGCGGGCGTGCGCAAGCCCACGCTGGCCGAGCGTGCGGCCGCTGAGATCCGCCCGAGCATGAAGCCGGGCACGGCGCAGCACGCACCGGTGTCTGCCGGCTCGCCCGTCGGTGCGCGGCCCTCGGCAGCGCCTGGCACCACTCAAGCAGCCAGACCCCACGCGCAGCCCACCGCAGCCAGCAAGCCTGCGGCACCGCGCCGCCCCATCGTGGGTGGCATGCCCGGCCAGGCCCAAGCCGAAGAGAAGGCTGCCGCAGCCAAAGAAGATGCACCGCCGCCACCCAATGTGGACGAGCTGGTCAACAGCGCCCGCCAGTCGGGCTACCAAGACGGTTACCGCAATGGCCTGGCCGCTTTAGAGAGCTACAAGCAGACCCAAGCCGCGCAGATGGCCGCCTACATGAGCGACCAGGTGGGTGCGCTGGCCTCTGACTTTCACCGCCGGCTCGAATCCCTTGAGCAGCAATTGGCCGGTCGCATTGCAGGCGTGGCCTTGGAGCTGGCCCGCCAGGTGGTGCGCACCGAGCTGCACCAGAATCCCGAGGTGGTGGTGGACGTGGCCGACGAGGCCCTGGGCGTCCTGTTGGGCTCGGCCCGCCAGATCGTGCTCAGGCTCAACCCCGACGACCATGCCTTGGCACAGGCTCAGCTGGCCGAGGTGTTGCAGGTCAAGGGGGCGCGTTTGGTGGCTGATCCGGCGATCACCCGCGGGGGGTGTTTGGTGGAATCAGACATCGCGGTGGTGGACGCCACCGTGCAAGCCCGTTGGGACCGCGCCGCGGCTTCACTGGGGCACACAGCGCCGTGGGACGGTGGCCGCGAGGCGGTGGGTTCCACAGAGGTGCAACTGCCCCAAGGTGAAGACGACATGGACAGCTGGCCTGCCGAATCCACCCTGCCGGAGGAACCCGCATGAACATGCCCATTCGCGGCCGTCAAGATCTTGAGATGGACCGCTGGAGCCGCTTCCTGGACGACCTGGATGCCTGCGCGGGTGCGCGGCTGCCGCTGGAGAACCAGGGCAAGCTGGTGCGTGTGGCCGGCCTGGTGCTGGAGGCTGCGGGCCTGCGTTTGCCGGTGGGCGCCGTGTGCGAGATCCATTCTGAAACCCGGCTCGAATCCACCCCAGCGCTGGCCGAGGTGGTGGGCTTTGCTGGCGACCGTGCCTACCTGATGCCCACGGCCGAGGTGCACGGCCTGTCCAGCGGCGCCCGCGTGGTGCCCCGCACCATCCCGATCAACCCGCCGGTGCTGGGTCGCCCGAACCACCCTTGGCGCCGCAGCGAAGACCGCACGCGCCACTTGCCCATTGGCAGTGGCCTGCTGGGCCGCGTGGTCAATGCCCAAGGCGAGCCCATGGACCGCAAAGGCGCGCTGCAGCACGTGCGCAGCGAGCCCCTGGCACGTCGCCCGATCAACGCGATGGAGCGCGACCCGGTGCGCCTGCCGCTGGACACGGGCGTGCGCGCCATCAATTCGATGCTCACCGTGGGCCGTGGTCAGCGCATCGGCTTGTTCGCCGGCTCGGGCGTGGGCAAGAGCGTGCTGCTGGGCATGATGGCCCGCTACACGCAGGCCGACGTCATCGTGGTGGGCCTGATCGGCGAGCGGGGCCGCGAAGTCAAAGAATTCATCGAAGACATCTTGGGCGAAGACGGGCTGGCCCGCTCGGTGGTGGTGGCCGCTCCGGCCGACGCGCCGCCCCTGACCCGCATGCAAGGCGCCAACTACGCTACCGCCGTGGCCGAGCATTTCCGCGACCAGGGCCTGCATGTGCTCTTGTTGATGGACTCGCTCACGCGCTACGCCATGGCCCAGCGTGAAATCGCGCTGGCCATTGGTGAGCCGCCCGCCACCAAGGGCTACCCGCCATCGTGCTTCGCCAAACTGCCTCAGCTGGTTGAGCGCAGCGGCAATGGCCTCAATGGGCACGGCTCGATCACGGCCTTTTACACCGTCCTGTCTGAGGGCGATGACCAGCAAGACCCCATTGCAGATGCGGCCCGCGCCATTTTGGATGGCCACATCGTGCTCTCGCGTGAGCTGGCCGAGTCAGGCCATTTCCCAGCAATAGACATCGAACGCAGTGCTTCTCGGGTGATGCACAACGTCGCAGACGTTCACCATATCGATGATGCGCGACGCTTCCGCCAAATGTGGTCGAAGTACAGCAAGGCCCGCGACCTGATCCAGTTGGGTGCTTACTCACCCGGCCATGACCACGACCTGGACCAAGCTGTGCGCGCACACCCGGCCATGGTGGGGTTGTTACAGCAAGGCATGAACGAGCCCGCGTTCATGGGCGACAGCGTCGAGCAGTTGCACCACACCGTGTCCACCTGACGTACCCGCATGCAGCGCCCGCTGGGGCAGGAGTGAGATCACATGAGTGCCAACCAGGCCCTGCTGATGGTGTTGGAAACGGCAGAGAAAGCCCGCGACGAGGCGATGTCCGAGTTGGAGAGCCGCCGCCGCGCGCATGAGGCGGCCAGGCAGCAGGCCCAGTCGCTGGACGACTGGCGCAAGGAGTACCAACAGCGTTGGCAGACACAGTTCAAGCAGTCTGGCGGCATGGAGATCATCCGTTGCTACCAAGACTTCATGAACCGCCTGGCCGAGGCCGTGGGTGACCAAGAGCGCCGTGTGGCGCAGGCCGAGCGCCATGTGGCGCTGGGCCGTGTGGAATTGATAGAGCGCGAACGCAAGGTGGCGGCGGTGGCGCAACTGATCGACAAACGCCAGGCGGAGTTGTTGCACAAGCAAAACCGCCAGGAGCAAAAAGCCACTGACGAAATGGCGGCCAGATTGGCGCGCTTGTCGCACTTCATGGGCACAGGCGGCTCGCTGGCATCGGGCTCGGCTTGATCCGACCCATGCAGCGCGAGGCGGCCCCGCATCAGCAAGGAACCCTTCACCATGTCGACACCGATCAAATCTTCAGGCATCAACGGCAGCGGCGCGACCAACGGTAGCCCGTCAACCAACGACTTGATGGCTCGCCTCAACGCGCAAGGCAGTGGCAACAGCGATCAGGCAGCGTTTTCGCGCTGGCTTGAAAAGCACGCCATCTTGCCGGACAAGGCGGCTCAGCCCAGCGAAGCGGCCAAACCTGCAGCCCCTGCGCCTGGCACCCTGAATTCGGCCAAGGCACCTGCGGCCAACCGCTTGACCGAGCAGGCCATGGCACGTGCGCGCCAACAGGCGGGGCCACAGGCGAAGCCGGCGCCTTCGGGGGCGAGCAGCACAAGTGCTTCTGCGTCGCCATCGTCGTCAGCCAAGGCCGCCACCGCCAGCAACCAGGGCAAGCCGGTTGCCAAAGGCAACGCCACCGCACGCCCGAATGAGGCCGCCGAGAAAGACCCGGCAGAGGCCGCCGAGGCGTCAGCGGCCAAGAAAGAAGACGAAGTCAATTTCAGCACCGCGATGGGTGAGGGCGCTGCCGTTGTGCGTGAACTCACGCCTCCGCCCACCATCCAGGCGGGCGATTCGGCCGGGATGATGGCGTGGCTGGCGTCGTTCACGCACGGTCACGCGCAACAGGCCGGTGTCGCGCAGGAGGGCGAGGGCGCCAAAGCAACAGAGGGCGAAGCGGGCACTGAGCGCGGCTTGGCCGCCGTGGGCAAGGGCGACCCCAAGGCAGATGCCCGACCCACTGACGGAAAAGGTCAGGGCATGACACTGGAGGCCCGCGCGTGGCACGGCGCCAACGCAACGACCGCACTGCAAAGCGAAGCCCTCACGGGTGCGGCCACGCGTGCTGGCAAAGAAGGGCGAGCGGACCTGGACCCTTTGGCCAGCGTCAGCGGTGCCCAGGCCGCCAGCTTCAAACAAACGTTGAGCGACGCCCAAGGCGTTCGCCAGGAATCGGCCACCCTGCCGACGCCGCTGAACAGCCCTGATTTCACCCAAGCCCTGAGCGATCAGGTCAGCCTGTGGGTGAGCAAGTCGGTGACCGAGGGCCCGATGACCGCCGAGTTGCACCTCAACCCGGCCGAGATGGGGCCCATCAACGTGAAAATTTCACTCGATGGCTCAGTGGCGCAGGTGGACTTCGCTGCCGCCGCGTTAGAAACGAGGCAGGCCATTGAGGCCAGCTTGTCGACCTTGTCGTCCGCCCTGAGCGACGTGGGCTTGAGCATGACCGGGGGCGATGTGTCGTCGCAAACCGCACAGCAGCAGTTCGCCCAGTCTCAACAGAACGCACCAGGGATGCCGGGCGCCTCGGGCCGTGGTGGCCGCGGGACGGGCCTTGGCGAGGCTGCTGGTGAGCCCGATGCCCTGAGCGTGCGCCAAGTCAGCGTGCCGCGCTCGGGTCGTCTGGGTGGACTGGACCTGTACGCGTGAGCTTTGTCACGCGGACAGGCCGCCGGGAATCGACTGTGTTTCACGTCGCTTATTGATCCATCGATAAACCGCTGACTTCCAATAATCCCCTCATGACCTTGGCGCATCTGTGAGCCTCGGTCTTGACACCAGGAGATCAGCGCATGTCAGCAGCCCCCGCCGCACCGGCCGAAGGCGAAGCCCCCAAAAAGGGCTCCAAGAAACTCATCATCATCATCGCCGCGGTGGTCCTGCTGTTGGTGGTGGGTGGTGGTGGCGCTTTCTTCATGATGAAGAAAAAGGCCGACGCCGAGGCCGCTGCTGCCGCAGAAGGTGAAGACGGCGATGGCGGTGGCGAACACGCCGCGCCAGCCAAAGAGGCCAAGAAGCCTGAGCACGGCAAGGAAGAGCACAAGGGCCCGCCAACCTTCGTGCCCCTAGAGCCCTTCGTCGTCAACCTGGCCGACCGCGAGACCGAGCGCTTTGCCCAGGTCGGCATCAACCTGCAGCTCGACGACGCCCACCTGGCCGAAGAGATGAAGGCCTACATGCCCGCCATCCGCAACGCGGTGTTGCTGATCCTCTCGCACAAGACCTCTGAAGAGCTGCTCTCCGTCGAAGGCAAGCAAAAGCTGGCCGAAGAGATCAAGCGCGAGGCCGCCCGTGCCATGGGCTACGAAATCGAAGATCCAGAAGACGAAGACGAAGCCGCCAAGGCTGCCGAAGCATCTGGCAAAAAGAAAAAGAAGAAGAAAAAGAAGGTCGAGTCTTACAACCCGATCGTGCAGGTGCACTACGCGAACTTCATCATCCAGTGAGCGGTTGCTGACCCTTCGACAACGGTCCGAGAAGTCCAGGCCATGAACCAACAAATCCTCTCTCAAGACGAAGTTGATGCCCTCTTGCAAGGCATCACTGGCGAGAGCCAGAAGTTGGAGCAGGACGACACCCCCAAGGAGGGCATTCGCGACTACAACCTGGCCAACCAGGAGCGGATCGTTCGGGGGCGCATGCCCACGATGGAGATCATCAACGAGCGTTTCGCCCGCAACATCCGCATCGGCTTGTTCAATTTGATTCGCAAGTCGCCCGAAGTGTCGGTGGGCGGCATCAAGGTGCAAAAGTACAGCGCCTTCCTGCGCGAAATCGTGGTCCCCACGAACTTCAACATCATGGCGGTGCGGCCGCTGCGCGGCTCTGGCCTGATCGTGTGCGACCCCACCTTGGTGTTCGCCGTCATCGACTCCTTGTTCGGTGGCGCCGGCAAGTTCCACACCCGCATCGAAGGGCGTGATTTTTCGGCCACCGAGCAACGCATCATCTTGCGCCTGGTCGAGGTCATCACCGCCGAGTACAAAAGGTCGTGGCAAGGCATCTACCCGGTCGAGCTGGACTACCAGCGCTCGGAGATGCAGCCCCAATTCGCCACCGTGGCCACGCCCAGCGAGATCGTGGTGTGCTGCTCTTTCACCCTGGAAATCGGGGACACCAGCGGCACCATCCACATCTGCATTCCTTACGCCACGCTGGAGCCCATCCGCGACATCCTGTTCTCGTCCATCCAGGGCGACTCGGCCGAGCCCGACCGCCGTTGGGTCAAGTTGCTGACACAGCAGATCCAGTCGGCCGAAGTCGACCTGGTGGCCGAGCTGGGCCATGCGCCCGCCACCGTCGAGCAGTTGCTGGCTTTCAAGCCGGGCGACTTCATCGAGCTGGACCTCGAACAGATCATCAAAGCCAAGGTCGATGGTGTGCCTGTGTTCGATTGCTATTACGGCACCTCGAACGGCAAGTACTCCCTTCGCATCGACAAGTTACTGACCGCCAATCAAGTCAATTGGCTTGGAGACCAACATGTCTGACCCCGCAGCCGAATTCCCCCCCGCCGAGGGCAATGCCGAGCAAGATGCCATGGCCGCCGAGTGGGAGGCCGCACTGGCCCAGCAGACCACCACTGGCGCCGCCACCGACGACGCCTTTGCCGCCGCAACCTCTTCTGCCGGCTCCGCCAGCGAGGTGACCAACGCCGCGCCACAGATGACGCCCGCTGCCTTTGCCAACTTTGCCTCGGCCCCACAGGCTGGCAACGCGGCCGGCAACGACATCAACATGATCCTGGACATCCCCGTCCAGCTGACGGTGGAGCTGGGCCGCACCCGCATCCCCATCAAGAACATCCTGCAACTGGCGCAAGGCTCGGTGGTGGAGCTGGACGCGATGGCTGGTGAGCCCATGGACGTGCTGGTCAATGGCTTCCTGATCGCGCAGGGCGAGGTCGTGGTGGTCAATGACCGCTTCGGCATCCGCCTGACCGACATCGTGACCCCGTCAGAGCGCATGCGCCGCTTGAGCAAGGGCGGTTGAGCATGGCATCGAGCGGATTGACGGTTTTGTGGTTCGTGGTCATCGTGGCCCTGATCCCCATCACCCTGTGGTTGCTCAAGCGCTCTGGCTTGGCCACGGGCGGCGTGGGCGCCCATGCCAGCCTGATCAAGCCTGTGAGCCAGCTCAACATCGGCCCAGGCCAGCGCCTGGTCACGGTCGAAGTGGGCTCTGGCGATGCCCGCACCTGGTTGGTCTTGGGCGTGACCGCTCAGCAGATCAACACCTTGCACACGATGCCTGCAGGCGTCGCATTGGATGCCACACCGGGCGAAGTGCCCAACTTCGCCTCGATCTTGCGCCGCTCGCTGGGCATGAAGGACGCGGCATGAGCGGTCTCTCCACATCGCCCGTGCTTCGTCAGCGTTGGGTTCGCGCGCTGATGGCCTTGGGTTTGAGCCTCTTTGCCGGTGCCACCTTGGCGCAGTCTGTGGCGCCCAACGTGGGCAGCAACTTGCCCTTGCTGGTGGGGCAGGGCGCGGGCGGCACCAACTATTCGGTGCCCGTGCAAACCTTGTTGTTCTTCACGGCCCTGAGCTTCTTGCCTGCGCTGTTGTTGATGATGACGGGCTTCACCCGCATCGTGATCGTGCTGGGCTTGATGCGTCAGGCGCTGGGCACGCAGGCGGCGCCGCCCAACCAGGTGGTGGTGGGCTTGTCGCTGTTCCTCACCTTCTTCGTGATGGGCCCCACGCTCGACAAAGTCTACAAAGACGCCTACGAGCCCTTCGCTGCCAACCAGATCAGCTTCAACGAGGCCCTGGAGCGCGGACAGGTCCCGATGCGCTCTTTCATGCTCAAGCAAACCCGGCAGTCTGACCTGGGTCTGTTTGCCAAGCTCGCCCGCCTCGAAGGCGACGTCAAGCCCGAGACCGTGCCCTTTCGCGTGTTGGTGCCGGCCTTTGTCACCAGCGAACTCAAGTCGGCCTTCCAGATCGGCTTCCTCATCTTCATTCCCTTCCTGGTGATCGACATGATCGTGGCCAGCGTGCTCATGAGCCTGGGGATGATGATGCTGTCGCCCGTGATGGTCTCGCTGCCCTTCAAGCTGATGCTGTTCGTGATGGCCGATGGCTGGAACCTGCTGCTGGGCTCGTTGGCCGCCAGCTTCGTGCAATGACCGGGCTGAACCGAGCCAAACCACCTGAAAGCCCACCATGGATTCCCAACAAGTCCTGACCATTTGCCGCGACGGTTTGTTGACCCTGCTGACCGTGTGCGGGCCGATCGTGATGGTGGTGCTGGTGGTCGGTTTGCTGGTGTCCATCTTGCAGGCGGCCACACAGATCAACGAAACCACCTTGTCGTTTGTGCCCAAGCTGCTGGCGGCATTCGCCACCCTGGGCGTGGCCGGCCCTTGGATGATCAGCTCCCTGGTGGACTACATCCAGCGCGTGTTGCAATCGATCCCCAGCGTGGTGGGCTGAATGGTCAGCTTCTCTGAGGCCCAGGTGCTGGCGTGGATCGCGCCATGGTTGTGGCCTTTTTTTCGGGTGCTGGGCCTGTTCACTTCGGCCCCGGTGCTGTCGATGAAGGCCATTCCACGCCGCGTGCGGCTCAGCTTGGCCTTGCTGATCGTGATGGCCGCCCAGCCCAGCTTGCCCCAGATGCCCGGCATCGGCATGAACAGCGCCGAAACGCTGATGGTGATCGCACAACAGTTGCTGATCGGCGTGACCTTGGGCTTTGCCGCCCGGGTTGTGTTCGCTGCGGTCGAGTTCGCGGGCGAGCTGATTGGCCTGCACATGGGCCTGAACTTCGCCGCCTTTTTTGACCCCGTCAGTGGCGGTCAAATCACGGCCGTCAGCCGCTTCTATGGCACCGCTGCGGCCTGGCTGTTCGTGGTCATGAACGGCCACCTCTTGTTGACCGGTGCGGTGCTGCACAGCTTCACGGTGTTCCCTGTGGCGCCCGAGCCCTTGGGCTTTTTGCGGGTGATCCAGCCACAGGCCTGGGGCGCCGAGCTGTTCAAGATGGGCTTGTGGATTGCCTTGCCCGTGATGGCCATGCTCTCGCTGGTCAACTTGGTGATGGGCTTGGTGTCTCGGGTTGCGCCGCAGATGAACGTCTTTTCGATCGGCTTTCCGATCACCCTGGGCGTGGGCTTCACCGGGCTGTGGCTCACCCTGCCGATGATGCAGACCCCTCTGACCATCGCGCTGGAGCGGATGATGGGCTATTTCTGACAGCAAAAAGCGCCCGGGCAGGGCGCTTTGTTGGTGGTGCGGGCCGTTGAGCGGCCGATGGCATCAGGCGGACGCCGACGCCTTCAGTCTGCGGGTCGACAACACCACCCCCGCCAGCCCCAGGGCCATCAGCAGCGAGGTGCTGTTTTCGGGCACGGTGGGCGTCAAGGCGAACTTGGCGATGTAGCTGGAGCCGGCGCTGCCCGTGGCAATGCCTTCGATCAGGGCCGTGTAACGACCGGGTGCAAAGTCGCCGTCGATGAACAAAGACCGGTTGGGGTCGAAACCGCTGACAGCCAGGCTCAGAAAGCCGGGTGCGTAAAACGGCACCGTCTCACGGGCTTGTGGGTAAAGCACGCCAAATTGCTGGGTCTCGGTGCTGTTGTTGACCAGTGTCAGCTTGATGTTTTTGGTGTTCTCGACGGCATCGAAGCCGAACCAGGCGTCTTGCCGGGCAAACAGCCAAATGTAGCCACTGCTGGCTTGCGTCAACGTGAAGTCAAACGTGTCAGTGAAAGCGCCTGGTGCAACGCTGTTTTCGAAGCGTTGGTACGGGGCAGGGCTTGGGGTGGCGACCGTGTAGCTTGCATTGGCCATGGCCAATGAGCTCAAGGTGGACGCCAGCAACGAGGCGATGACGGTGCGTTTGCGCATGGTTGACAGTCCCTATTTTGGTTTCCACGTCGGGCGTGGTAACAATGAGCCAGGGTAGCGCGATCGCCGCACTTCCACCATGGGAAAAAACGCTCGTTTACCCTTTGATTCAACGCTTTCACGGCCGACACTTCGATCTCTCGGTAACCTCATGCGCCATGAACAAGCCTCCTCACCTTGAGCGCCGTTCGGCTGCGCAGCGTGCGCGCCGTCGCATCTTGCTCCGTGCCCTGGGGGCCGGCTTGTTCGCCGCCACTGGCGGGGTGCGGGCGCAAAGAGCCACCCTTGAGGCCGCCGCAGCTGTCTCAGGCGCTGCCTCCGACCTCGCTGCGTCCACCTGGCGACCCGACCACACGGTGATCGTCGTGCTCGAAAACCTGTCGGCTTTCGATGCAACGGCCAGCCAATTGAGCGCGCGCAACGCGCCCGTTTACGCGCCCAGCGCTGATTGGTCCTACCTGAATGAGTTGGCCAGCCGTGGCATGCGCTTCACCAACGCGCATTTCACCCGCACGCCTTACCACTCGGATCTGCCCACCCGCCCCAGCCAGCCCAATTACCTGTACCTGTTTTCTGGCCATCACCAGGGGGTGTTGCCTGCGTGGTTTGAAGACAGCCGCTCGCCCTACGGCGGTTTCGCGCTGCGGGCCAAAGACGGCCAGCCCTTGCCCGAACGCGTGCTGACCAAAGTGGGCGTGGCCAACAACAACCTGCCCAACGAGTGGCTGCCCTTGATGTCGCCCAACTTGGGCGCGGCCCTCGTGCAAAGCGGCGGCACCTTCCTGAGTTTTTCGGAGTCTTTGCCTTACCCCTCTTGGAACTGTGGCACCGACTCGCGCCTGGTGCCGTGCAACGCCACCTTCGCGCCCACCGACGACTACCGCCGCAAGCACAACCCCGCCATCAATTGGACCGACCAGAACGCCCCCACCACCCCGCGTGGCTTGCTGGGCGATCTGGAGCAGAACGTGCTGCCTGTGGGTGTCAACCTCGGGTTCGAACCCACGCTGGACCCGATCCTCAAGCAAGCGTTCAGAGGCTTCGCGCGCGACCCCGATGGCCAGCCCTTGCCTTTTGACCAGCTGCCGACCGTCTGCATCGTGGTGCCCAACGAGCAGCATGACGCCCACAGCAACAGCGCGAGGGTGGCCGACGATTGGTTGCGCCGCAACCTGGGTGCCTACGCCGACTGGGCCATGCAGAACAACAGCCTGCTGATCGTCACTTTCGACGAAGACGGCAGCACCGATCGCAGCAAGGGCGACCCCTATGTGCTGGGCACCCATCGCATCCCCACCTTGTTTGTGGGCGCGGGCGTGCGTCAGGGCGAGTCGGCGCAGCGCATCGACCACCTCAATTTGCTGGCCACGGTGCTGTGGCAACAGGGCGCATTGGAGCGGTTCAAGGCTGATTTCAAGCGCTTCCACCAGGTCGTCGAAGGCAGCGGCTCCGAGGCCGAGCGCGAGTGGCTCAACTTGCAGCCCATCACCGACGTCTTCATGTCGACGGTTTCTGCGCCCTGAAGTTCGTAGAATCGCGCACCATGTCGACCAAGCCCCTCGCCAAAGCCTCCGCTTCCTCCACGCAGCCCACCGCCGCTTACGGCGAGGGCTCGATCCGTGTCCTCAAGGGCCTGGAGCCCGTCAAGCAGCGCCCGGGCATGTACACCCGGACCGACAACCCCCTGCACATCATCCAAGAGGTGATCGACAACGCGGCCGACGAGGCCTTGGCCGGATTCGGCAAACGCATCGCCGTCACCTTGCACACCGATGGTTCGATTGGCGTGGAAGACGACGGCCGGGGCATCCCGTTCGGCTTGCACCCTGAAGAAGGCGTGAGCGTGGTTGAGATCGTGTTCACCCGGCTGCACGCCGGTGGCAAGTTCGACAAGGGCTCGGGCGGGGCTTACAGCTTCTCGGGTGGCCTGCACGGCGTGGGCGTGAGCGTGACCAACGCCTTGTCGACCCGCCTGCAAGTGAGCGTGTGCCGCGACAAGCAGGTGGCGCAACTGGCTTTCAGCGGTGGCGATGTGATCGAGCCTGTCACCGTGCGGCCCGCCACGTCCGGCGACCGCAAGAACGGCACCAGCGTGCGCGCTTGGCCCGATGCCAAGTACTTTGAAAGCGCCGAGCTGCCCAAGAGCGAGCTGGTGCACATGCTGCGCAGCAAAGCGGTGTTGATGCCCGGCGTGACGATCACGTTGACGCACGAAAAAACCGGCGATGTGCAAACCTGGCTCTACAAAGGCGGCCTGCGCGACTACCTCTCGCAGTCGCTCAACAACGAGCCGGTGATCCCACTGTTCGAGGGCGAACAATACGCCTCTGGCTCAGACGAGACCTTTGCCGAAGGCGAGGGCGCGGCTTGGTGTGTGGCCTTCACCGAAGAAGGCTCGCCCATGCGCGAAAGCTACGTCAACCTGATTCCCACGGTCGCCGGTGGCACGCACGAGTCAGGCCTGAAAGACGGCCTGTTCAACGCCATCAAGGGCTTCATTGAGATGCACTCGCTGATGCCCAAGGGCGTCAAGCTCATGCCCGATGACGTGTTCAGCCGCGCCAGCTTCGTGTTGAGCGCCAAGGTGCTGGACCCGCAGTTCCAGGGGCAGACCAAAGAGCGTTTGAACAGCCGCGATGCCGTGCGCCTGGTGGGCACCTTCGTGAAGCCCGCGCTCGAGCTTTGGCTCAACCAGCACGTTGAGTTTGGCAAGAAGCTGGCCGAGCTGGTGATCAAGCAAGCGCAGGCTCGCCAGCGCGCTGGCCAGAAGGTCGAGAAGAAGAAGGGCTCGGGCGTGGCCGTCTTGCCCGGCAAGCTGACCGACTGCGAAAGCCGCGACCTCAGCCTCAACGAGGTCTTCTTGGTGGAAGGGGACTCGGCCGGTGGCAGCGCCAAGATGGGCCGCAACAAAGAGACGCAGGCCATCTTGCCCTTGCGCGGCAAGGTGCTGAACGCCTGGGAGGTCGAGCGCGACCTCTTGTTCAAGAACAACGAAATCCACGACATCTCGGTAGCCATTGGCGTCGATCCGCACGGCCCCAACGATTCGCCTGACTTGAGTGGCCTGCGCTACGGCAAGGTCTGCATCTTGTCGGACGCGGACGTGGACGGCTCGCACATCCAGGTGCTGCTGCTGACGCTGTTTTTCAGGCACTTCCCCAAGCTGATCGAGGCGGGCAACATCTACATTGCGCGCCCACCGCTGTTCCGTGTCGATGCACCGGCGCGTGGCAAAAAGCCCGCCGCCAAGCTGTATGCATTGGACGAAGGCGAGTTGACGGCTATTCTTGACAAGCTGCGCAAAGAGGGCTGCCGTGAAGGCGCCTGGAGCATCAGCCGCTTCAAGGGCTTGGGCGAGATGAACGCCGGACAGTTGTGGGACACCACCCTCAACCCCGACACGCGCCGTCTGTTGCCCGTGGCCTATGGCGAGCCCGGCTTTGATTTGACAGAGACCTCGTTCAACAAGCTCATGGGGAAGGGCGAGGCCGCCTCGCGCCGCGAGTTGATGGAGCTGCACGGCGACGAGGTCGAGATCGACGTCTGAAGCGGTGTGGGCGCCAGCACACGCTGGCCGGCGCTTTGTTATGCTGGGCTCCCGCCCTTGAGGCCGCAGCCGACACCCGGTGTCAGCCCCCATGCAAAACATCATTTCGGTGCAAGGCCTCTCGAAGTCCTATGCATCGGGCTTTGAGGCGCTCAAAGGCGTCAACCTGGACATCCGCCAGGGCGAGATCCTGGCCTTGCTGGGCCCCAATGGCGCGGGCAAAACCACGCTGATCAGCATCGTGTGCGGCATCGTCACGGCCAGCGCAGGCCGCGTCACCGTGGGCGGGTTTGACTCGGTCAAAGACTATCGCCAAAGCCGCAGCCTCATCGGCCTGGTGCCGCAAGAGCTGACGACCGACGCTTTCGAGACGGTCTGGAACACGGTGAGCTTCAGCCGTGGCCTGTTTGGCAAAGCCAAGAACCCGGCGTTGATCGAGCAGGTGCTCAAAGACCTGTCCTTGTGGGACAAGAAGGACAGCAAGATCATGACCTTGTCGGGCGGCATGAAGCGCAGGGTGATGATCGCCAAGGCCTTGTCGCACGAGCCCCGCATCCTCTTTCTGGACGAGCCCACCGCCGGCGTGGACGTGAACCTGCGCCGCGACATGTGGGCGCTGGTGCGGCGCCTGCAGCAGTCGGGCGTGACCATCATCTTGACGACG
>CANCFV010000022.1 GCA_947377275.1 Burkholderiales bacterium | reverse complement strand
AGCCGCGTCTGCAGGGTCTGTTCGGCCAAGCTGAGCTGCCAGCGATCGGCCCACAGAGCGTAGTAGCCATTGGCCACTGCCGCCACCAGGCTGATGTGCGCGGCGCGGCGGGCCTCTTGCGAGGCCATCAGCTGCGCACCCGCGGCTTCGCTCAAGGCCTTGACGCGGCCAAACAGGTCCAGCTCAAACGCGGTGACTTGCACGCCGCCCGAGACGCTGGTGGTGAGCGGATATGGCGATACCGCTGAGGGCTGGCGCGTGCCGCTCACGCTGCCGTTGAGCGTGGGGAAGCGGTCTGCGTTTTGCACCTGGTAGGCGGCACGCAGTTGCTCGATGTTGAGCACGGCCACGCGCAGGTCGCGGTTGTTGTCCAGCGCAAGCTGAACCAGCTTTTGCAAGCGGGGGTCGGCAAAGTACTGGCGCCATGGCACCTCGGCCACGGAGGGCGCAGATGCATCTGCAGCCGAATTGGCTGTCGCATTGGCGGCCAACTGCGCAGGCACCGCCAACTCAGGACGCTGGTAGACGGGCGTGAGTGAGCACGCCGACAAGGCCAGCGTGGCGGCCAGGGTGAGCACAAGCTGTTTACGCATGATCAGACTCCGCCTCTGGAGAGGCCTTGACGGCGGGCGCCGGGAAGAAGCGCCGCACCACCACATAAAACACGGGCACGAAGAAGACGGCCAAAACCGTGGCTGTGATCATGCCGCTCATCACGCCGGTGCCAATTGCGCGCTGGCTGGCAGAACCGGCGCCGGTGGACAGCACCAGGGGCATCACGCCCAGGATAAAGGCCAGCGAGGTCATGATGATCGGACGGAAGCGCAGGTGGCAGGCCTGCAAGATCGCATCCCTCAAGCCCATGCCCTTTTCCTGCAGCTCTTTGGCGAACTCGATGATCAGGATCGCGTTCTTGGCCGACAAGCCAATGATGGTGATCAGGCCGACCTTGAAGAACACGTCGTTCGGCATGTCACGCACCGTGGCACCCAAGAGCGAACCCAAGATGCCCAGGGGCACCACCAGCAGCACGGCCATCGGGATGGACCAGCTTTCGTACAGCGCAGCCAAACACAAGAACACGGCCAACAGCGAGAAGGCCAACAGCAAGGTGGCTTGCGAGCCCGAGAGCTTTTCTTCGCGCGACAAGCCCGTCCACTCGATGCCGATGCCATCGGGCAGCTTGGCGGCCAGCGCTTCCATCTCGGCCATGGCCTGGCCGGTGCTGAAGCCAGGGGCGGCGTCACCGGCAATGCGCATGGCGGGGTAGCCGTTGTAGCGCACGGCCTGCATCTGGCCCTTGATCCAACGGGTCGTGGCAAAGGCCGACAGCGGCACGCTCTGGCCCTGGTTGTTCACCACATTGAGTTGCAAGACCTGGTCGGGCTGCATGCGGTCCTTGGCATCGGCCTGCACCACCACGCGCTGCAAACGGCCCTGGTTGGGGAAGTCGTTCACATAAGTAGAACCCAGTGCGGTCGACAAGGTGGCGCTGATGGCATCAAAGCCCACGCCCAGTGCCTGCGCACGGTCACGGTCGATGTCCACCTGCAACTGGGGCGCGTCTTCCAGGCCGTCGGGGCGCAAGCCCGTCACCAGCTTGCTTTGGCCGGCCATGCCCAGCAACTGGTTGCGCGCGGCCAGCAAGGCGTCGTTGCCCAAGCCCACGCGGTCTTGCAAGCGCAGCGAGAAGCCCGTGGCGTTGCCCAGCTCGCGGATGGCCGGAGGGTTCAACGGGAAGATGAAGGCATCGCGGATGCCCATCAGGGCGCCGAAGGCACGGCCTGCCAAGGCCTGTGCCGAATGGGCTGCGCCCTTGCGCTCGTCCCAGTCTTTGAGGGTGACGAAACCCAACGCTGCGTTCTGGCCCGAGCCCGAGAAGCTGAAGCCCACCACGCCCACCACAGACTGCACTTCAGGCTGCTTCATGAAGAAGTTTTCGACCTGCGTGATCACGGCCTCGGTGCGGTTGGTGGTGGCGCCCGGCGGCAACTGCACGTTGACGATGATGTTGCCCTGGTCTTCATTGGGCAAGAACGACGACGGCATGCGCACATACAACCAGCCCACGCCCGCCACGATGGCCACATAGACCAGCAGCACGCGGCCGCCACGTTGGATCAGGCGGGCCGTCCAGCTTTCATAGCGGTGCGTGGTGGCCGTGAAGCGCTTGTTGAACCAACCGAAGAAACCGCCCTTTTCGTGGTGATTGGGGTCGATCGGCTTGAGCAGCGTGGCACACAAGGCCGGCGTCAGCGACAAGGCCAGGAAGGCCGAGAACAACATGGACGCGACCATCGACAGCGAGAACTGGCGGTAGATGTTGCCCACCGAGCCCGCAAAGAAGGCCATCGGGATGAACACGGACACCAGCACCACGGTGATGCCGATGATGGCGCCACTGATCTGGCCCATCGCCTTCTTGGTGGCCTCCAGGGGCGACAAGCCTTCCTGGGCCATGAGGCGCTCAACGTTCTCAACCACCACGATGGCGTCGTCCACCAAGATGCCGATCGCCAGCACCATGCCGAACATCGTCAACACGTTGATCGAAAAGCCCGCCACCGACATGACACCAAAGGTGCCCAGCAGCGCCACCGGCACCACCAGCGTGGGGATGAGGGTGTAGCGGAAGTTCTGCAAGAACAGCAGCATCACCAGGAACACCAGGCCCACGGCCTCGATCAGGGTCTCAACGACCTGGCTGATAGAAATCTTGATGAAGCCCGAGGTGTCGTAGGGGATGGAAAAATCAACGCCCTTGGGGAAGTAGTGCTTGAGTTCGGCCATGCGGGCCTTGACCGCTTCGGCCGTTTGCAAGGCGTTGCCGGTGGGCGAGAGCTGCAAGCCGATGCCGGTGGCGGGCTTGCCGTTCAGGCGGGCGTAAGGCAGGTAGCTTTGGGCGCCCAGCTCGATGCGGGCCACGTCTTTGACGCGCACGGTGGAGCCATCGGCCTTGGCGCGCAACACCACCTCACCGAACTGCTTGACGCTGGAGAGCTGACCGGGCACCACCACCGTGGCGGCAATGGTTTGCTCGCTCAGGTTGGGGCGGTCGCCAATGCCACCGGCGGGCACCAGCGCGTTCTGGGCGCGCAGTGCGGTGTTGACATCGCTCATGCTCAAGCCGTAGGACACCAGCTTGGCCGGGTCCACCCAGATGCGCATGGCGCGCTCGGTGCCGAACAACTGCGCCTGGCCAATGCCGGGCACGCGCTGCAACTCAGGGATGACGTTGCGCGAGGCGTAGTCGCCCAACGCGATGGGGTCGTAGTCCGGATTGGTCGACGCCAGCATCACGAACATCAGGAAGTTGCTGCGGGCCTTGTCGACCTTCACGCCTTGCTGCGTCACCGCCGAGGGCAAACGGGGCGAGGCGCGCGAGAGTCGGTTTTGCACTTCAACCTGAGCCAGGTCGATGTTGGTGCCGGTCTCGAAGGTCACGGTGATCTGGCCGGTGCCGTTGGCCTGGCTGACCGATTCCATGTAGGCCAGGCCGGGCGCGCCGTTGAGCTCTTGCTCGATGACGCTGACCACGCTCTCGTCGAGCGTTTTGGCCGAAGCGCCGGGATAGGTGGCGCTGATGACGATGGACGGCGGCGCCACCGTGGGGTACTGCGCGATCGGCAACTGGGTGATGGCGACACTGCCAAACACCAAGATGAACAAGGCGATCACCCACGCGAAGATGGGCCTGTCAATGAAAAAACGTGGCATGACGGCGCCCCTTTCAGCGTGAAGCGGGGGCAGAAGCAGCCGAGGCGCCCGAAGCCGGTGCGGCACCTTGCGGCTGCCATGGCACGGCCTTGACCGGCGCCTTGGGGTTCATCATCTTTTGGAAGCCATCGACCATGACCTGCTCACCGGCCTTGAGGCCGTCGAGGACAACCCACTGGGTGCCACGCGCGCCACCCAGCTTGATGGGCCGCGGGCTGACTTTGCCTTCGGCATCGACCACCAGCACGCTGTCGCCCTGGGCGGTGCGGGTCACGGCCTGCTGGGGCAGCAAGATGCCACCGTCGACCTCGGCTTGCTCCAGCCGCACGCGCACGTACATGCCGGGCAACAACTGGCCTTGGGGGTTGGGCAGCTCGGCACGCAAGGCGACCTGGCCCGAGGTGGCGTCCACGCTCAGGTCAGAGAACAGCAAGCGTCCGGGCAAAGGGTATTCGGTGCCGTCTTCCAGCACCACGCGCACGCTGGCCGCCTGGGCACCCGCCTTTTTCAAGACGCCAGCGTCCAAAGCGCGGCGCAGTTTGAGCACCTCGTTGGCGGGCTGGGTGAAGTTCACATACAGGGTGTTGACCTGCTGGATCAGGGCCAGCTGGGTGGCTTCGCCCTGACCCACCAAGGCCCCTTCGGTGACCAGGCCACGCCCAATCCGACCCGAAATCGGCGCGGTGACCGAGGCATAGCCCAGATTGATGCGCGCCGTTTGCACCGCGGCTTTGGCAGAGGCCACATCGGCCTGCGCCTGGCGCTGCGCCACCTGGGCGTTCAGGAATTCTTGGGGGCTGATGGCCTTGGCGGCTTGCAAGGGTTGGTAGCGCTCAGCCAAAGCGGTGGCTTGCGCCAAATTGGCTTCGGCCTTGGCCTGGGTGGCCAGGACGCTGTCAAGGGCGGCCTTGTAGGTGCTGGCATCGATCTGGAACAGGGGCTGGCCCGCCCTCACGTCAGCGCCTTCGGTGAACAGGCGGCTTTGCAGGATGCCGGCCACGCGGGCACGGACCTGGGCGGTGCGCACCGCTTCCAGACGGCCGGGCAGCTCGGTGATCACAGGCACGGTCTGGGGCTGCACGGTCACCACGCCCACCTGGGCAGGCGGTGGCGCGCCATTGCCGGCACCGCCTGCCGCAGCACCCGGGGCCGCGCTGGGGCCACAACCGGTCAGCAGGGCTGCTGCCAGGGCGCACAGGGTCAGCGCGCCCACGGCGTTGGCCGTCCAACGCCACACATCACTGGACTGGATCTTGCCCGCTGCGGGGCGCAGGCCCTGAGCCTGGGGGGTGTCGGCATCGGCCGCAGAAATCGTCACGTCAGGACACGCCATGGGGGCACCTCTTGAATACTTGCCTGGTCAATGAATCTGCTGAACTATACATACATTCTTGTATGTATGCTGTAAACTCAAACGCAATCACCCCGAAAACTGCACGGTTTTCAACATCCGGACATGCGACGCACGAAAGAAGACGCCCAACACACCCGCGAGGCCTTGCTCGACGCGGCTGAGGTGCTGTTTGCGCAGCGCGGGGTCTCTCGCACCTCGCTGCAAGAAATCGCCAAAACGGCGGGGGTGACCCGGGGTGCCGTGTACTGGCACTTCAAGGACAAGGCCGAGCTGTTCAACGCCATGATGGAGCGCTCGACGCTGCCCATGGAGGAGGCCGTGCAAACCATGAACCCTGCGCCCGAAGTGGCCTTGGACGAGCTGGCCACCTCCGCGCTGAACGCCTTGCACCGCATCGCGCACGACCCGCGCACGCACCGGGTGTTTGACATCGCCACGCACAAGGTCGAGTACGTCGACGAGCTGACCGGCGTGCGCCAACGCCATCTGCAAGTGCACCAAGAATGCCAAGCCCACATCCGGGCGGCGTTCGAGCGGGCCCAGGGCGCCGGCTTGCTGCGTGCAGAGGCCGATGCCCACCTGGTGGCCCTGAGCTACCACGCCATGATCGACGGTCTGATCAACACCTGGATGCTGGACACCAGTGCCTACGACCTGGTCGATGTGGGCCAGCGCAGCATCGCGCTGTTCATCGACGGGTTGCGCGTCAAGCCAGCTTGAACTGGGGCGCCAAGGCGCCGTCGGTGGCCTCGTCCAGGGCCGCGTCATCAAGGTGGCGGCTGTCGGCCCAGGCCAGCATGCTGAAACCCTCGGGGCTGTAGAGCAGACGGTTGATGCTGGCATTGGCGACCTTCCAGCTGCGCGGCAGGCTCAAGTCGACCCGGTTGGCCGCACGGTAGAAGCAATCGAGCACACCACCGTGGGCCACCAAAGCGATGGTTTCGCCCGGATGCGCCTGCGCCAGGCGTGTGGCGGTGCCCACGCAACGCTCGTAAAAGGCTTGCAGGGTTTCGCCACCGCGCGGGCCGTAGGCCGGGTCGCGCTCGCGCCAACGGCGAGAGTCCTCAGGGTGCTGCTGGGCAATTTCGGTTTGGGTCAGGCCTTCGAGCTGCCCGAAATGCCGCTCGCGCAAGCCCAGGTCCAACTGCACGTCCACCCCGCTGTGCTGACCGATGGCCAGGGCGGTGTCATGGGCACGCTGCAAATCGCTGCTGTAGATGGCGCTGATGCCCTCGTCGGCCAGGGCCTCCCCCAGGCGCTGGGCTTGCCAGCGGCCTTGTTCATTCAGCGGGATGTCGGTGTGGCCCTGGATGCGGGTTTCCAGGTTCCAGGCGGTCTCGCCATGGCGGATGACGAGCAGGCGGGTGAGTGGCAAAGACATGCGTCCAATGATGCCGCACGATTGCTGCGCCGCACAAGAGAGCAGGCCGAATCACACCCCCCAGACAATGGGTTTGCCCTCAGCCAGGGCGCGCTCGATCATCTGGATCAGCGGCCAGGCGCGTTTGCGCAGGGGCACGGTCTCTTCGGCGAAAGGCACGGCCAAGTCCCCGTCTTCTTCGGCCTCGTCAGGTGCCTGGGTGTCGGCGCGCGATTGGGGCGAATCGACCGGCAAACCACGCAGCACGCTCAAGGCGTGGGGCATGTCGGCCGGCTCCAGGATGCCCGGCTGATCGGCCTGTTTGCCCAGCAGGCCCAGCAGTTCGTGGGCCAGGGCCTGGATCAGCAAGAGATCGCCGGTGGCGGCGCAACGCAGGGTAAGGCTCATGAACAAGCTCCTGAAAGTGAGCGTTCAGTTTACGCCTGACGCGGCCGTGGCTTCGGTGGGCAGGGCCTTGAAGCGTGCCGCCTCCACGCGATCACGCAAGACCTCGGAGATGTTCTCGACGCGCACACCGCGGTAGCCCAAGAGCTGATCGCTGGCCTGCAGCCAGGCCGAAGGCGACTGTGAGCGGTAGACGTTGATGGCATCGATGCTGGCGGTATACAAGGCCTGATTCTGGGCTTGCAGGGTTTGCGATTCGCGGGTGCGGTCGATCAACATGCCCTGAACCACGGTGAGCAGGCGCGCCTGCTCGGCTTGCTTGGCCAATGCCTGGGTGAGCTGCGCGGTCAGTTGGGTCTCGCGGGCCTGCGCCTGGGCCAGCTCGGCCTGCTGACGGGCCACGTCGGCTTCGAGCTGCAAGGCCTTGGCGCGTTGACTGGCAGCCTGAGACTCGGCGCCCCGCACCTTGGCGGCGACCTGCTTGAGCTCGCCCGCTAGCTTGGCCTTGTCCTGCGTGAGCACGCCCTTCTCGTCCACCACGGCGTCTCGCTCTTCTTGGGCTTGACGCAGGCTTTGTTGCGCGCGACGCAGGGCCTCACGCTCGCGGTTGCCGGACTCGGCAGACCAGGCCTGCACGCACAACATGCACAGTGCCAGCGCCGTCACGGCGCCACGTGTGTGTGGACTCTGGCGCATGGGGGTCACAGCGTGTGTCATCAGAACCTCGCGTTCAGTTCAACCTGGAAAACGTCGATCTTGAGCTTGGCGTTGTTGCTCAAGAGGGGTGCGTACACGATAGGGTCGTTCAGGTTGTGTGTGCTGGTGAAGCGCGCGCCCAACGTGGTGCGCGGGCCAATGCCGTATTGTCCGCCCAGGCTCCAGCCCTGGTAGTTGGTGCCGCCCAGGTGCCAGGTGGTGTCAGTGAATGCATCCAGCCAAGCATCGCGACCAAAGCGGCGGTAAGTCAAGAAGCTTTGCCACTGGCCGGCCTTCTCAACGCGGTCGGCGCCCACCGTCAACTTGGCTTGCACCGCGGTGTCTTGCTGCGTGAGGTTGAGGTCGCTCTGGCCCGATCGGGCGCGGATGTCGCTCAGGTCAAAGCCCAGGTTCTTGATGTAATCGAACGAGAACTTGACGGTGATGGGGAAGAACTGCAAGAACGTGACGTCGGCCGACAGGTCCAGCGGACGGAAGCGCGATGCCACGCCCCAGTCAGAAGCCACTGAGCCATCCACCACGCCGTTGGGGTTGTTCAGGCGGATGAGGGTGTTGCCCTTTTGGCGAACGCCCGCGGGGTACAGCGTGGTTTCATAAGGCACGACACCGGCGCTGGCACCCGCGGGCTTGACCTGTGTGTCCACCCGTCCGGCCACGCCCTGGAAGTCATACAAAGCCAGACCCGCACGGAACTGCGTGGCCGGATTGAGCGGCACGGAGAACCCGGCTTGAGCGCCATACAGCCACTTGTCCTTGGCACTGATTTCAAGCTCTTGGAGCGGGAAGACCCCGGCCGTGAAAAACACAGACTGGCCAGCACCCAAGACAGGCTTGACCGTGACCGCGGCACCATCGAGGTTGATGTCGTCAGGCCAGGTCAGGTCGGTGCCGTAAAACGGCGAGGTGAAGCGCCCTGCCGTCGCCACCAGCGCACCCTTGTCGTTGTAGCGGATGTAGGCCTGGTCAAACAGCACCGTGTACTTGTTGAAGTAGTTGCCTTGGGTCTGCGAGGCCGACACGGGGCTGGCCGTGTTGCCCGTGCTCAGGCGCACGGCGGCGTCAAAGCCATCACCCAGGTCGGCGTGTACACCCACGCGGGCACGCAAGGTGGCGCGGTTGCGGCTGTGCTGTGTGTTGACCAGGTCAGGCGACCAGGCCAGCGATGAGCGCGCTTGGTTGGCATAACCAGCATCATCGTCGGGCGCGGTGTTGGCGCCATCAAAGCCATCGTGCTGGAAACGCACACGCACATCGCCCTCAAAAGCGATGCGGCGCAGCCAGGCTGGCAAGGCACCAGGCTCGCCCCAGCGTTCGTCATGGGCCTGGGCCAGCACGTCCTTCTTGATCTGTTCGCGCAGCTCGGCCTTCGTGGATTCAGTGATGTAGGGAATGCGGATGAGGTTGGGTTTTTTGGCGACGTCGGCAGTCGGCACGGCCGCTGGCTCGGCGGGCACAGCCAGGGCAGCGGCCTTGTTGCCGGCATCTGTGGCTTGCCTGAGGATGGCATTGGCCTTCTCGCGCGTGAGCAGGCCGTTGTCAACCAAGGCCTCGATCAAGGAGCTGGTGGTGACGCGAAGCCTTTCGAGCTCAGCACGCTCGTCGGCGTGGGCGCTGCCGCCATGTGCGACCAGGGCACAGGCCAGCGCCAGTGCGCCCATGCGGGTCGGCTGGAAGGAGGTTTTAGCTTGACGTTGCATGGTCATTCAATCAACAGATTCAAAAGGGGTGGCTCATTGACCCGAGGGCAGCAGCGTGAGCTTCATGCGCAAAGGCTGGATGACATCGCCCGGCTTTTCCAGGCGGGTGGTTTTGCTGGCTTCTTCAAAGGCACGGCGCGCGTCGGCATCGGCACGGGCATTGCCGGTGGGCACCAGCTCGTACTTCGAGATGCGCCCGTCGGAGCTGATCCACAGAGAGAAGGCAACTTCCAATTGCCGCTCGTCGGTGTCGAGCACGCGTTCAAGCTCTTCCTTGAGTTGCCGGCGGATGTTGTTGACGTAGAACTGGCTCTTGCGGCGGTCTTCGGCGCTGGGCACCGCTCCGGTGCCGCCGTTGCCCGATCCATTGCCCACGACCCCGTCGTTGGTCACCTTGCCAGACTGAGGCAGGTTGCTGCTGCCGTTGTTGCTGGGCGCTTCGTCGATGCGCGTTTGTGGCGGCGCAATGGGGGCTTGCTTTTGCTCTTGCTGCTGCTGTGGCTTGTTGTCTGGCTTGGGCTCCGGCCGCTTTTCATCGGGCTTGGGCGGGGGCGGCGGCGGCGTGTCGGGCAGGGTGATCTTGACCGTTTGCTGCTTGGGCTTGCTGTTGCCCTGCGACAGCTTGATGTGGCTCACCCCCCAAGCGATCAGGGCCAGCACGGCCAGACCCAGCAGCACCAAAAGCGCTTGCTTGGTGCGTGCTGAGCGCGTGGCGCCTTGCGGCACATCCCCATGGGGCGAATTCATCGGGCTCATGCTCAAGTCCCGATCCGCGCGGTCACGATGCCCATGCTGACCTGCAACTTGTTGCACAGGTCAATCACCGAGACCACCTTGGCGTACTGCGCCTTGGCATCGCCCTTGATGGCCACCGACATCTTGGGGTCCCGGGCCTTGGCCGCGTTGATGTCGACCTCAAGCTCACCGGCTGACCTGGGAGCGCCATTGAGGTAGAAGGTGCCTTCAGGCGAGACCTGGATCAGCAGCAGCTCGTGCTTCTCGGTAGCGGGCTTGTTGCTAGGCTTGGGCATGCTGACGCTCAACCCTTGCACCGAGGCCGTCGTCATGAGGATGAACACCACCAGCAACACGTACGCCAAGTCGAGCATGGGCGTGACGTTGATGGTGTCGTAGGGTTTGGCTTCGTCTTGAACTTGCATGGGGCTGAGCGCTCACTGCGCACGCTTGGTGACCAGACCGATTTCGGTGATGTCCAGTTTTTTGGCCACTTCCAGCACCTGCACCACCTTGTCGTACTGCGCGGCCTCGTCGGCCTTGAGCACCACGGGCAGGTTGGGGTTGACGGCCTTGTACTGGGCCAAGCTGGTGCTGAGCTGGTCGATGGTCACGGGGTAGGCATCGAGGTACATCGAGCCGTCGGCCGTGATGGTGACGGCCCGCGTCTGCGGCTTGGCCAGGTTGTTCGCGGCCTGGGTCACGGGTGACTTGACCTTCACGCCTTGAACAGAGGCCGTGGTCATGATGATGAAGGTCACCAGCAGCACGTAGGCGAGGTCCAACATCGGGGTGATGTTGATGTCGTCATACGGCTGGTTGTCGGATTTGACGTCGCCTGCCATCGCGGCCTCGCTCAGCGCGCGCCGTAGCGTTCAGCCACTCGCGTCACGAACTCGTCCACGAAAATTTGCATGTCAGACGAGATGTTCTTGATGCGCGATGCGAGGTAGTTGTAGCCAAACAGTGCTGGGATGGCCACGCCCAGACCCGCCACCGTGGCCAGCAGGGCCGCGGCAATGCCAGGGGCGATGGCGTTGACGTTGACGTCACCCGCTGCGGCAATGGCTGCGAAGGTGATCATCACTCCCACCACCGTGCCCAGCAAGCCCAGGAAGGGGCCGCCCGAGATGGCAATGGTCAAGAGCACGATGCCTTTGTTGAGGTTGTGGTTCTCGCGGACCAGGTCGGCGTCGATCGAGGCCTTGACCGCGTCAATGGAGGCCCCACCCAAAGGCGCTGCGCCCGACTCGCCCACATTGCGTTTGACCAGTTCGCGCACACCGGCCTGGTAAAGCCGGAACAGCGATGAGTTGGCGTAAACGCCGGTTTTTTCAAGCTGCAAGAGGTCGTCGTTGGCATCGCGGAAGCGGCGCAGGAACAGGTTGTTGTCCTTGTCGGCCTTGCCCACGAGGATGGCCTTGGTGACCATGACCCACACGGCCACAGCAAACATGACGGCCAAAATGGCGATCACGGCCTTGGCGTCGGGCGTCAAGCTCTTGATGAGGATGCCCATGTAGCCGGCCTCGCCGCCTTCGTCGGCCGCGCTGTCTTCGCTTTCAGCCACGCTGGCCACCAGCTTGGCATCGCCACGTTGGGCGGCCGCCGTGAGCTTGACCCAGTCTGCAGAGCGCACGGCCGTGGCCACTTGCACTTCGTCGATTTCGCCATTCAAACCGTTGCCCAGCGCGATCGGGCCCTCGATGGCGGGCGCACCTGCAGGCAGGTCGGCTTCGGCGACCTGGCTGCCGTTGACATACAGCGTGCCCTTGCCTGCGCCCAAGGCCAGAACCACGTGCGACCATGCACCCACAGCCAACTCGCCACCGGCCCATTGCGCAGCACCCAATGTGGCGCTGGCTTTGGCGCCATCGAGCTTGATCTGCAGGCCGCCCTGGCGCCACAACTCACCCTGCTGAGCCGCGGGCTTGACCCACAGGCTGACGGTGTAAGGTGAGCCGGAGGCTGCCTTGACCTTGTCGCTGGCGGCAAAGGACAAGGCCTCGCCATTGACCTTGGCGCTGGCGCCCAACAAGCCGTTGGGGTTCCACGCCGCAGGGCCAGCGGCCTTGAGCGAGGCGTTGTGGCTCACGGCCACGCCGTCTTTGTCACCAAAGTGCAAGGCGGCTACGGTCACGCTGTCAAAGACCTCCGCGGCGCTGCTGGCCTCGGCCTTGGCTTGGTCGTTGCCTGCGTAGGCATACACGGTGTTCTTGTCGGTGCCCGGCGCCACCGATGGCACCTGCACCCAGACTAGGGCCAGCTCGTTGGTAGCGTCATAGCGCTCGACCACGAACTTGAGCGGGGTCTTGTCATCGGCGCTCACAAAGCGCAGGTCAGAGCCATCGGGGTTGGCGCTCAAGAAGTCGAAGTTGCCAGAGTGCAGGCGCACAGGCACGGTCAAGCCGCTTTCGGCAGACTTGGATTCCACGCCTGCGGCGGTGGTGTTGAGGGTGACCTTGGTGCGGTGCTTCCAGTCGCCGTTCCACCAGGCGTGGGCGCTGCTGGGGATCAGGGCCAGGCCCAGGGCGGCCAGTGAGAATGCAGTCAATGCTTGGCGCATGGCGTATCCAGTTGTGCTCTCAAAAATGTCGGTTCAATGTCAAAGACATCCGGCCGCTATGGTCTGTGCGGCATGTGACGAGCGCGTGAATCCCCCGCGCCGATGGGGCGCTCAAGCGCGGGGGATGCGGTGACTCAGTTCCAGCGCTGCTTGAGCTTGTCGAGCAGGCTGATCACCATGGGCTTGGCCTTGGCAGCCGCTTCAAGTGGCTGAGGTTGAGGCTGAGGTGCGGGCGCTGTTGTGTCCGTGGTTGTAGACGCGGTCTGCGCCCACCAGTCGCTCAAGCCGGGAACGCCCAACCAGTTGCGCGGGCTGACAAAGGCCACGCCATAGCCCAGGAAGTCAATCTGGATCTGGCGCTTGCGCTTTCTCTTCTTGTCATCTCCCGCATCGCTGGTGGTGGGCCCGGCTTTGGTGTTGTCAGGCAGCGGCGCCGCATTGACCACAGGCAGAGCCACCGGTGCTGCAGCTGGCAGCCCCACCACTGTGCCGCCGAAGCTGCAGCCGACGCACACCACGCGCCCCGCGCCGAGTGAGGCACGACCCTTTGAGCGCAACCCAGCATCGCCCGAGTCCACCACACCATGCGGGGCGTACACGTCCAAGTCATTGCTGGATGCGATGCCGCTGCCGGCGATCGATGCCGAGGTGTCCACCTGCAAGGTGCCCTTGGCGTCGAGGTAGAACACCGGCGCAGGAGCACCCTGCACCGTGCGCGCGCCCTTGCCCGCGTCCACATTGCCCTCAGACGACCACATCAGCAAGTCGCCCCCGCCCAGCGTGAACACGCGCGAGGTGTTGACCAGGTAGTTGCGGTAAAGGGCGGCATTGACGGCCCCACCTGCCAAGGCCACCACACCGAAGTCGGAGGATGCCCCGGAGGTCAACCCCCCGTTGACGTTGCCCACGGGCGCCAGCAGGTTGATGTCGCCGCCCTGAAAGTTCTTCACCTGGGTCAGCGGCATGCTGATGTCACCAGCCAGTTGTGCATGTGCCGGGGAGAACATGGCGGCCATGGCATCGTAACCACGCTGGTAGTCTGCAGCTTTTTGCGCGTCGCTGCCCGCGTTCACGGCCGAGCGCCCAGCCAGGCGAAGCTCGGCAAACAGCACCTTTTGCATGAACAGCGCTTGGCGTGCTTGCGGCAAGGCTGCGAAGGTGTCCAAGGCCTTGGCCACGCTCACGTCGGCCTGTCCGGCTTGTTGCGCCACGAAGCCCACCAGTTGGGCGGCGTAGGGACTTTGCAGTGCGCTGGCCAGTTGGGCCGCCAGGGCCGTGCGCTCAGGGGCTGCTTTGGCGCTCAAGGCCTTTTGGATCAGGCTGCCCAAACGGGCCAGTTTGGCCGTGTCGGCCACGCCGTCGAGGGCATTGGGGCTCAGCCCCAACGCAGCCAGCGCCGCGCTGACTCGGTCCTGCTGTGCCTGGTCAGTCAGCGGCAACAAATAGGCCAAGCCGCCCAACAGCTGTGGCAAGCGCCCCTCGGCGATCGCCAAGCCGGCATCCAGGTTGGCCAGTTGGGTGCCAGCCATCAGGCTGATGTGAGCTGACTTGTCGGGCAAGGCCGTGTTGGCGCTGTTACCGTTGGCCACCACGCCCGGACCCACGCCCAGGTTGAGGTCACGGCCGGCGGCCATGAGCAGATCGCCAGGCCCCCGCACTGTGATGCCAATGAAACTGCCCAGCTCACCGAGCTGGATGTCGCGCCCAGCCTGCAAGACGCTCAGGTCTAGGGCAGACTGGTGCTGGATGGTGAGCGGCCCTTGCACCGACAGGTCGCGGCCGGCATAGGCCTGGAGCGGGCGCACCACGCTGACGATGCCACCGGCACTGTTGCCCAAGGTCAAGTCGCCTTGACCGGCCACAAGCACCACGGGGTCACGCTGGGTCGAGCTGTCCAAGCCCAAAGGCTGGCTGGCGCCGCTGTCGTTGGCGGCACCTTCGCCCGCACCGCGCTGGCTGAGTCCCACCAGCTTGAGGTCTTGCCCCGCCACGACCTTGAACTGGCCGCCATCGGTGGGGAGTTGCTGGTACTGAACGGCCTCGATGGCGATGCTACCGGTGGGCGCGGTCACCAAGAGATCAGAGGCGGTGGGCTGCGTGACTGGCAAGGCCGTGTTGCTGCCCAACAAAACACGGTTGAGCACGCTGTCGCCGGACTGGATCTGCAGGTTGCCGCCGGCCGATTGCATGTCGAGTGCGCTGCGGTCGGCCAGCTTGCTGGCAATGCCATGCCATGCGATCAGGTCGCTCTCGGCCGCTGTATTGCCCTTGAACATGGCCAGGAACTGCCCAGCGCGCACCGCGCTGCCCACGCCGGCCATCTGGATGTCAGACAAGGCGCGCACCGTGTTGCGCCCACTGAAAGTGGCCAGTGCGGCACCGTTGAGGCCACTGCCTTCTGAGACGCGGGCGCTCACGCCAATGCGGTTGCCTGCCGACAAGGTGGCGGCATCGCCAGTGTTCACGGCCAGGCCGCCCAGGATGTCCTGACCAGCCGACACCGACAAGGTGCCGGCGCCAAAGTTCTTGGCCAGGCCCGTGCTGGCCTGCTTGAAGCCGCCACCGGCCACTGAGACCGAAAGGTCTTGCACGGCCCGCCCGGCTTGCACCGTGACGTTGCCACCGCCCAGCGCTGCCACACCCTGGCTGAACTTGTCATAGCGCGTCCACCACGAGGTCTGCTGCGTGCCTGCCTGGTAAGTGGTGTAAAGCCAGTTGCCTGCGTTGTTGGCCAGGGCCGAGGTCTCGGCAGAGCCCAACACATCGTGTCCAGCCGACACGGTCACGTTGCCGCCACCGGTGTAGAAGGAACCTGCTGTGGTCGTGCCCACTTTCAACGGCGTGTAAAGCACGCCAGCCACCGGGTTGCTGGCCGTGGCCGTGACCGATGTGGTGTTGGCCGAGGCGTTGCGCACGGGGCCCGAGGGCAATGGCGTCCATCCGGTCAGCTCGCTGGAAACCACCTGCTGACCCGTGGTGTAGACCGCCGCCAAAGGCGACGCCAGCTTGACATCACGCCCCGCGGCCAGGTCGATGTTGCCGGTGGTGCTGCGCACGAGCATCGCTGCGCTGCCGCCTTCGCTGCCCAAGATCAGGTCACCTGTGCCCAGCTTGGTGGCGCTGCTTTGCGCGCTGAGCGTGTCTGCCCCTGCCACCAAGCGGATGTCAGCGGCTAGCCCGGTCTTGGCGATGCCAGCCGGCGTGGCGGTGGTGAAACCGGCGCTGATGGTGCCTTGTAGACTCAGGTCACCTTCGGCCCGCACCGTCAGGTTCATGGGCGTGCTGATGTTCCAGTCCTTGTTGAGCGTGAGGGTGGTGCTGCTGCTGCGGATCTCTTCACCCGCACGCACCTCGATCAAGCTGGACAAGTCTTTGTTGACCTTGGACAGACTGGCCTTGATGGTCTCGCTGTTGGCCACATAGGTCGTGGCATCGGCCTCCAGCGTCTTGAGCGCCAAAGAGCCACGCGCGGTGCCGGTTTGGTCCAAGGTGCTGATGGCCGCGGTGGTCACCGCGCCGGTGTTGCCATTGACCGCTTTGTCCCACACACGCACCCCCTCGACCTGGATGGAGCGGGCGCCCGTCACGGTCGCGTCAAATGCCGCCATGTTCACCCCCTTGCCATCTTCGGAACGCAAGGCGCGCAGCGCCAGCACGCCCCCTTGACCACTGGCTGCGCCCAGGTCCACCTGAGTTTGCTGATTGAACTGGATGTTGCCCTTGCTGGCCTGCACATCGATGCGGCCGGCGCTGTAAGGCGTGTTGTCGCTCACGCTCAAGGCCTTGGCGCTGAGTGTGGCGCCATCGAGTTTGACGCCGCGACCTGCCAGCAAGATCTGGCCGCCGTTGGCGGTGTCGGCCTTGAGCTGGCCTTGAACCATGACATCGCCCTGGTCAGACACCAACGCGAGGCGGGCCGACGCGAGTTGCTGACCCTGACTCAGGTTCAAGCCCTCGTCCCCGCGGCTGCGCAACGCCACCTGCTGGCTGAAGTTGAGCAAGCCGCCTTGAGCGCCCTCGTTCAAACCGTTGGCCAGCTGGTCGAGGTTGACGCCCGACTGGGCATCGATCGACAAAGCCGCGCCGGGCTTGCCGCTGAGCGACGTGCCCAGCAACTGCCCTTGCAGATCAACATTGCCCTGCGTGGCAGAGATGTCCACTCGACCACCGGCAGCGGCGCCCGAAGCCGACACGTTCAGGGTGGCACCGGCCTGCATCTGCACATCACCTTGCAGGGCCTTGAGTTGGGCGATGCCGCCCAGGGTGTCCACCTTCTGCCCACCGATGGTGGCGCTCACGCCTTGCAGCAGCGTTTGCGAGCCACTGAGCAAACGCAAGGCGGGCACATCGGCCGAACCCAGGCCATTGGCCTGCAAGGTCAAGGCGCCAGAGCGCAGCTCCACCACCCCGCTTTGCGAGACCGTGTCGCCCTCGATCGCCAGGTGTGCGCCCAGCCCCGAGGCCGCCTTGAGCGACTGTCCATTGCCCTCGATCGACACGGCCCCTGTGGACAAGAGCGCAGTGTTCGAGCCAGAGCTGGCCGTCAAGCTGGCGGCGCGGATGCTCAGGTCACCTGCGACCGACAGGCCGCCGGGGCCGGCCACGCCGTCGTCATGCAAAACGGAGCTTCCGCCTGCGCCGGCAGTGATCACGCTGCGCTGGGCTTGCAAGGTCGTGGTCTGAAAGCCACTGACCCCGACCGTCGAGGGCTGGGCTTGTGTGCCGCGGCCCAGGCCGGTGCCGATCACGACATCGCCCGTGGCCGCCTGGGCGTCGATGCGAAGGCTGCCGGTGTCGGTGTCGCCACGCGAGACAAAGGCATTGGCCCCCGAGGTGTTGACCAAAGCCACTTGCCCAGCCTGGACCTCCACCGAGACGCCATCGTGGCCCTGCAAGGTGCCAGCGTCCAGCGTCAGGCTCTTGAGTGCCTTGCCGCCCAACACCAGCGTGCCTGCGTCGCCGCTGGCCGCAGGTTTGTAGAAATCGATGGCCGAGTAGCTGCGCAAGGTCAGATCGGCCGTCTGGTTCAGTTGCGCGAGCAAATCGCCACCCAGGTTCAGGGCGGATGCGTCTTCGCTGGCTTGCCCCAGCGACAAGCGCGGTGCGCCCAATGACAAGGCATTGGCCAGGATGCGGCTGCTGGTGTTCAAGGCCACGGCCTGCGTGCCTTCCAGCAAGACGCGGCCCGTGGCGGACTTGAGGGTGGCGCCTGCGCCCAGGCTCAAGGCGCCCTGGGTTTGCGTGGCACCCACCCGCGCCAGCGAGGCTTGGGCGTTGCCACTGACGCGCACCGACGCGCCATCGCCCTCGATGCGGTAGGCATCGGGCGACCCTGCGCCGGTGGCTTCGATCACAGCGCCGTTTTGAAGGGTAAGGCTTTGCGTGGCCACCACCGTCACGTCACCCGCCTTGATGCCACCGGCTTTGTCCGAGGCATCGATGCTCACATCGCTGGCGGTCACGTTCAGGACACGCTCACCGGATGCGTTGGCCTCACCAACCGTGGCGCCCAACACCAGGGCCTGCGCGCCACTGGCGTTCAAGGCCGACGCGCTGACCTCACTCACGCCGGTCGTGTCGCTCGAGACATCGCCCACGTGCAGTTTGCGCACCCCCAGCTCGAGCGTGCCGCCCCGTGCCGACTTGCTCAAGTCATCGCCACCGAGGTGCAGCACACCTTCAGCCAGGCGGCTGAGCACCGGCGCCAAGATACGCACCGAACCACCGTCTTGCCCCAACGATGGCGTCACCACCTGGGCCTTGGCGGCCTGCGCGGCGAAGAAGGCGTTGCCCGATGTGAGGTTGACCTGCGAATAGCTACCGGAGGTCTTGTTGTCCATGACGATGTAACGGCTGCCGGTGCTCGCCAGGTAGGCGGTCCCGGCGTAGCCGATGCGCCCCACCACCGATGCCGAGCCATCGTCCAGCTTGATGGTGGGCGCACCCAAGTCAGCCGCACCCACGCGGCCGGCCGCCATGTCTGGCTTGACCAGGAAGGCGCCGGGCATCGAAGCATAGGCTGCAGGCAGCACCACATAGGTGCCGGCTGGCAGCGCGCCGTTGGCACCAAAAACGATTTGCTGCCCAGGCACGATGCTGGCGGTTTTACCCGCTGCGTCGGTGGCGGCCAAGATCGAACGGTCTGTCACGGCAAAGCCCGACTGGTTGGCAAAGGCGTAAGGCACAACCGCAAAGGCCCCGCCCGCGGCGCCTACAAAGATGTCCTTCGAGCCACCCGGGCCGGCCACGAATTCGCGCGCATACACATCGCCACCACCCCGGGTGTCGATGCTGGCCGTGTCCGCCACGTTGAGCTGGCCTTGGCTGCCGGCATTCAGGGTGATCTGCTTGGCCAGCAAGGCCTGACGCGTGTCGGCCTCATTGGCGTAGACCCAGGTGCTGCCGTTGAGCATGTTGCCAAAGGGCACCAGCAGGCCCGCGCCAGACACCGAGGTTTCGCTGCCGGCCAACAAGTCGATACGATCGGCATTGAGCGTGATGCTGCCAAACGGCGCACGCAAGACACCGCCTTGCACGATCTTGGCGGCATTGACGGTCAACTGGCCGCCGGCCGACATGGGCTTGCCGATCGAGGCGTCGCCCCCCGCGAAGGTCACGGTGTGGCCATCGGCCTGGATGGTGTAGGCGGTGTCGGTGTCAGGAAAGACCTGCGCGGCGTTGATGCGGACATCGGCCTGCGTGTCAAGCTGGGCCCCGGCTTTTTTGGAGGCGCGCAACTCCACCACCGTCGGCGATTTGCCGTTGACGTCAAGCAGCCCGATGTTCAGGTTGCGCACGCCTTGTGTGGCGATGTGGTCATTAAGGTCCACGTGCAAAGCAGCCACCTGGATGGCACCGGTGCCAGCGGTGGCGGCACCGTTGAATTCCAAACCGCTGCTCAAGCTGCCCGCCGACAAGGCATCACCCATGCTCACATGAGGTGCCGTGAGGGTCAGCGCCTGCCGATCGGCCACCCACCAGGCCCGGCCTGACAGGTTCAAGCTGCGCGTGGCGGCGATGTTGGCCGTTTGCAGGGTGTCGATGCGACCGCCGGTCGTCAAAGACACGTCGGCGAAACCGGCCTTGTTCAGCCAAGCGGACGAGACCGTGGCATTGCCCCACACACTGGCGTCTTTGAGCAAAGACGCACGCTGGGAAAAGTCCAGGCCATTGCTCTTGCTGGCCGCATCGGCTTGCAAAGAAATGCGGTACAGACGCGGCGCGGCCTTACCGGCATCGAGGCCCACCTCGTTCAAAGCGGTGTTGTTCAAGGTGACGTTGAGCTTGCCTGCCACCGCGTTGTCGGTGCCGCCCTTGGCCCTGACCTGCCCTTCGAGCACCACCCCATGCGAGGCCTGAACGTCCAGCGTGCCGCCAGCGCTGCCTATGAGCACGGTTCGCACGGTGCTGCCGCTGCTGGTGGTCACACGCGTGTCGTAGGCGGCGCTTGCGCCGCTGATGTCGATCTGCGCGCCGTTGCTGATCACGACCACACCGCCATCGTTCTCGGCGTTGTTGCCCACACTCAGGCTCACGGTGCCGCCATCAAGCACCTGGCCCTGGGTGAGCTTGCCCGTGCCCACGGCCGTCACAGCCAGACCCGACACATCCACCTTGCTGTCTTTACCCAACCAGATCACGCCTTCATTTTGGCGGCCAGCCGACAGGGACCCACCCTGCGTGTCCAGCTTCATCGACACCGTGCCGCCGTGGTTGACCACGCTGCCCTCGAAGTCGATGGCGGTCAGTGCCTGCAGCTGCACCTTGGCCTGCTCGTCGGTGGTGATGTTGGCGCCCTTGCCAACAGTGACGGCACCCAGGGTGCTGCGCAGACTGAGCGAGGTGGGCGTGCGCAGGTGGTCGCCCTTGTCATACAGGCGCACCAGACTGCTCAAGGCCGTGTCGGTGCCAGCACGCGTCAAGCGCGAGTTGGCAATCCAGTTTTTCTGCGAAGGCTTGAGCTGCGTCTGGGGCGCCACGGTCACGCCGTTGTAGCCCACGATGTTGAAGGCGCCGAAGCCGCGCTGGCTGAACTCATCGGGGCTGAGCGTCAAGGTCTTGGCCGAAGGCGTGAGGTTCGATCCGATCAGCACCTCGTTGGCCGTGAGGTTGAGCGTGCCGCCTTGGGACAAGCTGTAGGCACGCAAGTCGCCCTGCATGCTCGCATTGGCGCCCAGACCAGCGGAGATGGTCACGGTGCCGGCAGCTTCACCCTTGAGGCTGCTGCCACTCCAGGTGGCGCCGCCTGACACGTCGAGCACGCTGCCCTTGCCCAGGCTCAAAGCAGCCGTAGATAGCAGGCTGATGCTGCCACCCTTGACACCCACCGGTGCCACCGCCACGCCACCCAAAGCTTGGTTGACGAAGCGGCCCGACACATCCAGCGTCTGCCCATCGGCCAACTGCAAGCCCGATGAGCTCTGCAACAAGCCGCCGACGTTGTCGAGCAGGTCGCTGGCCTGCACCGTGATCGTGCCGGCTGCATCACGGATGCTGCTGTCCAACTGAATGCCGTCAGCGCCACTGGCCTTGAGGCTCAAGGTGGCACCGGGTGCAAAGTTCAAGTTGTTGCCCGCCAGGAGCTTCAAGCCGCCATCGGTCTGCACCGACACCGATGCCGCCTGGCCATTCAGGATGCTGGGGTTGAGCACTGAGCCCGCAGGCAAGAGGGCCACCGCCGCAGCATCGTCACCCTCCGTCACCCTGTCCCAGTAGTCTTGGGAGGCACCGGCCGCTTGCTGGCCGATCTGCACAGTGAGCTTGCTGACCGCATCACGTACCAAGGCGGCGTTGCGATCGTTCGCATTAAGCCAACCGTTCACGTTAACCGTGGCCCGTGCGGCCAAAGGGTCCAGCCCGGCCAACTGACGGGTGCCCGTGACCGTGCTTGCCTTGAGCTCACCGGCCAGGACCAGTTGGTTGCCCGTGACCTTCAAGCTCCCCGCCGCCGTGCCTTGCACATAAGCGGCCTCTTGCACCTTCAAAGAAGGCCCCAAGGTATAGACGCGGTCAGCCGGTGCGGCATTGAGCGTAAACAGGTTGCCGGCCTGGTCTTTGACCTGGGTCAGCAAGACCGCGGCGGCGTTGGGGTCCAGGCCCACCGAACTGAAATTGAGCTGCCCGCCCGAAATGTTGAGTTGAGACGTGGCGTTTGTGACCACTGCGCCGGTGGAACGCAAATCGACCGTGCCCCCCACCGACAAACGTTCGGTGGCTGTCACCACGCTCGCGTCCTTGTAGCCCTGTGTGCTGCTGAACATGGGCACGCCCTGGCGCACGTCGAAGGTGGCATCTTCTTTGTGGAAGATGGGCCCGGCCTTTTGCAAAGGGGCGTCTTTGAGGTCATTGTTGGTGACCAGGGTGGGCGTGATGAAGTTGCGCTTGGCAGCATCGATCTGCGCCGAGGTGGTGCCAGACACATCGATCACGGCTTTGTCGCCCAAAGTGATGCGCGCCGACTTTTCATCGTTGCTGGCTGCACCGAAGTCGGCCTTGCTGTCAAACGTGGGGCTGGCCGTGCCGCCCATGTAGGCTGGTGTGGCCTCGGCCCGGGCCTTGACGATGGCACCGGGTGCCTTGATCGTGGCGCCACTGAGCACATCGATGGTCTTGCCCGAGAGCTCCACGCGCGACGTTGTGAACGGCGTGCCGGCGGTGCTCGTGCCCGCGCTGTCGTCGGCCAGCAGCTCGATGCGGCTGCCCTTGTCGAGCACCAGCGAGCCACCCTGGGTGGCGTGTTTGTCGAGCACCGTGCTGTCATTGACGTCGGTATGTGCCGAGACCTCGCTGCGTGCGGCCAGCAACACCGAGCCATTGGCCGTGCTGCTGGTGTTGGCCCGGATCAGGCCCGATTGGCGCACGGCCATGCCCACCAAAGTGGTGTTGCCGCGGTCACTGAGGATGTTGCCGGCGTTGGTGACCGAGCTGGCTCCATCGGGGCCCTTGTTAACCTCGACCAACAGGCCGCGCAGCGCGGGCACATTGGGGTTCACCTCGCTGGCATAGAGCTTTTCGCGTTGCGGGTTGTTGAGGTAGACCTCACCGCCGCCGGCCAGGGCCGTTTGCCCATCGGGCGTGGTGATCTCACCCTTGTTGACCACGGTGGGCGCAAACAAAAACACCCGCCCGCCCGACTCGGTGGTGATCTTGGCGCCCGCATCGACTTGCACCAGCCCATCGGCGGCATACAGACCAACAGAGTCAGACGCGCCCGTACCGCCTGCGTAGCGCCAAGAAAAGCTCGCATCGGCTTGCCCGATGCTGCCCAAGCCGTTCAAGAAGTCGGCATTGCGCATGTCGAGCGAGCTGGCCACCAGGCCACCCACGTTCACGGTTGCACCGCGGCCAAACAACCAGCCACTGGCGTTGATCAAAAACAGCTCACCGCCAACGCGCTCTTTGCCAGCCGCATCCACATACCGGGTGCTGACCGAGCCCAGGATCTGCTGCGGCGCGTTGCTCGACGGCAGCACACGCGCCAGCATGGCGCTGCCCGCATTGGGCATGTAGAAGTTGACCTGGGCGTTGCTGCCCACGTTGAACGAGCTCCACTGTGTGATCGCGCGGTTGGCCGTCTGCGTCACGTCCAAGCGCGCCGCGGTGTCGGTCACCGTGGTCTTGACCGTCACGTTGCCGGGCTGCGTGGGAGTGAAGTTGCTGTGCTGCGTGGGCAGACGCACATCGGCCACTGTGGTACCGGCCGCCAGCGCCATGCCCATGGGGAAAACCGTGGCCAGAGCCAGCACCAAAGGCTTGATGCGCAGGGAAGACGAACGACGGTTCAGGCGATGGGGACGGTGGGCGGCCATGTTTGGCTCCTTGGGTACAAACGGGGTCAAACGGGTTCAAACAAACGCGGGGCCGGGGCGGTCAGAACTGCCAGGCCAGGCGCGCATGCAAACGGGGGCGGTGCAATTCGGTGTAGGTCGATGCCACTTCGAGCGGCCAGGCAACGCTCAGGTCGGCACTCAAGGCCTTGCCGCCGCGCAGCTTCAGGCCCATGCCCACCGACTTCATCGAGGAATGGGGCGGCACGCCCGCCAAGGGCTCGGTCACATAGACGCGACCGGCGTCCATGAACCACTGCGTGCTGAGTTCCTGAATCCATGCGCCTTGGGTGCCCGCCAGCCAGTTGGGCGACTGCAGCTCCAGCGTGCCCAGCACGGCCCGGTCACCCGAGACCTCGGCATCCAGGTAGCCACGCACCGTGTCCACCCCACCCAGTGCGTACTGTTCGTTGCTGACCAAGGGCTGGCTGCTCACCTGCCCGGCCAAGCGGATCAGGCCATTCCAGCGGCCAAACAGGCCCTGCGTGTGGCGCCAGTCCAGGCGCAAGGTGGTGAAGGTGCCATCGGCATTGGGGTTCTTGCAGGCGAACTGGTCTTGCGGCTTGTCGTAGCCGGCGCAGTTCACGTCGCGGCGCAAAAGGTCGCGAGAGGCCATCACCAAGGTGCCCGTGAAGACGTCGCTGCTGCGCTCGCCTTGCAGGTTGGCGTTGTAGGCCAGGCTGAATGGCAGGTAGACCAAAGGCGTGGTGGGGCTGTCTTGTGCGGTGCCGATGCGCTCGCGGAAGTGCTTGTGGTCCACACCCAGCACCACCGAGTGCGTGAGCTCGGCAGAGCCTGGCAAAGGCTGGATGTAGCGCAGGCCCTGCACAGAGCCCTTGCCCACCACGGTCGAGGCGCCCACTGGAGCGACCAGGCTGTCGGACTTGACCGCGTACAGCGCCCAGGTGGCGCCCGCGCTGGCCGGCATGGTGTAGCTCACAACCCCCACCTTGGTTTGAGAGGTGTCTTGCGGCGTGGTGATGGCCGTCAGGGACAAGCTGTGGTCGCGCTGGAACAAGTTGTCGTAGCGCAGGGTGGCGTTCAGGCGCAGCGGCCGGGTGTCTGGCGCTTGGCGGTTGTTGATCTCCACATTGAGCGACAGGGGCAGTTGGTCCACCACCTGCAGTTCGGTCTCAACGGTGCCAGGCGTCTTGCCTGGGCGCACGATGGGTTGCACGCGGCGGTCATCGCCCTTGTTGACGCCCATCAGTTGCTGCTGCACGCGGTTGAAATTGGGCACCTTGCCCTCTTGCAACTCGCCCACTTGCTGGCGCACATAGGCTGGTGACACGTACTGTGCGCCCGACACCTTGACGCGCTCAATGGTGCCTTCAATGACCTGCAGCTTGAGGATGCCTTGGCGCTGTGCCTCGCCGTCGAGGTCGACCACCACGGTGATGAAGCCGGCCTCTTGGTAGACCTTCTCCAGGGTGGCGCGCGCGCGCTCCAGATCCACCAGCGTTTTGTCGGGGCCGGCAAAGGGCTGCAGCAGCTGTTCAATCAGGGGCACGGGCAACACGGTGTTGCCTTCAACCTGCACCTCGTCGATGTCGTACGAAGGCAAGGCAATGGGCGTGGGGGATGCCGTGGCGGGCAGCGTCGTGGAGGTCGCCTCGACCGCCTGCACAGGCAGGCTGGCCATCGCACAACACACCAGCAGCCCGGCCACCCGGTGGGGTGCGTGGAAAGCGGAGTTCATGCGCGGCAGTGTGGCCATGGGTGGTGAACCCGACATGAACCGGCATGAGCCGTTCGGCAGGGTCACCCCCGAGCCGAGGGTCAAGGCGATGTCACATCCATGAAAAAAGCCCCTGGACCTTGCGGCCCAGGGGCTTGGCGAACCTGATCAGGCGATCGGTTGGCCTTCAAGCATCACTTGGTGATCTTGAGGGGATTGAAGCTGTTGCCGCTACGGGTGGCCTTGGAAGCGCTCACGGGCAGTGCGGCGGTCTTCAGGGGGGCCGTCAGGGTGGCGATCACGGCTGGGTTCTTGGCTTCGGCGATGATGGCGTCAGCGAAGTTCTTGGGCGTGCCAGCCAGCGTGCTCTTGTAGTTGAAGGTGTTTTCGAAGGCGAAGGGGTAAGCGCCGACCGAAGCGTTGGCCACGTCAGGCGAAACGCCGTCCAGGTTCACGAACTTCCAGGTGTCAGCAGGCTTGGTGGCAGTGGCAGCGGCTGGCTTGTTTTCGTAGCCGATCCAGCCCAGGGCGTAGTTCCCAAAGCCAGCCGAGTCAGCGGCGTTCAACGCGTCCTTCACGCCACCGGTGGAACCCGACTCGGTCACGAAGATGGTGGCCGAGTTGTCAGGGGCCGTGGCGTCGCTGTCCGAAGCGGCCAGAGGCAGCTCTTTGAAAGGCGAGAACAGCAGTTGGGCAGCGGCTTGCGTGCCCGAACCCACGGTGCGGCGGGCGATGTTGATCTGGCTTGCATCGCCATTGCCGTTCAGCAGGTAGCCCCACGATTGCGAAGCACCGCTCAGGCCACCGGCGTTGACCAGCGATTGCACTTGGCCGATCGACACCGAGGGCACGCCCGTGGTGTTTTGGGCGTTTTGCAGGGCAACGTACAGGTTGTTGTTCACGGCCACGCCAAAGGTTTGCAGCAAGGCGGTGGATGTGACCAGCGAAGCCAAGTCGGCAGCGCTCAGAGCCGTGAAGCCGGGAGCCAAGTTGGCCGTGCGTTGGAACTGTGCGGGCTCCAGGTCAGCGGCGCCCAGTTGGGGCACAACCTTCTTGGTGGTGGCGTTGGCGTTGGCACCGGTGGCGCTGACCGAGACTTCATCCAGGAAGTCAATGGCAGTGGCGGTAGCCACAGGGTTGACACCGTAGGCCGAACCGCCAGCGTCGCGCTTGAAAAGGGCGACCAGGGAGTCAGACTGCAGACCCAGCTTGGTGCCCAGGGTGCTGGTCTTCTTGACGGTGGCGGTCAAGAGGATTTGGTCGCCAGCGGCGTTGGTGTAGGTGTTGTAACCGGCGGCGGTGGCGTTGGTGCCAAAGATGGCCTTGATGACGGGCGTCAGGGCCGACGAGCCCGACACGTACAGCGTGGGGGTGCCAGCCGGCAGGGTGATGGCGTGGGCTTGAGCGGCCAGCACGGTCAGGGCGGCCAGAGCGATGGAACGGATCTTCATGATGAAACCTTTGTATGAGTGACAGCGAGGGTCAGCCACACCCGGCACCCCTCAAGGGCACACCGGGCGCAGACAGGAACGCGAACGAGTGAATCAGGCGCGGCGACGGGCCACGACACCGGCCAGCAGCAGGCCAACCAGGGCCAGGGCGGCGCTCGATGGCTCAGGCACCGAAGGCGTCACGGGGGCGGCAGCGGCATACACCAGCGAAGCGGCACCGTTGTTGCCCAGCTTGAAGGTGAATTGGCCCGCGAAGGTGCTGGTGCTCAGGGCGTCGATCGCCTTGCCCTTGCCGGTGGTGGTGATGTACTGGAAGTTCGAGCTTTCGTTCACCAGGTTGTAGCCAACAAAGCTGGTGGAGATGTTGCCGTTGTAGTCGTAGCCAGATTTACCAGCCTGAGAGAACTTATCGCCGAAAAATGCAGCGTTTGAATCCGTCTTGCCAATGAACGAGGCAGAAGAGCTGGTGTTGATCTCAGCGACGGCCAAGTCGATGTTGCCAACCGACTGACCCAGACCACTGGAGACGCCTGAGGTGATCGAAGCGGTGGTCAGGTTGTTGTTGATGGTGGTCAACAGGGCCTTGTTGCCGACGGTGGAGATGGCGCCCTTGTTGTTGCCCGAAAACACGGTCCAGACCAGGTCAGAGGCTGTGGTGCCGCTGGTGAAGGTCGTCCAGTTTGCGTCGTTCACAGCGAACGATTGAGCGAACGAAGCGTTGCTGAGATTCGAGTAGAAGGTGTTGAAGTTCGTACCCAGGTCCAGGTCGTACGACGTGCCGTTGTTGATGTTGGTCACGGCCAAGACCAGGCCGGCGTTAGAGGCCGACGTGCCGGTGCTGCGAGCGATGTTGGCAGCGTTGGCAACGCCAGCGACCAGGGCCAAGGCGGCCAGAGCGATGTGCTTGAGTTTCATGCTTGTTTCTCCGAAAGGTTGGGGCTGCCCTGGATGGGGCAGAAAATGACTGAAAGAAGCCCCCCTCTGAATGGCCTTGCTGCCCGTGGCACCCTTGGGTGCTTCATGCGCAAAACCGAGTGGCGCTGTCAAAGAACGGTTCGTTGTATGGATCGACTGCCAGCGCCATTGTTGGAAACCACCGTGACACCCTGACGCACCTCATTGGCTCCGCATGAGCATTCCGGACTACTCCAGCTGCCCCACCTCACCCCCGACTTGTGGGGTACGCAACCCCAAAGTGCTGCGTGTGGGGCTGGCCGACAGAGGGGTGTTGAACACGTTCATCATCAAAGCCTTGGCCACTGCCTGTGCGCGGTTCGACGCCCCCAGCTTGCGCAAGATTTTTTGAACGTGATTCTTGACCGTGAGCGCACTGATGCCCAACTCGTCAGAGATCGCCTGGTTGCTCTTGCCGTCGCGCACCCAACGCAGAATCTCGCGCTCGCGCTCGGTCAGGTTCATGACGATGCGTGGGCGCTCACCGGCCACCTGTGAAGGCATGCGCATGGCGCGCCCGGGCGACGCCATCTCGACCTCGTTGCCAAACACGCGCACATAGGTGCAATGCAGGTAGGGCAAAAACAGGTGCAAGGCGTGCGCCGCAAGGTCATCGCGCACCGCGCCAGGCGAGCCGAACACGAACAGGCTCTCCAGCTCATGCAAGCGCCCAGGACGGCTGACTGCATGCACCAACAAGACGCGATAGCCCTCGTCGATCAAGGCCTGGGCCACAGGGTCGCGGGTCGCTTGAGCATCCAGCTCAACCCACACCGGCTGGCCTTGTGCGGCCGCCCAGTGGCTCTGGATGAAAGTCATCAATGGGGATCGGGCATCGCTCATGGCGGCCACCACATCGGGCGCCAAGGGGATGCTGTTGAGCACATCAAAGGCCAGGTCGCGGGTGTTGAGGTCGTAGGCGGCACACGCAGAGAGCTTGTGAGGCACCAGACGCTGAAGGTCACCTTGGGTCCAGAGGTAGAACTGGTAGCGCCGTTTGACGTCGCTCGACGACTCCAGCAAACGAATCAAAGACTCGACCTGCCCTGCGGTGAATGTGTGTGTGCTCATAGGCGCACGATGCTATGCAGCGCAAGTGACCGTTTGTTGACGAAACCCTCAAGGTGCCAACGATGGCTCCGATGCCGCTTGGCTGGCCGATGCGCTGGCCTCGAAACGCCACTCGGCATAGCGGCTCACGCCCGCAGGTGCACGCAAAGGGGTGCCCTTCGCCAAGCTGTACACGCCGTTGATGCCCGCGTGGGGCTCAGAGGCAGCGGGCATCAGCCCCCACACGCCATCGGCGGTCAAGGGGTCTCGCCAGGCGCGCCTGAGGTGCCGCTTGAGCACACCACTGCGCCGGTCTTCCAGCAGGTCCTCCAGTCGCTGAGGCCATGTCGGGCTTTGCCCCGCCACGGGTAGGTCGTGGTACGACGACAACGCCGCCGCAATCGCCTGTGCCCGGTAGACCATCTCGATCTCACGCTGCCGCTTGCGCTCCATCGACCATTGCTGGCCCAAGGCCGCCAACATGACGCTGCCAATGGCCACCCACCACAGCAGCATCAGGTAAGTGAAGCCCGCACCGGCTCGCCTGCGCATGCGGCTCACCAGCTGTTGTAGGGCGTGCCGTCTTGCCCCTTGCCTGCCGCGCCGCTGCGCACATCGGCCACCACGCCCTTGAGCAGGCTGTTGGGCGGCGGCGGCAACATCTGCCAGCTGTGCGGCACACCCGTCACGGGGTCCACTGGCACTTGCCGCAAATAGCCCATGGTCACCAGTTCATCGATGGATTCGGGGTAGCGGTCTTTGTCGGCTGAGAACTTGTCAATGGCGTCGCGCATGACGTTGAGCGAGGTGCGCAGGCTGGCGTCTCGGGCGTTGTCCACCGACCGGTAATAGCGCGGCGCCACGATGCTGGCCAGCAAGGCGATGATGGCCATGACCACGATCAGCTCGATCAAGGTGAAGCCGCGTCGTGCGTGGCCAAGGTGAGTGGAAGGTGGTCTACGCATCATCACCATTGCCGGTAAGCGGTGCCGTCCAGCCCCACACCGTCGGCGGTGGAGTAGACATCGAACACATCCGCCCCGGCCGCGGGGGCATCGGGCGGGCTGGCATAGCTGCGCAGGCCCCAGGTCTTGGCGTCTGCCAACTCGGGGTCGGCAAAGGGGTCGCGCGGCACGCGGCGCAGGAAATAGATCATGCCGCCCTGCGCGCTGCCGATGTCCTTCACCCCTTTGGACAGCACCTCCAGGTTGGGCGGATAGCCGGTGGCATCGACCTTCTTCTCGATGCGCCCTTGGTCCCACGCCCTCTTGTAGTCATCGATGGCGGTGCGCAGCACGCGCAGGTTCTGGCGCAAGGTCGCCTCACGCGCACGCTGCTTGTTCAAGGCCGCCAAAGGCATGGCGGCGCTGGCCAGGATGCCCACGATCAGCACCACCACCACCATCTCGATGAGGGTGAAGCCGCGCTCAGCGGTCGGTCTGCTCATTGGGTGCGGCACCGTGAGGCTCCACCTGGGATTCCATGTCATTGGCCTCATCGGGCTCCGGCGGCGGCGAGGCGCGCACACGCAGCTTGAGCGGTGGGGCGCCGTTGTCCAGCTCGATCGAGGTCTCGGCGTCGGTCACGCCCGGCAAAACGCGCAGCATCACGGGCAGGGTCGCGCCGGGAGGCACGGTGATCGACACCCGGTTTGCATTGGGTGCGCCGTTGGCCCCGGTGGACAAGACCGATGCGTCCACACTCAAGCTGACTTGCAGCGGTGCGGTGCCAGGGTTGCGCACCGCCACCGTGAAGGCGGCGTTGGGCAAGACCTCTTCAGGCCCCGACAGGAAGGGGTTGTCGGCAGGCGCGTTGCGCTGTGCGCGCGACACCGACCGGCTGGACGCCGAGCCAGACGGGCTGCCCACACCAGACATCACGGCCTCGTCGCGCAAGGCCATGACCGGCGCCCCGGGTTGGGACTCGGTGCCCGATGGCATGGCGGTGCCTGCGATCGCCGGCTGCACGACGTTGCGGATGATGTGTGGCGTGACCAGCAAAACGATCTCGGACTTCTTGCGCTCATCGGTGGTCAGGCCAAACAGGCGCCCCACCAGCGGTGCGTCGTGCAGGTATGGCAAACCCGCCGTGCTGCGGCTCTCCGAATCGTTGATCAGACCCGCCAGGATCTGCGTCTCGCCGTCTCTGAGGCGCAAGGTCGTGTTGGCTTGGCGCGTGCCCACCTGGTAGGCAAACGAGCCAGAAGGCCCATTGACCTTGTTGGTGATGCTGCTGACCTCCAAGGCCACCTTGATGGTGACGTCGTTGTCGAGTTGCACCTGAGGCTCCACATCCAACTTGAGGCCCACGTCCACGTAGTTGATGGAAACGGCATTGGAGACACTGCCATTGAGCGGCGTGGACGTGGTCGTGAACACGGGCAACTTCTCGCCCAGCAGCACATGCGCCTTCTCGCGGTTGCGTGCGCGGATTTTCGGGTTGGCCAAGATGGTGGTGTTGGCGCCCGAGGCCGTCAAGGTGGCCACGGCCAAGGGGTTGGTGGTGAAGGCCTGCAGTCCCGACAGGGTGTTGAGCTGCGCGGCGCCATTGGGCAGGCCATAGCTCACGCTGGAAGGCCAGTTGATGCCCAGCGACTCCAGCTGGTTGTTCGACACCTCCATCACCTCCAGCTCCAGCATCACCTCGGGGTCGGCCAGGTCGATGTTCTGGATCAGGCGCTCGACCAAGCGCATGACCTCGGGCGTGTCGCGCACCACCAGCAGGTTCAGGCGTTCGTCGACGTGGATGTCGCGTGTCTTGGCCACGGTGCGGATCAAGGACTGCGCCTGTTTGGGATCAGCGTTGACCAGGTAGAAGGTGCGCGTGACGGTGTCCAGCACATCGCGCTGTTTTTGCTGCGTGGCGGGGTAGACCAGCACGGTCTTGTCGTTGAGCAGCTTTTGCCCCAGCTGCTGGGTGCTGAGGATCACACGCATGGCCTCTTCGACCGTGGTGCCCTTCAGGAACAAGGTGACCTTGGCGTCGCTGCGCACGTCTTTGTCAAAGACGAAGTTGATGTCGGCGGCGCGGGCCAGGGCTTCAAACACCGTGCGGATCGAGGCCTCACGGAACTCCAGCGTGATCGGCTTTTGGGCGGAGGCCAGTTGCAGGCTGCCCTGGCGGCGGGTCTGGGTCTCTCGCAGTTCCTCGATGCGGGCCAGCAGCGTGCGGGCCTGGCCATTGGCGGGGTCTTCGGTCAACACCGATCGCAAAGCACCTTCGGCCTTCTCAAAGCGCTGGGTTTGCAGGCTTTGCTCGGCCTCGCTGATCAGGCGTTGGTGTCGCTGGATGCGGGCCAGCTCCGAACGCAGCCAGGCCACCCGAGGATGGGTGGGCGCGGCGGCCTCCAGCCGGACCAGCACGGCTTCGATGTCGGCCACACGGCCTTTGGAGCGGGCCACATCGGCTTGCAGCACAAGGTGCGCGACGGTGACGTCGCGCTGCTGCAGGAACGCCGTGCGCAGCTTCCTGTCGGCCTGGTCTTGCACCGTGGCTTGTTGCAGGCGCTGCAGCGCGGCCTCTTGCTGGCCTTGGCGGGCCAACAGGCTGGCCTCTTCGATGGCAGGGTTGGCGCAAGCACTCAGCGCCCCCACCACGCACAGCACCAGGGTCAAGCGCCAGCAGCGAGCCGGGAAAACGGTCTTGTTCATTTCATTCCAACGGTCTGTTGCTGGTTCAGCGGCAGGTAGGTCAAGGTCATGCGGCGTTCTTTGATGGCGTCGACGCGCCACTGGCTTTCGATGACATCACCCTCGCTCACCACCCAGGTGCTCTGGGGGCCCGACAAGACGGCCCGGCGGGCCGCCTCGTCGTTGAAGCGGCCGACCCAGGGATATGGAAAGCGTGGCGCCATGGGCGGCGGCGGGGGCGTGTCCACCACCGGCGCGGCGCGTGCTGGCGGCGGTGGTGGAGGCAGCACGCCGGCCCAAGCCAGGTTCGGCGTCGAACCCGCCCGCCCCTGTTCCAAAGCGCTGCCACGGGCCAGCCATTGCGCCACGGCTTGCGTGAGCGATGCGGCCACCCACGGCGCCACGGCCTGAGCGCGCCCCTCGCCCTTTGCCGTCGGCGAGGGTGCAGTGGAAGCACCTTGGGGTGAGCCCGTCGAGCCGGCGCGGCGTTGACCGGATTTGGCCGGTGCCAACAGCGCGTCGTCGGAAGAGGTGCTGAGGTAGGCGCTCAAGCCACCCACCACGGCCAAAGCCAGCAGGAGCTTGCGGTTCATGGCAGGGCCTCCTCGGCTTGGCGCCACCACAGCGAGACGCCCACACGCACCTTGACCTGATCGCTGCTGGGATCGGGGCGCTGGATGTCGATCTCGTCCACGCTCAAGGCAGGCTCGGCCAGCAGGTGGACCAACCAAGCGCGCACCGCAGGGTAGCGGCCCTCGACGGGCATCAGCATGCGTTGGCGCCACAAGGCGGTGCCTTCGCGCACCGCCCACGTCTGGCGCTGCCCTCGATACTGCACCGCTTGCACCTGCAGGCCACCGGTCTGGGCAGACGAGAGCACCTCGGCTTGCAAGGCGACGCGTTGCTCCGCCACAGGCAGGGCTTGCCACAGCGTTTGCCAAGCTTGTTCGGGTGAGCCGACGTGCTGCGCGGGGTCGGCCACCGCCGCGGTGGGTTCCGCCTGGGCCAGCAATTCATGGCGCAAGCGGCGGGCCTCCGAGCCCGCTTGCCCGGCCTGATCCACTTGCTGCGGCAACCAGACACGGTGCACCCAAGCCGCGCCCACCAGCAACAACAAGCCCATGGCGCCGGCCAAACCCAGGCGGCGCAAGGCGTTCATCCACGTTGTGAGGTTCATGGCGTCGCGCCTCCCAACAGGGCTTCCACGCGCCACTCAAAGGTGGCTGCACCCACGGTGATGGGCGTGGACAGGCGCTCTCGGCTCAACAACTGGGCTTGTGGGCTCAGGGTCTGCGTCCAACGCAAGGCGGCCACATCGTCGCGGACGGCCGCCGCAAGCCGCATCTCAGGCCACGCATCGGGGCGCGATGCCAAGGGGCTCAAGTCCAGGCTGAAAGACAACATCACGGCTTGCTCAGCTTGGGCAGCGGCCTCCACGCGGGCCAGTTGCTTCAGCCACGGGTAAGCCAGCCACTGGGCCAATTGCGCTGCCTGCCGGGCAGCGTCCCCGGTCAAAGGCGGCGCGGCATCGGCAGGCGTGGCGGGCTGGCCCACGGCGACGGCCCTGCGCACCACATCGGCCTGGTGTGCGGCGCGGCGCAGGCGCGCCACATCGGCGTGCGCTTGGGCCAATTCGGCCTGAGCTTCGTTGACTTCGGGAATGACCCAAGCCACGGCCACCACACCGGCCAACAGGCACACCCAAGACCAGCGGGCCGTGCGCACACGCGGCCCCACGAAATCGAGCTGATCGGCCCACGCAGGCTGGCGAGTGCCCATGCGAAGTGCGCTCATGGCGAGGCCTTCCAGGCCGCAGATCGTCCACTCAACAAGGCCCCCAATTCAACGTGATCCCACACGGCGGCCGATGCGCCATCGCCCAAACCTGTGGCTGGCGGTGGCACCCGCACGGCCTGCGTGCCATCAAGCCCTGAGACCGCATCAAGCGACGTCCATTGCACCTGCGTCAAGACCCAGCGCCCGGCCACATCGGCACTCGCCTGCACGCTCAGGCTCAAGCCAGGCTCTTGCAAGTGCAGCGTGCGCGAGGCTTCGCTGGCATCGGGTGTTGCCCATTGGGCCAAGCACGCCTGCACACCCCGCGCCCACCAAGGCCCCACCCAAGCCAACTGCACCTTATGGGCCTTGGCTTGGGCCTGCAAGCCTTCAATCAAAACACGCGGGGCCGCGCACAACACGCTGGCCTGTGGGTCGGCCACGTGGCGAACCACCCAATGCGCCGACAAGGCCTGGACATCGAGGTCGTGGTAATGGCCCCATTGGTTCAAAGCGTGCTGCTGGCCGGCCTGCAGCGACCAGCCTGGCGGCACCACACAGGTCAGCATCCACGAGGCAGACAAGCCCACCTCGCACACCTCACCTGGGTGCGCGGCACACCATTCGCCAAAGCGGGCCACCGCATCGGGCGCCACGGTCGGGTCTTGCAACGCGTTCAAAGGGGCGCCCAGCCACACCGAGGCGGGCCGCCACGCCGTGCGCATGCGGCCCTGCGCCATGCGCCACGCGCGGGCCATGGCCTGGATGGCTGGGGCGGGGGGGGCCATCGAAGGCCCAGGTGATGGGGTTGTGTACTGCGTCATCGTTGCGCTCATTCGGCCAGGGTGACGCGGTTGAGTTCGTCCAAGGTGGACTCGCCACGCAGCACCGCCGCCAGCGCCGACTCGCGCAGCAAGCGCGTGCCGCTGGCACGGGCATGGCTTTTGATCTGGATGAGCGAGGCGCGGCTCACGATGAGGTCACGCAAGGTGTCGTCCATCAACAAGATTTCAGACACAGCACGCCTCCCCCTAAAGCCCGTGCCACGGCAATGGGCGCAGCCCACCGAGCGGAAGAACTGCCCATGCGTGTCCAGCGGCAACTGCGCCACGCGCAAATCAGATGGCTGGGGCTGCCAAGGCTCGGCGCATTGCGTGCACAGCTTGCGCATCAGGCGCTGCGCCACCACGCCGTTGAGGGCCGACACCATGTTGTAGAGGTCCACCCCCATGTGCATGAAGCGCCCCACCACGTCGAACACGTTGTTGGCGTGGATGGTCGACAGCACCAAGTGCCCTGTCAACGCGGCCTGCGAGGCGATCTGGGCGGTCTCGGCATCGCGGATCTCACCCACCATCACGCGGTCGGGGTCGTGACGCAAGATGCTGCGCAGACCGCGCGCAAAGGTCAGGCCCTTTTTTTCATTCACGGGGATCTGCACCACCCCACCGAGTTGGTATTCAACCGGGTCTTCGATGGTGATGATTTTGTCGCTGCCGTCGTTGATCTCTTGCACCACGGCGTACAGGGTCGTGGTCTTGCCGCTGCCCGTGGGACCGGTCACCAGCAACATGCCGTAAGGCTTGCGCGCCAGTCGGCGCACCACCGCAGCGTCATCGGCGTCAAAGCCCAGGCCTTCCAAGCTCAGGGCCTGGGCCTCGCTCGACAGGCGCGAGCGGTCCAAGATGCGCAGCACCGCGTCTTCGCCAAAGCTGCTGGGCATGATCGAGACGCGAAAGTCCACATCGCGCACACCGCTGTCTTTGGACTGCTGCACACGCAGCTTGAAACGCCCGTCTTGCGGCAAGCGGCGCTCGCCAATGTCCAGCTCGGCCATGACCTTCAGGCGCGAGACCAGTTGCTCGGCCACTTCGCGCGAGCCCACATCGCCCACGTGCACCATCACGCCATCGAGCCGGTGGCGGATGACCATGCCGTTGGCGGTTGACTCGAGGTGCAGGTCGCTGGCTTGGGCCTTGAGCGCGTCGAACAAGGTCGCGTCCAGCAGCTTGACCACGGGGCTGCTTTGCCGCGTGATCGCATCGACCGACAAGGCGTGCACCTGGGCATCGTCGCCCGCAGCCTCGCCCTCAGGCCCTTCGTGGACCAGGGCGCCGCGTGCTTCAAAATCTTGCTCGCCTTGCGCCAGCACCAAGGCCAGGGTGTCTTCGCTCACCTCACACCACGGCAGGCTGGCACCCACGGCGCGTGACACGGCTTCGCGCAGCAGCAGGTCATCGCCTTGCGGGGTCAAGGCCCACGCCTGGCCTTGAGGATCGCGGGCCACCACCACGCGCAAGCGCAAGGCCTTGGCCAAGGGCCACAGGGCCCAGTCGGGTGCCCAGCTCAACACGGCCACAGACGCCGTTGCGGGCTCAGCTTGAACCGCGTCATGCCCTTGCCCACCTTGGATGCTTTGCAAGACCGCGCTCATTGGATCTGCTCCGCCACCTGGAAGATGGGCAGGTACATCAGCACCACGATGCCGCCAATCAGCACGCCCATGATCAGCATCAGCACCGGGCTCACCACCTTGCCCACCCATTCGGTGAAGCGGGCCAGCTCTTCGTCGTAAAAGGTGGCGGCGCGCTCCAGCATCGGGCCCAGCTCGCCCGTTTGCTCGCCCACACGCATCATGCGCAAGGACACCGGCGTGCTCAGGCCATGCTGGTGCAAACCGTCTGACAGGCGCATGCCTTCGCGCACACGCTGCGTGGCTTGGTCAAGCGCACCGCGCAGCGAAGGCCCCACCAGTTCGGCAGACGAGGTCAGCGCGGGCACCACGGCCACACCGGCTTGCAAGAGCAAACCCAGCGTGCGGTACAGCGCCGCCAGCTCGATCAAGCGCAGCCGCGGGCCCAGCACGGGCAACTGCCACAAACGCGCCGACACCGCCGCACGCACCGCGGGCTGCCGCGAGGCCGACACCATGCCTGCCACGGCCGCCACCAAGCCACCGATCACCAGCCACGGGTGTTCGCCCACGGCTTTGCCCGTGTCCAGCAGCACGCCCGAGAGCCAGGGCAACTCGCCGCCCATGCCCTCGTAGATCTCGGCAAAGCGCGGCACCACGAACACGGTCAAGAAGGCCATCACCAAGAGGCTGGATCCAATCAAGATCATCGGGTAGATGGCCGCACTGACCAGCTTGTCGCGCATGCCACCCAACCACGCCAAATAGGCCGCGTGCTGGCGCAGGGCCATCGCCGTCTGCCCGGTGCGCTGGCTGGCCTCGATGGACGCGATCAACAGTGAACTGAACGCCGCCGGCTGGCTGCGCATGGCCTGAGACAAGGTCTTGCCTTGCGACAGGGCCTCGTTCAGCTGAGACAGCACCTGCGCCACGCTGGCCGCGGCTTCTTTTTCACGCAGGGTTTGCAAAGACTCGTACAAAGGGATGCCAGCGTCGAGCAGCACGGCGAGTTCTTGGCAGAACAGCCGCAGCGGGAAGGTGGCCGCACGCACCGCCACAGGCTTGGGCGCGGGCACGGCATCGAAGGGAGAGGCGCTCATGGCGAGGTTGCGTCCATCACCAATTGGTGATGTCCTGGTTCTCGTTGTCGCCGCCTTCGCGGCCGTCCTTGCCCAGCGACGACAGGTCGTAGTCGCCGTGCTCCCCGGGCGTCTTGTAGACGTACTCGCGACCCCATGGGTCTTTGGGCGGCGCCTTGCGAAGGTAAGGCCCCCACCAACGGGCCTCGTCACCGGGCTTGACCCACAAGGCATTGAGCCCCTGCTCGGTGCTGGGGTAGTGGCCCGTGTCCAGGCGGTATTGGTCCAGCGCCTTGCCCAAGGCATCGAGCTGCGCCGCAGCGGTCTTGACCTCGGACTTGCCGATCTGGGCAAAAAAGCGCGGGCCCACATAGCCGGCCAGCAGGCCGATGATGACAAGCACCACCAGCAACTCCAGCAGCGTGAAGCCGCGCTGGGCGTGCCGCGCTGGCTGTGTTTGAGCAGGGACGTGTTCAGTCCGCACCTCGGCATGAGGTGCTTGACGCAGGTTCTTCAAGGGGGATCCTTCCAGCTTCGTCGGGCTTGGCCGAAGCACTGGGCATGATCCTATTGGGCTATTGCTGACAGCTTTGTGACAAACGAGCCCCGCCCCCTTGAAGACAGGTGTCCAAGCCCCGCCGCATACTTGGGCCATGCCCACACCCACCCACATCCTCTACCTGCACGGCTTTCGGTCTTCACCGCGCTCGGCCAAGGCGCAAAGGCTGGCCGGCATCGTGCAGGGTCTTCAAACTCAGGGGCTGGACCTGACCTGGGCCTGCCCGCAACTGCCGCCCTCGCCTGCGCAGGCCGTCAAGGAGTTGCGCGCCCTCACAAGCGACTGGCCGCCGCACAGCAGCGTGGTCATCGGCTCCTCATTGGGCGGCTTTTACGCCACCGTCATGGCCCAAGCCTTGGGCTGGCGCGCGGCCGTCATCAACCCGGCCGTGGCGCCAGCACGCGACCTGGCGCGCTACATCGGCGAACAGACCGAATTCCACGATCCGCAAGCGCGCTTCTTTTTCAAGCCCGAGTTCATCGACGAGTTCAAGGCCCTGGCGCCCTACCCCATCACCGACCCCAGCCGCTATTGGGCCTTGATCGCCCAGGGCGACGAGGTACTGAACTGGCGCGAGATGGTGGCGCACTACCCTGGTGTGGAGCTCTTGTTGCTCGATGGCAGCGACCACGCCGTCAGCGACTTCGACGCCCACCTGCCCGCGCTGTTGCATTGGCTCGGGCTGCCCGACGCGGGGCCTGCGCAAAATGGGACAATCACGGTCTGATCTCATTGCAGAAACGCCCATTCGATGTTTGCCCTTTTTGATGACGCCGGGAAATTCCTGGCAGGCCGTGTGATGTCCGAAGCCGACAGCTCGATGCAGATCGAGCTCGACTCGGGCAAGCGCGTCAAGGCGAAAGCCGCCAAC
>CANCFV010000021.1 GCA_947377275.1 Burkholderiales bacterium | reverse complement strand
GTGCGCCACAGTGAGTTCAACCACTCGGCCACTGATTTGCTGCATTTTCTGCAGATCTGGATCGTGCCCAACGTCAAGGCGGTGAAGCCCAGCTATCAGCAAAAGCACTTCAGCGAAGCCGACAAGCGGGGCCGCCTGGCGCTCATCATCTCGCCAGATGGTGCGGACGGCTCACTGAGCATCCATCAAGATGCGCGCGTCTATGCCGGGCTGTTTGACGGCGATGAGGCTGCCACGCTGGACCTGGGCGCCAACCGCCATGCCTACGTGCATGTGGCGCGTGGCAGTGTGTTGCTCAATGGCCAGCAACTGAACGAGGGCGATGGTGCCCGGGTGCGCGAAGAGCAAGCCTTGCGTTTGAGTGGCGGACGTGATACCGAGGTGCTGGTGTTCAACCTGCCTCCGCGCGAGTTGCCTTCGCGTTGATCGGCTTTGCCCAGCGTGTCTGGGCGTCATCCACCGAGCCCCACATCCAACCTGAACCGTCACAGCAGGAGATTGCCATGCAGCAGATTGAAACCGTTCAAGCCCAGATCGGCTCCCTCGGCGATCAGCCATACACCGTCAGCCTCAGCGACGACCTCGGCCATCACTGGCTGGCCGACGAACCCACTGAAGACGGCGGGGCCAACCTCGGTCCTTCGCCCTTGCGCTTGCTGCTGGGCAGCCTGGGGGCCTGCACAGCCATCACGCTGAAGATGTATGCCGCGCGCAAGCAATGGCCCTTGACGGGCGTTGAGGTGCACCTGCAACTCAACCCGCTAGGCAAGGCCGCTGCAGGCAGCAACGACATCACGCGCCGCATCGAGCTTCGCGGCGAGTTGACGCCCGAGCAGCGCGAACGTTTGCTGCAAATCGCCAATGCCTGCCCAGTGCACAAGCTGCTGACCGGCGAGGTGCGTGTCGACACCGCCATCACCACCTGACAAATCTTCAAGACGCCGGGCACTTGCCTTGGCAGGATGGGCTTCATCGTGTTCATTTCAAGCCTTTAAGGAAACAGCCATGACCCTCACTGCCACACCCACGCCCGGCGCCACGCTGCTCACGCCTGCTGACCATGCCCTGATCCTGATCGACTTCCAGTCGCAGATGTCCTTTGCGACACAGTCCATCGACGCCACCAACCTGCGCAACAACGCGGCGCTGATTTCGCGTGCCGCCAAAGGCTTTGGTGTGCCGACCATCCTCACCACCGTGGCGGAGAAAAGCTTCTCCGGCCCCATGTATGAGGAGATCACATCCGCTTTCCCCGGCCAAGCCCTGATCGACCGCACCTCAATGAACACCTGGGAAGATGCCAAGGTCATCCAGCAGGTGAACGCCATTGGCAAGCGCCGCCTGGTGTTTGCGGGTCTGTGGACCTCGGTGTGCATCGTGGGCCCGACCTTGTCAGCGCTAGACCAGGGATTTGAGGTCTACGTGATTGCCGACGCCTGCGGGGACGTGTCAGCCGAAGCCCATGGCCGCGCCATGGACCGCATGGTGCAAGCCGGTGTGCGGCCCATGACGGCGCTGCAATACATGCTGGAACTCCAGCGCGACTGGGCGCGCACAGAAACCTATGAGCTGACCACGGGCATTGCCAAGCAGTATGGTGGCGCCTATGGCCTGGGCATCACCTATGCCAAGACCATGTTCGGTGCTCACGAAGGTTGAGTGATCATGAAGCCTTATCTTCTGGCCCTTGCGGTGGGTGTGCTGGTGGGTGTCATCTATGGCGCGCTCAATGTGCGTTCCCCGGCGCCGCCGGTGATTGCGCTGGTCGGCTTGCTGGGCATCCTGGCGGGTGAGCAACTTCCTTCGCTGTTCATGCAGGTGTACCAGCGGCAGACACAAGCCACGTCTTGGCTGAGTGACCATGTCAGGCCGCACATGTTCGGCCATCTGCCAACGGCCCAGCCCAAGGGCCATGGTGATGACCAGGCTTCGCCCAAGCAGCCACGCGACAACAGGACGGACGCATGATGACAACAACGAGCTACCCCGACCTGATCCTCCACCGAGGGCTGTTCACCACGTTGGACCGCAGCAACCCCAACGCCAGCGCCGTGGCGATCAAGGATGGGCGTTTCCTGCAAGTGGGCCGTGACCACGAGATCATGGCTCTCGCAGGGCCTCACACCCAGCTCATCGACCTGCGCGGCCAACGCGTGCTGCCTGGCTTGATCGACAACCACATCCACATCATCCGTGGGGGCCTGAACTTCAACATGGAGTTGCGCTGGGACGGCGTGCGCAGCCTGGCCGATGCGATGGCCATGCTCAAACGCCAGGTGGACATCACCCCTGCGCCACAGTGGGTGCGCGTGGTGGGGGGCTTCACCGAACACCAGTTCCTTGAGAAGCGCCTGCCCACTTTGGCAGAGCTCAATGCCGTGGCGCCCGACACCCCCGTGTTCATCTTGCACCTGTATGACCGGGCCTTGCTCAATGGTGCCGCCTTGCGGGCCGTGGGCTACACCAAGGACACGCCCGCACCACCGGGTGGCGAGATTTTGCGTGACGCCTCGGGCAACCCGACGGGCTTGCTGCTGGCCAAGCCCAACGCAGGCATCTTGTATTCGACGCTCGCCAAGGGCCCCAAGCTGCCGCTGGACTACCAAATCAACTCGACGCGCCACTTCATGCGCGAGCTCAACCGCCTGGGCGTGACGGGTGCCATCGACGCGGGCGGCGGCTTTCAGAACTACCCGCAAGACTACGAGGTGATCCAGAAGCTGGCTGACGCGGAGCAACTCACCATCCGACTGGCTTACAACCTGTTCACGCAAAAGCCCAAGCAGGAAAAGGAAGACTTCCTGAACTGGACCGCCACCTCGCAGTACAAGCAAGGCGACGACTACTTTCGCCACAACGGCGCGGGCGAGATGCTGGTGTTTTCGGCCGCTGACTTTGAAGACTTCCGCCAGCCGCGGCCTGACATGGGCCCCGAGATGGAAGGCGAACTGGAAGGCGTGGTCAGCCTGCTGGCGCAGAACCGCTGGCCTTGGCGCCTGCACGCCACCTACGACGAGACCATCAGCCGCGCGCTGGACGTGTTTGAGCGCGTGAACCAGGAGGTGCCCCTGCAAGGGTTGAACTGGTTTTTCGACCATTGCGAGACGATCTCGGAGCAGTCCATCGACCGCATCGCCGCCTTGGGCGGTGGCATCGCGGTGCAGCACCGCATGGCCTACCAGGGTGAGTATTTTGTCGAGCGCTATGGCATGGGTGCGGCCCAGGCCACGCCACCCGTGAAGCGCATGTTGGAGAAGGGCGTGAGGGTCTCGGCCGGTACCGACGCGACCCGCGTGGCTTCATACAACCCTTGGGTGTCTTTGGCCTGGCTGATCACGGGCAAGACGGTGGGCGGCCTGCAGCTCTACCCCCAACGCAATTGCCTGGACCGCGAAACGGCCTTGCGCATGTGGACCGAGAACGTCACGTGGTTCTCCAACGAGGAAGGCAAGAAGGGCCGCATCGAAGCGGGCCAACTGGCTGACCTGGTGGTGCCGGATCGCGATTTCTTTGCCTGCGCAGAGTCTGACATCGCCGAAACCACCTCCGTGCTGACCATGGTCGGTGGCAAGGTGGTGTACGCGGCAGGCGCCTTCAAAGACCACGATGAATCTGCGCCACCACCGGCCATGCCCGACTGGTCGCCGGTGCGCACCTTTGGTGGTTATGCGGGCTGGGCCGACGAGGGCGGTGCGCCTTTGCAAGCCACCTTGAAGCGCCAAGCCGCCGCAGCCTGTGCCTGTGCGGTGAGTTGCGGTGTGCATGGTCACGAGCACGCGACGGCGTGGAGCAAGCAATTGCCCATCGCCGACCTCAAAGGTTTTTGGGGCGCCTTGGGCTGCGCCTGCTGGGCCGTCTGAGGCGATCCGGAGTCCAACATGGCCATCTCTTCAACGACACCTCAAGCCCGGCGGTCGGCGCATGCCCTGGAGTCAGCCATTCACTGGCTGGCATTGCTCGGCCTGTGTGCGGCGTATTTGCAAGGGGGCATCAACAAGGCGCTTGATTTTCCTGCCGCCGTGCAGGAGATGCAGCATTTTGGGTTGGCCCCAGCCGAGCTGCTGGCAGCAGCCACCATTGCGCTGGAGTTGGCTGCGCCCATCATGATCCTGGCAGGCTGGCAGCGGGGGCTTGCAGCAGCCGTGCTGGCGTGCTTCACCCTGGCGGCCACCTTTCTTGCCAACCGCTACTGGACCATGGCGCCACCGGCACGCAACGCGGTGGCGAACGCCTTTTATGAACACCTGGGTCTGGTCGGTGGATTCGTCTTGGTGGCCGTGCAAGACTGGCGAGCGCGTCACCGATGAAGCCGCAGCCAAAGCCAGCGCAGCACCAGGTCACGACCTGGCGCGCCGATGAAATCGGCTTTCAGCGCGTGAGCATTTCAGCCACGCAGCCGCTGGCGCTCAACCGCGTCTTCCACGATGACGTCACCATCCTGGCATTTCGGAACTCCCGATGGCGCAGCGAGCAAGACCGGCGACACCATGACGAGACGCCCGATCACCTGATCATTCGGGATGCGGGTCAGGTTTTTTCTTCCCGACTCATCGAGGCCAACGTCGGCACGGGGGGCGCACCTGAATGTCGAGAAATGCACATCCCGGGTGAGCGCCTCGCCGGGATCTACGAGCAGTCACATGGGGTGCTGCCTGCTTTGGATTTCTCCTCGCCATTGATCGAGAGCCCCGAACTGGTGAAGCTGTTCTGGGACACGCATTGGCTGTTTGAGCATCGCACCGAATGCACTTTGCTAGCGTCAACCTATCTCACCTGGCTGGTGTCGGCCATTGCCCAGCGCAGCAGCGGGCGGGCACTGCAGCTGTCTGCCTCTCGATGTCAGTACCGCCCTTACCGTGCCCTTGAGTACATCAGAGCGCACTTCCGAGAGAAAGTCAGCCTGAGCGATCTGGCCCAGGTGTGCCAGACCAATCCCTACACGCTGCTGCGGCAGTTCAAGCTGGCCTTTGGCGTTGCGCCACATGACTACCTGCTGGCCTACCGAATCTACCGGGCCAAGCAATACCTGCAAGCAGGCTTGCCGTGCGCCGAGGTGGCTTTGTTGTGCGGCTTTTCGGACCAAAGTCATTTGAGCCGACGCTTCAAGCAGCGCCTTGGCGTGAGCCCTGGAAGCATCGTCCCGATGGGTGCCGACTGACGACCCTTGTGGCATCAATAGACCCATTGAAAGCACGGTCAATAACGTCCAAGACGGGCCTTCGGCTGGTCGGTACTCTGAATACACCGCTGCCGTATTCACCACCCGTTGACTGGATGAGCCATGCCACGTACCCCGCCCATCGACCGTCGCCAAGCCCCGCCAGGGGCCAGCACCCTGAACCAAGGCAACGTCATCGAGACCAAGGACAAGACCCGCCTCTTCTACAACGACTGGGGCCAAGGGCAGCCTGTCGTTTTCAGTCATGGCTGGCCGCTCAACGGTGATGCCTTCGAAGATCAAATGCTGTTCCTGGCATCTCGCGGCTATCGCGTCATTGCGCATGACCGCCGTGGCCATGGGCGCTCATCGCAGCCGGGCTTTGGCAATGACATGGACCACTATGCCGACGACCTGGCTGCATTGACCGAGGCCCTGGATCTGAAAGACGCCGTGCACGTCGGTCATTCGACCGGCGGGGGTGAGGTGGCGCGCTACATCGGCCGACATGGCACCCAGCGTGTGGCCAAGGCGGTGTTGATCGGGGCCGTCACGCCCATCATGGCCAAAACGGATTGGAACCCCGCTGGCGTACCGATGTCGGTTTTTGATGGCATCCGCACGGGTGTGCAGGCCAACAGGGCCCAGTTCTACAAGGACCTCACGCTGCCGTTCTATGGCTACAACCGCCCGGGCGCCAAGGTCTCGGAAGCCGTGCGTGACACCTTCTGGCTGCAAGGCATGATGGGTAGCATCTTGGCCCAGTACGAGTGCATCAAAGCGTTTTCTGAAACCGACCTGCGCGAGGACCTCAAGCGCATGAGCGTGCCGACGCTCATTGTTCATGGGGACGACGACCAGATCGTGCCCTTGGCAACCACAGGCAAGGCCGCTGCCCAGCTGGCCCCGCAAGCGAAGCTGGAGATCATCCCAGGCGCCCCCCATGGCCTGTGCACCACCCACAAGGACCGCATCAACGAGTTGCTGTTGGCCTTCCTGAAGGCCTGAACACCTTGAAGGGGCAGACCATGGCATACACCACCAAGATTGATCTGCCGCCCCTGGTGCGCGAGCAGCTTGTCCGCCTTTTGCAGCAGCGCCTGAACGATGCCATCGACCTGGCCGCGCAGCTCAAACATGCGCACTGGAATGTCAAAGGGCCGCAATTTTTTCAGCTTCACCAGGTCTTTGATTCGGTGCATGACGAGGTCGAAGGCGCGGTGGATGGGCTCGCTAAGCGCATCGCGGCACTCGGTGGTGTCGCGGACGGCCGCTTGAAGACGGCGGTAAAGGGCTCATCGCTTGCCGAATATCCTATGGCGGCGAAGGGCGGGGCGGCCCACCTGGACGCTGTCAGCGCAGGCTTGAGCCGCTTCGGCGAAGGACTGCGGCAAGACATCGATGTGGCCTGCCACCTGGGTGACGCAGGGACATCACACCTGTTCGCGCAACTCTCGCGAGAGTCGGACCAGTTGCTGTGGCTGATCGAGGCCCACCTGTGCGACATCGGCTGCACGGAGGCACGTTCATGATGGACGCCGAAGCACGGGGCCGGGCTGTTGGGCTGTCTCGCGCCAATCGCATTTGTGCTTTGTCCATGTTTGACCTTTGCGGCCAGGCAGACCCCAGCGTCGCCGAGGTGGCACGTCAATGTGGCCTGTCGCGTGGCTACTTCAGCCTTGCCTTCAAGGCATGGACGGGCTACACCCCTGGGCAGTGGCGTCTTGCACGCAAGATCGACATGGCCAAGCTCTTGCTCAAGGACGCACATGCCATTGCAGACATAGCCATCGAATGTGGCTTTGCCGATCAGGCCCACCTGACACGCACTTTTCGCGCTGTGGTTGGCTTGTCCCCCGGCAAATGGCGAGCGCAATTTCGTGCGCATTGACACTGACTCATCCAAGGCGGCGATACCCACATGAAACCTTTCTCACCGCAGCATGGCACCACGCTCCTGGCAGCGGTGGCTGGCTTTGTCGACACGCTGGGTTTTGTGGCCCTGTTCGGCTTGTTCACCGCCCATGTCACTGGCAATTTCGTGTTGATTGGCGCTGAGCTGGTGCAGCCAGGGCGAGGTGTTGCGCTCAAGCTGTTGGCGTTCCCTGTTTTTGTGTTGGCCGTGGCCCTGTCCCGGTGGATTGCCATGCGGCACGAGCGCCATGGTCACTCAGCACTGCGCAACTTGATGGGCCTTCAGGCCGTGCTGTTGCTCGGTTTCATGGCCGCGGGCGTGGCGTCAGAAGTCGCACCGAATCAAGCCCAGGCTTGGTCGTATACCGCAGGTCTGATGGGCGCAGCCGCCATGGGCATGCAAAACGCCAGCAGCAGGATGTTGTTGTCCAAGCTGACGCCCAGCACGGTCATGACGGGCAATGTCACCCAGCTGATCATCGAATTGACCGACTGGCTGCTGGGCCGAAGGGATGCGGACCTTCGCCTGCGCATCGACCGCCTCTTATTTCCTGTGCTTGCTTTTGCTTTGGGGGCGATGACAGGGGCCATGGCCTATTCGGCCATTGGCTTTCTTGCGCTGCTGCCGCCCGCCGTCGCGATTGCCTGCGTGGCCATGGCGGGCATCGGAGACCAGGCGCCATTGGCGCCAAACCGCTGACCTTCAGCGAGACGACCTCACTCGCCTCCTTGCATCCTCAAGCGTTTCGCCACCTCTTCATCCTTGGCTTCGTCAATGTCACGCATCACATCGCCCAGGTTCACGGGCTTGTGCGGCGGCTTGAAGTGGCCGGTCAGCACGCTGTCTTGCGTCAGCAAACCCCGCTCGTACAAAGACCAGACCTCAGGGCCAAAGTCGGTGCTCAGCAGCTCGGGGGCGAACTGCCTGGAGAAGTCTTTGAGTTTGGTCACGTCGCGCAGCAGCATGCGTTGCGCGTGGTTGTTGCCGGCGGCGGCGTCGCCATCGGCATCGGCCACCAGATCCATCAGCAGCACACCGTCAATGAACTGGTAAGGCGTGGGCACACGCACGCCCGCGGCAGCCAAGCGGTACAGCGCGTCCACCTCGGCGCTTTGCCACGCGGGCTCTTTGCCGCTCATGAGCTGGCACACCACGGTGTCGATCAGCCCTTCTTCAACCAGGGGCAGCAGGCTGGGGAGGGTGTTTTCATGGCGGGGTTTGTGAGGCTGACTCACATCGGCTTTCACGCGGCAACAGCGTAGAAACACCATGGTCAATGCCTCCCGACAATGTGTACATTTGGTCGCAGCCAGTCACGCTGAACGTTTGAAATGCGAGCCCACATGCCACGAGCCAACCTCACCCTGCCCCTGGATCGTCGTCAGCTCCTCAAAGCCGCTGCAGGTTTTGGGGGCGTTGCCGCCGGTGGCCTGCTGCCCTTTGCGGCAAGGGCCGTCGTGCCGCGAACGCGCATCGATGTGCACGCACACCTCATCCCCGACTTCTATCGCAAAGCCGTCCATGCCTATGGCGTGCTGGACGCCAGCGGCGAGCCGCTCCCGGATTGGAGCCCCTCTGCCGCCGTGAGCTTCATGAACAAGTTCGGCATTCAGGCGCAGGTGTTGTCATTGCCGGAGCCCGGGCTGGCCTTCATCCCAGAGCTGACAGAAAGGGTCAGGATGGCCACGGAGCTCAACGACTACGTCCGAGATGAGCTCGTCTACGCTTCATCGGTCACGCCTTACCGCGGGCGCTTCGGCGGCTTTGCAACGCTGCCCCTGGGCGATCCCCGGGACCCCACCGATGTGGCCGCTGCCCGTGCCGAGGCCATCCGCGCCATCTCGACCTTGCAGTTGGATGGCGTGGTGCTCTACACAAGCTACAAGGGCGTGTATTTGGGGGATTCGAAACTCGCGCCATTGATGCAGACCTTGAACGCGCTGAAAGCCCGCGTCATGGTTGTGCCCGTTGCGCCACCCCTGGCGCCGCCTGACCCCTCTGGCCTGCAAATACCGAGCTCGGTTTTGGAGCTGCCCTTCGAGACCACACGCGTCGCAACCAACATGCTCTACAAGTTGGTGTACCTGCTCTACCCCAACATTTGCTGGCAGTTTTCCGAGGGTGGCGGCACAACGCCCTTCTTGTCTTTCCGAAGCGGCCTGTTGGCCTTGAACCTCAATCCCGATGTGAGCTCGTACGCCAAGCTTCACTTCGACACGGCCTCGGCCACGGCACCCGCCACCGTGGCGTCCATGCGCAAGGTGACCGACGTCAGCCACATCCTGTTGGGCACAGACTTCCCCTACACCGCAGCGCTGTATGCCAACAAGCCTGAAGGCGACCCCAACGTTGAGCTCAACGAATCCTTCAGCGCTGCCGAGCGTCAATGCGTTGACCGTGGCAATGCGCTGTCGCAGTTCCCCAGCTTGGCCAAGCGCTTGGCGCTGGGTTGATGCACGCAGGGTCAAGCCTGCGTTGAGTGGGCCTCTCAAACTACTTCGAATGTGAGCCGACATGAAACAAGCAAACCGCCAAGCCGCCATGGATCGCCGCCAATGGTTGAAAGCCACCGTGGGGGCCGTCGCCATCGGTGGCGGATGGAGCCCGAACCTTGCCAGTGCAGCCGCCACCCCTCGGCGCATTGACATGCACGCGCACCTCATTCCGGACTTCTACCGCAAGGCCATGAACGACTACCAGGTGAAAGGAGATGGCGGCGTGGGCATCCCGGCCTGGTCGACCAACTCGGCGGTGAGCTTCATGAACAAGTTTGGCTTTCAGGCACAGGTCGTGTCTTTGTCCGAGCCTGGCTTTGGCTTTTTGCCCGACCGCACGGCCCGCGTGAACATGGCCAAACAGATCAACGAGTACATCCGCGACGAGCTTGTCAACGCTGCGCCTGGCTCACCGGTGTATCGCCGCTTTGGTGGCTTGGCCTCCCTGCCCTTGGGCAATGCCAATGACCCCAGCGAAGTGGCCTCCGCCTGTGCAGAAGCGGTTCGTGCCATCCAGATCCTGGGGCTGGATGGCATCAGCCTGTATTCGAACTACAAGGGCATCTACCTGGGTGATCCGCGCTTGGACGCCTTGATGCAGACGCTCAACGAGCTGTCGGCCTACGTGTACATCCATCCGGTTGCGCCGCCTGTGCACTCGAGCCTGTCCATTCCCCCATTCGTGTTGGACTTTCCATTCGAGTCAACGCGAGCGGCTGTCAATTTGCTCTACCGAGGTGTCTTCCAGCGCTTTCCTCGCATTCGCTGGCAGTTGTCGCATGGCGGTGGGACCGTCCCCTACCTGTCGGAGCGCACGGCGCTGGCCGCGCCCAACGCGAACCCAGGCAAAAGTCCTTTTGCAGGCCTGTATTTCGATTCGGCCCTGGCCTGCGCACCGGCGTCGATGGCGGCACTGCGCAAGACAACGGATGTCAGCCACATCATGTTGGGCACGGACTTTCCGTACAGCGGGATCACGTATGCGCTCAAGCTGGCCGGCGATCCCAACGCCGAGCTGAATGACAGCGTCGACGCGACCGAGCGTCGCATGATTGACCGAGGCAACGCCTTGGTCCAGCTACCCGGCCTGGCGGCAAGACTGGGCGGCGTTTGAGGTCTGTCGTGCGTTGATCAACCAGGCGCTGGCGCCGCCTTGATGGGCGAGTTCGCCGACATCGTTGCGCCGACCAGGCACCACATGAAGACCTGCTCGGCCTCCAGCAGCAGCGCTTGCCTTTGCTGAGGCGCGTCGATGTAAGCCAGGCAGAGCTCAAACGTGTGCTGGATGATGACCTTCAAGGCCGTGTCCAAGGTGTCCTCGGGCAGTGGCGGCAGGCGGCCGCTGGCTTGCAAGTCCGTGCGCATTTCTGCTCGGATCTGCGCCATGCCTTGTTCGATCACCTGTCGGTCGGGCCCCGATGGGCCATGCCTTTGGCGGATCGCGACGACGAAGGCGTCTTCGTTGGCCAATGCAAAGTCAAAGAGCCAGCTCACCACGGTTTTGGAGGGGGTCTCCCCCGGTGGCACTTGGGTGCGAGCCTGCCTCAGGCCGTCTCGGAGCCGTTGGTTGAGGTCCTTCACCAGTTCATGAACGATCTCGTCCACGCCACTGAAGTGTCGGTAGATGGCGTTGTGGCTCATGCCGGCCTCTGTCGCCAAATCGCGCAAGGTGAGCCGCGGACCGCCTTCTCTGGACGCCAGCCTGGCCGTTGCCGCCAACAGCTTGTGTCTACCCTGGCCGTATTCGCGGCTGGGCGTCGCCTTCTCAGGGCCATGGGCCGGTGATGTGGATGCCTCGTGAGGCTTGCCTGTTCGCGTTGACATGGGCTGGATTTTAGGTCGATCGGTTCACGTGAAGAAGCGATCGTTTGGAGCTGACTCAGCCCCGCAGACCCTGGCACATGGCAACGCGCGTCACGCTGCGCCTGTCGGTGGCCGACTCGGGCATGTGCATCTACCCCAAGCCCGGCGGTATGCTGTTCATCGGCAACTCTGAGACACTGAGCGGCATCACCGATGTGGTCAAGCCCCTGCTACCCACGGTTTTCCGCTTGCATTGAGCACCAAGCCATCAGCATGAGCGACCACCCCACACGCACAGCGGCTTCATTTGCCCAGCACCTGTCACCCATGGCGGTGTTCGACACCAACGGCATGCTCGAAGCCAGCAGCCTGAGCAGCCCCGGCGTGTTCTTGCGGCCTGGCGACTGGTTCTTCGGGCGGGGCGAGCACCGCATCACCACCTTGCTCGGCTCGTGCGTGAGCGCGGTGATGTGGTCGCCCCGATTGCAGCTGGGCGCCATGTGCCACTGTCTGCTGCCTTCGCGCCCGCACAACCCCAGCGCACCGCCACATGGCGCTGGGCACTATGTGGATGAGGCCTTCCCGTGGATGGCCGACAAGCTCGCGCAGCACGGCTGTCGCTTGGAAGAAGTGGACGTGACCTTGGCCGGCGGCGCCACCGTGCATGACAGCAGCATTGGCGGCGCCAACATCGCGTTGGCCCAGCGCTGGCTGGCCCAAACCGGCATGCGCCTGATCCAACAAGACACAGGGGGACGCGTGGTGCGCCGCCTGACCTTCAACCTGAGCGACGGCAACCTGACCATCTCGCATGGCGGTCGCCTGGGCCCCCCCCCAGGTGTGACATGAGCGGCACCAAACGCACCAAAGCCATGGTGGCGCAACACATGCCTGAGCGGTTCACCCAGGCCTTTGCCACGCGCCTGGACAGCATCTGCGAGATCCGGGTCAAGCAAGCCGAAGGCGGCGAACGGGTGTTGCCCGGCCAAGCCCTGATCGCCCCAGGGGACAGGCACCTGCAGGTGCGACGCCAAGGCGCTGATCACCACGCGGGGGTCAAAGATGGCCCGCCGGTCTCGCGCCACAGCCTCAGCGGCAATGTGCTGTTTGGCATGCCCAAGGGTGCGATCAAGCTGGGTGCGGCCGACGTGGTGCTGCCGCTGGACGACCTGCACGAGGCCGTGATGGGGCAGCGCAACCCCAAGCTCAAAAAGGCCTCAAGCGCTTGACCCACCTTCTTGCATCCTCAACCGGCGAGCGACCTCTTCGTCCTTGGCATCGTCAATTTCGCGCATCACATCGCCCAGGTTCACGGGCTTGTGCTGCGGCTTGAAGTGGCCGGTCAGCACGCTGTCTTGTGTCAGCAAGCCTCGCTCAAACAAGGCCCAGATCTCAGGGCCAAAGTCGGTGCTCAGCAGCTCGGGGGCGAACTGCCCGAAGAAGTCTTTGAGGTTGGTCACATCGCGCAGCAGCATGCGTTGCGCGTGGTTGTTGCCGGCGGCGTCCACCGCCTGAGGCAGGTCGATGATGACCGGGCCGTCGGCAGCCAGCAAGATATTGAACTCTGACAAGTCGCCGTGCACCACGCCTGCACACAGCATGCGCACCACCTCTTGCAGCAGCGAGGCATGGTGCGTGCGGGCCTCATCGGGCGTGAAGGCCACGTCGTTGAGGCGCGGGGCGGCATCGCCATCGGCATCGGCCACCAGCTCCATCAGCAGCACACCGTCGATGAACTGGTAGGGCGTGGGCACGCGCACGCCGGCCGCAGCCAGGCGGTACAGCGCATCGACCTCGGCGCTTTGCCACGCGGCTTCTTGTGCTTCGCGGCCGAACTTGGTGCCTTTGGCCATGGCGCGCGCTTGCCGGCTGTTCTTGACCTTGCGGTTCTCGGTGTAGTCCACCGCCTGGCGGAAGCTGCGGTTCGTGGCTTCTTTGTAGACCTTGGCACACAGCGTTTGATCGCCTTGCCGCACCACAAAGACCATGGCCTCTTTGCCGCTCATGAGCTGGCGCACCACGGTGTCGATCAGGCCTTCTTCAACCAGGGGCAGCAGGCGGGGGGGTGTTTTCATGAAGGGGATTGTGAGGGGGCGGATGGCAACGCCACACGGGTATCCTGCCATTTTGTTCGCCTCAACCAGTCACCCAAGCCGGAGCCTCCATGTTCAAACCCACCCTGATTGCCTGTGCGCTGTCCGCCATGGCTTCGCTGTCGCAGGCCCAAGCCATCGCGGCCACCCCATCCGAGACGCAGAAGCTGCCCTCCGGCGTGGAGGTCACGCACCTGTCGGTGGGCACGGGCGCCAAGCCCACGGTCAGCAGTTCTGTGAAAGTGCATTACGAGGGCAAGCTGCTCAATGGCACGGTGTTTGACAGCTCCTACAAGCGTGGTGAGCCCATCACCTTCCCGCTCGGTCGTGTCATTCCCTGCTGGACGCAAGGCCTGCAGACCATGGCCGTGGGTGGCAAAGCCAAGCTCTTTTGCCCGTCCAAAACGGCTTACGGCTCAGCGGGTGCGGGCGGCGTGATCCCACCCAATGCCGACTTGGTGTTCACGGTCGAGTTGTTGGCTGTCGGGGGCTGAAGCCGAGGACTTCGTGGCGATGGCCGCTGCGGCCGGTCCATGCCGGATGCGTCACCGCAATGTCATGGTTTTTTGGGGGCCATGTGTTAGCGTGAGCGCACTCAAAAAAGGGGAGCGTGCTCATGTCTTGCCATCGCCTGTCTCTGCTGGCTGCGGCCTGCGCTTTGTCGCTGTGTGCCGCTTTGCCGGCCCATGCCGATCGTTCGGAACGTGCGCCGGTGCGCAGCCTCTACCCCATTGGCGGCGGCTATGACACTGCCCTTCGCGGCTATGCGCGAGAAGTGGCTCGCCATGCCACAGGCGCCGCACTGCGCATCGTGGTGGTGCCAGCGGCTTTCGCCGACGACCCCGTCTTGCCAGAAGACCCGGGCATCTTGGCCGACGACGTGGCCTCGCTGCAGGCCGCTTGCGATGCCGTGGTCGACAAAAGCCGTTTCCCGCAGGGCTGCAACGTCAGCTCGGTGCCTTTGTATGTGGCGGCCGATGCCAGCGCGCCCCAGGTCCTGGCGGGCTTGGGCAACCCGGCCTTGAACGGCGTGTTCTTCACCGGAGGCGACCAGGCCTATGCCATGCGCATCTTGGCGCAGTCACCAGCTGAAGCCGCCTTGAACACCGCCGCTCAGCGTGGTGTGGTGTTCGGTGGCACCAGTGCCGGTGCGGCCGTCGAGTCTTATGTGATGACCGCGGGTTACACCGACAGCGGCGACTCGACCACGGCTTTGCAAAAGGCTTCCATCGACCTGTGGCTGGGCCACCCCAGCCAGACGCGGGGCTTGGTGTTTGGCAGCAAGCAAGTGGTGATCGACGAGCACGTGTATTCACGTGGCCGCTTGGGCCGCATGATCAACGTGGCGGCTCAGACGGCCGATGCCGTCGGCCATGGCGGCTTGCTGGGCTTGGGCCTGGACTTTGACACGGGTGCGGCCTTGCGCGCTGACCGTTGGCTGGGTGCGGTCTCGGGCGTCTCATCCGGCGTGGTGGTTGACCTCCAAACCGCCGGTGCCACCTACAACTGGGTCGGACCCAACGCCGCCTTGTCGGCGCGCCGAGTGTTGACCCACTTGCTGCCGCCCAGCCCCGCTTTGAGCTACGACCTGAACGCCCGTGTGCCCTTGCTGGCCGGACAGCGCCTGTGGTGGAAGCCGGCTTCAGAAGTGTCTCCTAAGCTGTCGTCAGATGGCCGAGCCGCCTTGGTCATCAGCGGCGATGTGTCTGGCGACTTGGCAGGCCCGGTGGTGCGCGAGGTGGTGCGTCTGGCCTCGGCCCGTCAGCGCCTGGGCAAGTTCGTGATCGTGACTGCGGCCTATGCCTCTGCTGACGCTGCACAGGCCGATGCCGACGCCTACGCACAGGCCTTGGTGCAGGCGGGCTGGCGAGGCACCATTGGGCGCATCGCCCACGGTGTGTCGTCGCTGGACGCAGCGCAGCTCAAGGGCGTGGCGGGTGTCTTGTTCATTGGGGGTGACCAGGCCCTGTTGCCTGCCGCGCTGGCCGACGCGGGCTTCAAGGCCCTGGTGAACGCCGCCACGCGCAGCGCCGACGTGGTGGTGCTGGAGCACGCCATGAGCGCCGCCGCAGGCGACCAATTTGATGCCATCCCCGACAGCGATTCACAAGACGACGCGATTGCCGCCTTCCAGGCCAACAACGCCGTGGTCAAGCCCGGTTTGGGGCTGGTGCATGACGCGGCCTTCGAGCCCCGCTTGCAGGTCGACAAGCGCTGGGGCCGTTTGTACGGCATCGGCGCTCATCACAAGCGCCTGGGCATTTATGGCATCAGCGAGTCCACCGCCATCGTGCTGCAGGGCCAGCAGGCCCGAGTCGTGGGGCTCAACCCGGTGGTCAAGCTCGATGCGCGCCGTGCCCTGTTCGTGACGGGTGAGAACGGTGCTTTGGGCGCCATCAATGTCTTGCTGGATGTGCACGAGCCCGGTGAACGCCTGAACTGAGGCGTGCTGGGCTGGATGGGTGCCCTCGCCTAGCCCTTGTTCGCCGCGATGCTGTAGCTGACGACCCCGTCCAGCGCAGCCAGCGCGCGGGCCAAGGTGCTGGTTGAGACGCCACGCTGGTTGTTCGTGCCCACCGCGTTGAAATGCCACTCGTTTTGGCCCAGTCGCTGGCTGATGCCCAGGGTGTCGAGCGAGATCTCGTAACCTTGCGCGCTGGCCACCTCGCACAGCGCGTTCTCGCTGGGTGTGAAGCCCTCGCGGAAGACCAGGGTCACGTTCAAGATGGGGTGCGCTGGCAGCCAGCGCTCGAGCGTCCTGATCCACTCCATGGACAGCGCACAGACCACGGCCAGCAAGATGGCGGCAGGGTAAAAGCCCACCCCCAGCATGATGCCGATGGCTGCCGAGGTCCAGATGGAGGCCGCCGTCGTCAAACCGGAGATGCGAAAGCCATCTTTCATGATGACGCCAGCGCCCAGGAAGCCGATGCCGGTGACCACACCCTGGATGACGCGCGTCGGGTCGCCCCCGGCCACTGATGAATGGCCGCCGTACCAGTAGCTGGGCAAGCCCACCAGCACGGTCAAGCCGGCCGAGGTCATGCACACCAGGCCATAGGTGCGCATGCCGGCCGCGCGGCCCCGAAAGGTCCGCTCATAGCCCACCAGCATGCCCAGCAGCAGGGCGCCGAGCAAGTTCAAGACGATGAACGCATTGGCACCGAGGAAGGTGGGCGACCAATAGGCGTGCAGGTTGGCCGCGTCAAGGGAAGGCATCAAACACTTTCTGTGTGGAGGAAGCCAGCTACCTTAGCTGAACACGCCATCGTCATAGGCCTCGGCGAAGGTGGCCGCGTCTTGCTGCGTTTGAAGGGCCATGTCGTGCGCGTGAGCCAGCAGCTTGTGTTGCCATTTCTGGCGCTGGGCGAAGTCCATCAGTTCGTCGGCGGTGGCAGAGCCTTGTCGCCCGCTGCTGCGCAACTGCGCCCAGGCCACGGTGCGGCCCATGGTGGTGATCACGCCCCGGATGTCGTCCAAAGACTGCTTGGACCGGTTGAGCGAGACACGGTCTTCGGCCGGCTGCAAGCCCCTCAACACATAAGCGGTGTGGCCCATCGAGACGGGTTGCAAAAAGGCCATGGACACCGCCTGCATGCGCTGCTGCACCGCCACCACCCGGTGCGCTTGGGTGGCCCATTTGGGCTGCTTGACCGGCAGATGTGCCGCCAGTGACGAGGGCAGGGCCTGTTTGAGATCGAGCAGGTAATGGCCATCTGGTGAGCCCTTGCCTTGCACCAAGATGGCGTAGCGTTCAACACCGAGGCTGCCAGTGCCCGCGATGCGGCGTGCCACGTCGAGCACCTTGTAAAACGCGGGGTGGGCCTGTGCACGGGCAAAGGTGTCCATGAAGGCCGTGACCTGCTCGCGCTGCGCCTGCGTGGCCGGCAGGGCGCGCTTGCCGTCGATTTTCAGCCGCCGCTTCTTGCCTTTGAGTTGCGTGCGCGCGTCCAGGAACGCGGGTCGCTGGCGTTCACGCAGGCTGTCGAGGAGCTGTTTGACCAGACCGTGCGCGGTTTGAGGCTCGACCCATTGCGCCTTGCCGCCTGCCAATGCCGATGAGTAGGCTTGCAAGAACGACCCGCACAGGGTTTGCGCGTCACTGCTCGACAAGCCCAGGCTGTGGGCACCCACGCGCAGGCTGGTCAACAGGCGGATCAGGTCCCAGCTGGCGGGCGCCAGCACGCCTTCATCGAAGTCGTTCAGGTCGAAACAGGGCAGCCGGTTGTCGCCTTTGAAGCTGCCGAAATTTTCAAGGTGCAGGTCGCCGCACGACCAGACCAGGGGCGCGGTTTTGAACACCCCGCTGTCAGGCAAGCGCTGGTAGAACAGGTGACAGGCGCCGCGCAAAAACGCGAAGGGGTCGCCGCGCATGTGCTGGTACTTCAGCAGCAGGCGCTCTGGGTCGCGCCCTGCATTGAAGCGGACGATGTCCTGCACGATGTCGATGCGCTGGCGCCCCATCGGGCGCTCAGTTCACCAGGCTCTTGGCGCCCTTGCGGATGCACTGCCCATACTGAGGCGGTTGCCGCACGGCGCGGTTGACGTCGTTGTGCGTCATGCCGATGCCTTGCAGGAACTGGTCGCGCAGCTCCAAAACCGAGTCGACCGTGTCTTCAGAGGCTTCGATCAGGTAGCCCTGGATGCGCTCCAGCTCTTCGATCTGACTTTCGCTGAAGGTGGGCTTGGCCCAGGTGGGCAGCATGCGGCATTCGGTGAAGCCCCAGGCGGTGGGGTTGTGGTGCACCTCTTGGGCCAGCATGAGTTGGCTGAGGTCTTGCACTTCGCTGCTATCGAGGTCGTCGGGCAGGCCGTTCTCGATCGCTTGGGCGGCCACCACGCGGGGCTCGGCCACGTCCAGCACCACGCGGCACATGACCAGGTCCCCGTAGGGATGCAGGCGGTGTTGCCAGTGCCCTTGGTACAAACAAGCAGGGGCAATCGGTTGATCGCTGTCTGACGAAACGTTGTCCAACCAGTTCATGACGCCATCCTCCGGTACTGCGGTTTCAGGAAGGGGCCCAATGCGCGACCGCACAGGCCACTGATGCCCATGATGCATTCTTCGGCAGCTTTTGGGCGAACAAAATAGCGACGACAACCCGAATCGGGGTTTTCGTGCAACGAGTGCTTTTTCACGCACTTTTCGCCGATATGCTGATGGGCTCGATGCACGACACAATGGCGCATGCCTGAGTCGTCTCCCCCCAAGATCCTGGTGCTGGTTGCCCACCCCAGCTTGCACCTGTCTCGCATCAACCTGCCGCTCATGCAGGCGGCCAGCGCGCTGCCCCACGTGCAGGTGCGTGACCTGTATGCGCTCTACCCCGATTTCGTCATTGACGTGGCCGCCGAGCAGGCCTTGGCCGAAGCCGCGGACCTGATCGTGTGGCAGCACCCGCTGCAGTGGTACAGCATGCCCCCTTTGATGAAGCTGTGGCTGGACGAGGTGCTGGCTCATGGCTGGGCTTACGGCACGGGCCCCGATGGCCAACCTGCGCAGCGTTTGCGCGCCAAGGACCTGTGGCTGGCGGTCTCGACCGGGGGCACCGAAGAGGCCTACCACCCGCAAGGCTACAACCGCTATTTTTTCGATGCCTTTGTGCCGCCGTATGAGCAAACCGCGGCCTTGTGCGGCATGCGCTTTTTGCCGCCTTTGGTGCAGCATGGGGCCCACCACCTCAGCGCCGATGAACAGGCGCAGCACACGCAAACCTACGTCGAGCGTTTGAACGCCTACCCGCATTGGCCCGAGATCGCCGAGATGGGCGAGTGCCCCACGTGCACGGTGCCACAAGACGACCGCCCGGCCTTGGCCACCCCTTTGCCGCCCTTGGCCTGAAAGCACCCGACATGGAATCCAGCCACTGGCTGCAAGCCACCCTCGTCTACCTGTGCGCGGCCGTCGTGGCGGTGCCGCTGGCCAAGCGCTTCGGCCTGGGCTCGATCATTGGCTACCTGGCCGCGGGCATCGCGATTGGGCCCTTTGGCTTGGCCCTGGTCAAAGACACCCAGTCGATCCTGCACATCGCCGAGTTCGGTGTGGTGCTGATGCTGTTCTTGATCGGCTTGGAGCTGGAGCCCGCGCGGCTCTGGTCTTTGCGGCGCCCGATTTTTGGCTGGGGCTCGGCACAGTTGCTGGGCTGCGCGGGGGCTTTGGCGGGCCTGGGCTGGTGGCTTGGGGCCAGTGGGCCCATGGCCTTGATCGCGGGGCTGGGGCTGGCTTTGTCGTCCACCGCCGTGGCCCTGCAGGTGCTGCAAGAGCGGCACTTGCTGCCCACCCAAGGCGGCCAGGCGGGCTTTGCCATCTTGTTGTTCCAAGACGTGGCGGCCATCCCCATCTTGGCCCTCATCCCGTTGCTGGGCGTGCGCGTGCAGGCCGAGGGCAACCCGTGGTTGGAAGCCGCCAAGGCGCTGGGCGTGATCGTGGGCATCATCTTGGTGGGCCGCTTGCTGCTGCGCCATGCCTTGCGCTGGATCGCGCGCAGCCGCTCCACCGAGATCTTCACGGCGGCTTCGCTGGCCTTGGTGGTGGGCATTGCCAGCTTGATGCAGGCGGTGGGCTTGTCGATGGCTTTGGGCGCTTTCTTGGGCGGCGTGCTGCTGGCCGAGAGCGAGTACAAGCGCGAGCTGGAAACCGATGTCGAGCCTTTCAAGGGCCTGCTGCTGGGCTTGTTCTTCATGGCCGTGGGCATGTCGATGGACTTCCATGCGCTGCTGGCCGACTGGGTGGTGGTGTTGGCGGTGCTGGCGGGCTTTCTGCTCATCAAAGGCGCGGTGCTGTGGGCCTTGGCCACGGCCGTGAAGGTGCCTTTGGCCGAGCGGCCGGTGTTCGCCTTGCTGCTGGCGCAAGGTGGCGAGTTTGCGTTTGTGGTGTTCCAGCAGGCCGAGGCCGCGCAGATCTTGTCCAGCCGCCACAGCGCGGTGCTGGTGGGCACGGTGGCCCTGTCGATGCTGGTGACGCCCCTGTTGCTGGTCTTGATCGACAAGTGGGTGCTGCCCCGTTTCGCCCATGCGCAGGACGGCTCCACCCCCGAGCTGGCCGAGCCGCAAGAGGCGCCGGTGATCATTGCGGGCTTTGGGCGCTACGGGCAGGTGATCGGGCGTTTGCTGTACGCCAACGGCCTCAAGGCCACCGTGCTGGACCACGATGCCGAGCAAATCGATTTGCTGCGCAAGTTCGGCTTTCGGGTGCATTACGGCGATGCCACGCGCTTGGACCTGCTGCGCTTGGCCGGGGCCGAGCACGCCCGTGTGCTGGTGCTGGCCATCGACGACGTCGAGCAAAGCCTCAAGCTGGCCGAGGTGGTGAAAGCGCACTTCCCGCACCTGACCGTGGTGGCGCGGGCGCGCAATGTGCAGCACTTCTATGCGCTGCGTGACCGAGGCGTGCAGCTGATCGAGCGCGAGACGCTGGACTCGGCCCTGCTGAGTGGCCGCAGCGTGCTGGAGACCCTGGGCTGGCACCCGTACCATGCGCGCCAGTTGGCCACGCGTTTTCGGCGCCACCTGGTGGACCAGATCGAGCGCATGCACCCGCACCACCAAGATGAACAAGCGCTGGTGTCGATGGCCAAGCAAGGGCGGCGGCAACTCGAAGAGCTGTTCGCCCAAGAGCGCGAGGCCCTGGCCCAGCGCCGCCCGCAAGGCTGGGGCCCTGACCAGCACTGAGGCGGCACCGCATGAGCGCCAAAGCCCTGCCCGAGGTGACCCCCGACCGTTGCACCGGCTGCGCCCAATGCGCGGTGGTGTGCCCCTTCAACGCCATCGACATGGTGCGCGTGGCACCCCGCTCAGGGTGCTAAGGTGGAGGCCCTGTTTCAACCCCATCACCAGGGTGACTTCCATGATCACATTCCGCACCCGCGCAACCCTCGCCGCCTTGTTGCTGGCTGGCGCAGCCAGCCCGGCCCTGGCCGGCACCACCATCTCCACCTCGATTTCTGACAGCATCAGCACCGCCGTGGGCAGCGTGTCGACCTCGCTGAAGAAGTCGAGCCAGAGCGTCTCGGGCGACGATAAGGTGGCCGATGGCGACTACAAAGTCATCGAGGTGGCGACCCTGGCCGACCAGCCCGGCATGGTCCGCCTCAAGCTGCAGGCCGTGGCCCAGCAGGCCACGCCCGAGGGCGAGTACTTCCTGACCGTGCCGCAAAAGGCCGTGGACGCGCATGGCGTGGCCGAGGGCCAGGTGCTGGCCGCGCACAACCGCCCTTATGGCGTTGAGTTCGCCGCTGCTGACACGCGCAAGGCCTTCTTCCTGGTGTTGGACGACGCCTGGTACCGCGAGCTGTCGGTCAAACCGGTGCTGCTTTGAGCCTTGGGCGTCCTGGGCCGGTGCGGTGTTCGGCTTCGGCCGGCGCTGCGGCTGGCCTGATGGTGGTGGCCGCTGGGCTGCTGGCCTCAGCGCCCGCGGCCCACGCCGGCTCGCTCAGCCTGTGCGACCGCCAGGCCAAGCTCACGCCCACACAGCAAGACAAGATCTTTCGTTTTGCCGCCTTGGTCAAAGGCGAGCTGCAGCGTGCGGGTCAGCCGGCGGCTTTGATCGCCCGCTCGGGCCTTGACCTGGGCTGGTTTGGTCTGCGCTACTCGCACGCTGGCATCAGCTTGCAAGACAACGACACCGCGCCTTGGTCGGTGCGCCAGCTGTATTACGCCTGTGACGAAGGCCAGCCCCGGGTGTTCGACCAGGGCATCTCGGGCTTCTTGTTGGGCACCGACGACCCTCGGGTGGGCTATGTCTCGCTGGTGTTCATGCCCGAGGCCGAGTCCACCGCCTTGGCCCGTGCCGCACTCGACAAGCCACAGGCCCTGAGCGTGCTTTCGGGCCAGTACAGCGCCAATGCCTACCCCTTCAGCCAGCGCTATCAGAACTGCAACCAGTGGGTGATGGAGCTCATCGCCAGCGCATGGGGCCGCCTGCCGCCGGTGGTCGAGGTCGAGCGCGATGGTGGCGGTGGGGTGCGCGCCCAGGCCCAAGCGTGGTTGCAAGACCAGGCTTACGAGCCCACCGTGGTGGACGTGGGCTGGCGCGCCCTGATGTGGGCCAGCGCCCTGGTGCCCTTTGTGCACCGCGACGACCACCCCGATGCCGACTTGCAAGCCAAGCACTTTCGGGTCAGCATGCCCGCTTCGATCGAGGCCTTTGTTCACCGCCGCGTGAGCGGTGCCACCCGCGTTGAGCTGTGCCACACCGACGCGCACATGCTCATCCACCGCGGCTGGGACGCCGTGGCCGAAGGCTGTGTGCCCGGCGAAGGCGACACCGTGATCCCCTTGAGCACACCATGAACCACACGCCCGCCCCGCAGACCCTGGCCGAGCTGGCCACGCGCTTGCAGCACTTTGCCGACGCCCGCCAGTGGGGCCCGTTTCACTCGCCCAAGAACCTGGCCTCGGCCCTCATCGTCGAAGCCGCTGAGTTGCTGGAGCCTTTCCAGTGGATGACCGAAGCGCAGAGCCGCGAATTGGGCCCCGAGCAAAAACAGGCCGTGGCTCACGAGATGGCCGACGTGTTGCTCTACCTGGTCCAGCTGTCCACTGCTTTGGGTGTGGACTTGATGCAGGCGGCCAACGAGAAGATGGCCATCAATGAGGGGCGTTTCCCACCCAAAGGGACCTCGTTGTGATCGCCCTGCCTCGCGCCTCGCTGGCGTCCACCCCCCACCTGCCTTTGCTGCTGGCGCTGTACACGGCCCAAGGCATCCCCTATGGGTTTTTCAGCCTGGCGCTGCCGGTGCTGATGCGCGAGGCTGGCTGGTCGCTCACGGCGATTGGCTTCTTGCAGTTCTTGGCCCTGCCTTGGGCCATCAAGTTCTTGTGGGCTCCGGTGGTGGACCACACCGGCTCGCGGCGCGGCTGGTTGCTGAGCACGCAGTTCGTCGCTTGTGCCATGGCCGTGGGCATGGCCTGGCTCGACTTCCAGGTGGGCAGCATCGCCTTGATGGTGGCCGTGTTCTTGTTCAACCTGGTGGCCGCCACCCAAGACATCGCCACCGACGGGCTGGCCGTGCGCCTGCTCAATGCGCAGCAGCGCGGCGTGGCCAATGCGATCCAGGTGGGCGCCTATCGGCTGGGCATGATCCTGGGCGGTGGGCTCTTGTTGTGGCTGTCGGCCCGCACCAGCTGGCCCGTCACCTTCTTGTGCATGGCCGCTTTGCTCGCTTTGAGCACCGTGCCGGTGTGGCGCATGGCAGAGCCGCCGCCGCACGTCCCTGAAGATGCAGCCGAGCCTGCCGTGCCTGGCTTGCGGAATGCGGCCAAGGCAGCGGCGCACGCCTCAGGTCACCCGGCCCAGGTGCCCGCCCTGCTGCAGCCACCGCGTGGCAAAGCCTTGGCCATGGCCTGGCTGCACCGTGCGCTGCAGCCGGGTCTGTTGGCCCTGACGGCCTTGATTTTTTGCTACCGCTTTGGCGACCAGATGGTCAGCGGCTTGGTCACCCCTTTCATCCGGGACCATGGCATGAGCCGCGAAACCATCGCGCTCATGAAAGGCGTGGTCGGCTCGGGCACCAGCTTGTTGGGCGCAGCGATGGGCGGCTGGCTGATGCTGCGCGTGGGGCGGCGCTCGGCCCTGTTGATCAGTGGGCTGGCCCAGGCGGCAGGCTTTTGCATCTATGTGGCAGCGGCCTTGCACCTGGGCGGCGCGCCACTGTTGTGGGTGGCCACGGTGGTGGAAGGCATCGTGGGCACCATGGCTTCGGTGGCTTTGTACTCGCTGATGATGGACGCGGCCGACCCGGCCCATGCCGGCACCGACTACACCTTGCTGGCCAGCGCCGGCGTGGCCGTGGGCAGCCTGGGTGGCATCGTGGGCGGCATGGTGGGCGATGCTTTTGGCTACGCGCCGGCCTTTGTGTTGGGCACGCTGCTGTCGGTGGCCGGGGTGCTGGCCTTGGTGTTTTGGCTGGACCGCCACCCCACCAACGCCAGGGTGAGCCAAGCTTGGCATCGGGTGGTGTGAGGCGCGGTTGAGGCTCTGGGTCTATGATCTAAGGGTTTTTACCAAGATCCCTTTGAGCCATGGCCCGCATCCAGTTTGAGCTGCCCGAGCAGTTCATTTTCTCGACCGACATCCCCATCTACATCAGCCACGTCAACCAGGGCGGTCACCTCGACAACGCCCAGTTGCTCACGCTGGTGTCCGAGGCGCGGGTGCGGTTTTTCAGGTGGCTGGGCTACGCCGGCGAGATGGACATCGACGGGCAGTCCATCGTGGTGGGCGACATGCTGGCGCAGTACAAGTCCGAGGCCTTTTATGGCGAGACCATGCAGGTCGACATGCTGCCCGACGACTTCAACAAGTACGGCTTCGACCTGGTCTTTCGCTTGTGCGACAAGGCTTCGGGCCGCGAAGTCGCACGCGGCAAAACGGGCGTGGTGTTTTTGGGCGGACCCGGCGAGCGTGCGGGCAAGGTGTCGCCGCCGCCGGCCAGTTTCATGGCGCGCCTGACGACGAAAACGCCGACGGCTTGACCGCAATCGAGCTTCACATTGAGACGAATGGCCGATATCGCATGGTCACCGGCAACGCGTCTGGCGGCCGGTCAGGCTCACCGCATGGGCTAGAGTGCTTGCGTTGACCCACGCAAGTAATTCAGGAGTTCGTCCATGGTGTTGTCTCGTTCCTTCTCTGGCCTGGCTGCGGCCACGGTGGTGCTGCTCAGTGTGGCCGGTTGTGCCACCGAGAGCTCGCGTTCTGTGGCGATACAGCAGGTTGAAAGCGCATCGCGCCCCTACGTCGGGCCCCGCGCGCCCATCGCCGTGGGTAAGTTCGACAACCGCTCCAGCTACATGCGTGGCGTGTTCTCTGACGGCGTCGACCGCTTGGGCGGCCAAGCCAAAACCATCCTGATCACGCACTTGCAGCAAACCAACCGCTTCAATGTGCTGGACCGAGACAACCTGCAAGAAATCAAGCAGGAAGCAGGCTTCAAGGGCAAAGCCCAGGCCGTCAAGGGCGCTGACTATGTGGTCACGGGTGACGTCACCGAGTTTGGCCGCAAGGAAGTGGGCGATCACCAGTTGTTTGGCCTTCTGGGCCGAGGCAAAGAGCAGATTGCTTACGCCAAGGTCAGCCTGAACATCGTCAACATCACCACCTCTGAGGTGGTGTATTCCACCCAGGGTGCGGCGGAGTACAGCTTGTCCAACCGTGAGGTGATTGGATTTGGCGGCACGGCCAGCTACGACTCCACCCTCAATGGCAAGGTGTTGGACATGGCCATCCGCGAAGCCGTCGAGCGCCTGGCTGCGGCCATTGATGCAGGCGCCCTCAAGCCGGCGCCGTGAGCGCGCTTGTTGTGTCGCTGCTCGCTCGGTGAGCCCCTCATCCTCCATTGAAGTTTTGATCATGAACGCTGTTTTGAACCGCAGGACTTTGGGCCTGCTGGCGGTGGCATTGGCCTGCGCCTTCACCACGGGTTGCGCCAACCGCAACCCACCTTTGTACGACTGGGGCAGCTACCAAGCCCAGGTCTACGAGCACTTCAAGGGCCAGGGCAAGGGCCCCCAAGAGCAGTTGGCCGCGATGGAAGAGGATCTGCAAGAGATTCGCTCGACCGATGGCCATGTGCCCCCGGGCTTCCATGCCCACATGGGGCTGCTGTACCTGGCCTTGGGCAAGGACGACCAGGCCGTGCAGTCGTGGCGCACCGAGCAAACGCTCTTTCCGGAGTCCAAGCCGTACATCGACTTCCTCCTGTCCACGAACAAAGTCAAAACCGTCAAGTGAGGCCATCGATGTTGAACCTGTTCCGTGTGTGCAAGCTGGCCTTGTTGACCGGCGCCGTGGCCGTGATGGCTGGCTGCGTGTCACCTCCCACACCCTATGACTACACCGCCCTGCGGGCCAGCAAGCCCAGGTCCATCTTGGTGCTGCCGCCTTTGAACCAATCGCCCGAGGTCAATGCCGTCAACAGCGTGTTTGCGCAAGTGACCCGCCCTTTGGCTGAGTCTGGGTATTACGTGATGCCTGTCACCTTGGTGGCCGAGACCTTCAAGCAAAACGGCTTGACCCAGCCCGCAGACATCCAGGGCGTACCGCCTGCCAAGCTCCAGGAAATTTTCGGTGCCGATGCGGCCCTGTACATGAGCATCAACCGCTATGGCGCCACTTACACGGTGCTCAGCAGCACGGTGGTGGTGACGCTGAACGCCAAGCTGGTGGACCTCAAGACCGGCGCCACGTTGTGGAATGGCTCGGCTTCGGCTTCCAGTGCCGAGAACCAGGGCGGCAACCAAGGTGGTTTGATCGGGGCTTTGGTGACCGCCGTGGTCCAGCAAATCATCCACAGCGTCAGCGACACCAGCCACCCGATAGCCGGCGTCGCCGCCAACCGCTTGTTGACCGCAGGCGGCAACAATGGTTTGTTGGCGGGGCCTCGTTCACCCCGATACGGTCAGGACTGAGGGCTTCAGAGCCCCTTGGGCCTTGGCAAGCCAGCCATGGCCTGCTCGGGCTATATTGGTGACAAACCACCACCCCACCTGAAAGGCCAAACATGTTCAAGGGCATCCTCATTGACAAGGACGAGCAAGGTTACCGCGCGTCCCTGCGTGAGATCGACGACGCACAGCTGCCCGAGGGCAACGTCACGGTGCGCGTGAGCCACTCGACCCTGAACTACAAAGACGGCCTGGCCATCACGGGCAAGTCCCCCGTGGTGCGCAAGTTCCCGATGGTGCCGGGCATTGACTTTGCCGGCACGGTCGAGTCCAGCTCGCACCCCGATGTGGCCGTGGGCGACGCCGTGGTGCTCAATGGCTGGGGTGTGGGTGAAACCCATTGGGGTGGCCTGGCGCAGCGCGCCCGCGTCAATGGCGACTGGTTGGTGCCATTGCCCCAGGCCTTCACGCCCGCACAGGCCATGGCCATTGGCACTGCGGGCTACACGGCCATGCTGTGCGTATTGGCCCTCGAGCGCCATGGCGTCACACCCGACAAGGGCGAGGTCATCGTGACTGGTGCCACCGGTGGCGTGGGCAGCGTGGCCGTGGCCGTGCTGGCCAAGCTGGGCTACACCGTGGTGGCCGTGACGGGCCGCGCCCAAGAGGCCGACTACCTCAAGCAGCTGGGCGCCAGCGAGGTCTTGGCGCGTGCCGACTTTGCCAACGCGGGCAAGCCCCTGGCCAAAGAGCGCTGGGCGGGTGCCGTGGACACCGTGGGCAGCCACACGCTGGCCAATGTGTGTGCGCAAACCAAGTACCGCGGCGTGGTCACGGCCTGTGGTCTGGCCGGTGGCATGGACCTGCCCGCGTCGGTGGCGCCCTTCATCTTGCGCGGCGTGACCCTGGCTGGCATCGACAGCGTGATGTGCCCGCGCGCCGACCGCCTGCAAGCCTGGCAGCGTCTGGGCCAAGACCTGGACGTGGGCAAGCTGGCCCTGATCACGCATGAGATCGGCCTGGGCCAAGCGATAGAGACCGCACAGCGATTGCTGGACGGTCAGGTGCGCGGTCGTGTGGTGGTGGACGTCAATGCCTGAGTGGGCTGACCAGGGGGGCGATCAGGCCTTGCCCACTCCCAGCCCTTGCGTGCGCATGTGCACGCTCGATGAAGACGACGTCTGCGTGGGCTGTGGCCGCACGCTGGACGACATCAAAGCTTGGTCGACGATGACGGAGCTTGAACGTGCGGCCTGCGTGGCGCAAGCAAGGCAGACCTTGCATCGAATGGGGCGAAGCGCCGGCGGTTGAGGCCCCACAGGGCCGACTTGGCCATGACGCCGCTGCCCAGCAGCAGCATGGCGCCAGGCACCAGGTGCGCGCCTTCCAATGCCACCAGCCCGGCCAGGCCGGACGCCAGGGCCGCGCCGCCGGCCAGCCAGCGCATGCGGCGGCGGATGCGGGTGGCGCTTTGCGCCGGATTCAAACCTTTTGACACGGTCATCTTGCCTCCTTGGGGTGAGCACGTTGCTGACACGCGGTGTGTTCACAGTGTGAGAGATGTGCACTGCATCACGCAAGCCCGTGTTAGCCCTGTGCGCTTTGTCACGACCCGTCAAAAACGAGGCAAAAGCGATTCATTAGGCAGGCCGCCCAAGGTGTCTCAGAGTTGAAGCGGGCTGGCGTAGCCGGTCATCTCGAGGTAGCCGCGCCCAATCGCTTGGCCTTTCTCGTCGCGCAGCTCGCTCAGGCCTTCCCAATAGACGCTGCCGGTGCTCTGGCGGCTGTCGAGCTCCTGGTTGTCGAGCAGGGCGTGCACCGTGTAGCGTGCGCCAGGGACATCAACCTGCCACTGGACCGGGTAGCGCGCTTGCGTGGCCGGGCTGGTCCAGGCGCGGCCGGGCGTGAAGCGCACCTCGCCATTGGCAAAGGCGCGCGGCACTTGACCGGGGCGGCGCAGGCTGCCGCCACTCCACAAGGTGCTGCCGTTGCGGTGGCGCAGCCTAAAGGCCGTCAAGGCGCTGCCGTCTTGCAGGTTCATGCCGATCCAGTCCCAGCCCACGGCATCGGCATCCAACAGGGCTTCGCTCCATTCGTGGTCGAGCCAGGCGCTGCCTTGTACCGCCATGGCTTGGCCTTGCAGCGTGAGCGTGCCTTGCACGGCCAGCTGCGGTTGCGAGTAGTAGTGGCTGGCCTGCGCCAGCTGCGGGCCCTTGCGCGAAAAGCCGCCCTCGCCTTGCAGCAGCACCGGCTGGGTCTGCACGCAGCGCAGGTCGAGCGTGTGTTCGCGGGCTTGGACGCGGGTGGCGTAGGTGCTGCGGTCGGCCGGGCCGCTGCGCTGCAAGGTCCAGTCGCGCAGGTGCACGTGGGTGTCGCCCTCGGTGGCATCGGCCAGGCCAAAGCCGGTGCGCGCGGCGCGCTGGTCGTGCAGCAGGCGCTGGCCCTGCAGGTCGGTCAAGGCCGTGTGCGCGAACACCAGTTGCTTGGCCGCAAAGGCGCTGCGGCTGTCGGCGGCCGCGTCCACCCGCGAGCGAAAGAAGGTGACCTGGAAGCCGAAGGTGCGCGCCGCACCGCCCTTCGGTCCCGCCGCCTGCAATTTGCCGGTGAGGTACCACCACTCGGTGCGCAAGGCGGGGTGGGCGCCGAAGTCCTGCGGGAAGCGCAAGGTGTGGCCGGGGTCGACGTGGGCCGGTGGGATGCGCGGTGCGGTACTGGGTGATGCGGCCAGTGCGGCAGCAGGTGATGCCGAAGTTGACGCCACAGATGATGCGACCCCAGCCGCCTGGGCTGGGCGCGCACCGGCGGTTGACGCTGCCCAGGCCCCCAGCGTCAGCAGGCATTGGCGGCGCGTGGCTGGGGGGAGCTGCGGCTGCGGTGTGGGGCGTGTCAAACGTGTCATCGAGGGCTCACCAGTCTTCTTTCACAGCATGCACGGCGTCGCTGCCCACGGCCGCACGCCCGGCAATCAAGGCGGTGGCCGTGCCGGCCAGCACCACGCTGCCGCACAGCAAGGTCAAGCGGCCCCAAGGCAGCAGCAGGTCCATCGTCCAGTGGAAGCTCTGCGGGTTGACCACGTGCACCAGCACCATGCTCACGGCCAGCCCCAAGGCCAGGCCGAGCAGCGCGCCCACGGTGGTCAAGGCCGCGCCCTCACCGCCCACGATGCCCAGCACCTGCGTGCGCGTCAGGCCCAGGTGGCTGAGCAGCCCGAACTCTTTGCGCCGTGCCAGCACCTGCGCCGAAAAGCTCGCAGCCGTGCCGAACAGGCCGATGCCAATGGCCACGGCCTGCAGCCAATAGGTCACGGCGAAGCTGCGGTCGAAGATGCGCAGCGTGGTCTGGCGGATCTCGCGCGGCTCGGCAAAGCTCAGCAGGGCGCCATCGAGGCCCTGCGCATTGGCGGCTTGGCGAATGCCTTGCTGGACCTCGCTGGTGCGCGCCTCAGGGGCCAGCCACAGGGCCAGGTCGTTGAAGGTGGCGTCGCCGGTGAGGCGCTGGTAGTCGGCCTGGTCGATCACGATGGCGCCTTGCTGGCGCGCGTAATCACGCCACACGCCGCGCACCCAAGCGGGCACAGGGCTTTGTCCGGCACGCAGAGGCAGCATCAAGGTGGTGCCGGGCCGCGCGCCATACAGGTCCACCATGGCCTCGCTGACGTAGATGCCGATGTGATCGGGGTGTGCGGCCACCTCGTCGCCCACCAGGGGCAGGGTGCGGCCGGCGCTGGTCTGGCCTGCGGTGCGCACCAAAGGCCGCGAGATCAAAGCCACTGCGGGCTGGTCGGGCCGCAGGCTCAGCTCGCTCACGCGGATGCCCACGGCGCGCGTCACACCGGGCAGGTGGCCGATGGCATCGCGCAAAGACGCGCCCAGGTGCTGCGCATCGCTGCTGCGCGCCGTGCTGGCCGTGCGCGCATACAGGTCGGCTGGCAAGACCACGTCCAGCCATTGCGTGACCGAGCCCCGAAAGCTCGCCACCATCACTGTGAGCGCCACCGACAGGCTCAGGCTGGCCACCACGCCGGCCATGGCCACGGTGGCCGTGTGGCGCATGCGGCGCGCGCGCTCCAGCGGCAGCATCAGGCTGACCTGGCGCGCCAGCAGGCTGCGTGGGATGAGGCTCAGCACCGCCCCCACCACCGCGGGCACGCAGGCAATGCCGCCCATCAAGATGCAAGCCACCGCGATGTAGGCGGCCAGGGGCACACCGGCGATGGCCGGCAGCTGGCTCAAGGCCGCACCCAGCAACAACAGGGCCGGCCCGAACCAGGCCATGGCGTTTGAGGCTTGCACATCGCCCAGGCCCTTGAGGGCTTGCGCCGGGGCCAGTTGCTGTGCGCGCCGCGCGGGCAACAGCCCACCGGCCACCGCAGCCACCACGCCCAGCAGCCCATAGCCCAGCGCCCCGCCCCACGACCACTGCAGCTTGGGCGCGATGCCCGGAAAGTAGCCACCGCCCAAGTCCCCTGCCAGCAGTTGCAGCGCGGCCCAGGCCATGCCCGTGCCGGTTGCCACGCCCAGGGCCGAGCCCACGATGCCGATGGCGGCGGACTCCCACAGCACCAGCTGCAAACGCTCGCGCGGGCTCAGGCCCAGCACGCCCAGCAGCGCGAACTGCTGCTGCCGCTTGGCCACCGACAGCGACAGGATCGAGAACACCAAAAAGGCCCCGGTGAACAAGGCCACCAGCGCCAACACGGTCAGGTTGACCCGGTAGGCCCGCGACACATTGGACACGCGCTGCGTGCTGGCCTCGCCCGCATCGTTGCGCACGCCGGGTGGCAGCTGCCAGGCGGCCAGGGCCTCGGCCGAGGTGGTGCCACGCGCCAGTTGGATGTCAATGCGGCTGAGCTGGCCGGCCAGGGCGAAGGTGTCTTGCGCACCGGCGATGTCCATCACGCCCGTGGCTTCACCGCCCAGGGCGATGTCGCCCACCACATGCAGCGTCAGCAGGCGCAAGCCGGCCTGCACGCTGATGAGCGCACCGGGCCGCACGCCCAGCAGGCGCTGGGCCGAAGCGTTGAGCGAAATGCTCTGCGGCGCCAGCAGGCTGAGCCGGTCGATGCCGGCTATGTTGGTGGCCAGATGAGGCATCAGCATGGGCGCCAGTGGCGCGGCCACGAAGGCGTCGATGCCGATGATGCGCAGGCGCTGCAGGGCTTGCGTGGGCTGGGCCTCGTTGCGGGCCTGGGTGTCGAGTTCGATCACCGGGCTGGCCAGGGCCACGCGCGTGTCTTGCGCCAGCTGGCCGTACAGCGCTTCGTCGAGCGAGCCGTTGGCGGCGCGCAGGCTCACATCGGCCTGGCCATTGACGCTGCGCACGGCGGCGCTGAACTCACTGAGCGCCGACTCATTGATCAGGTGGACCGACAAGGCCAGGGCCACGCCCAGCATCACCGCGATCACGGCGGTGCTGTGACGCAGGCCATGGTGGCGCAGCTCTTGCCACGAGAAGCTGCGCAGCAAGCGCCACACGGGCGAGCTCAATGCGGCCGCATCACCCCGCATCGCGCAGCCCATCGCGGCTCAGGCGCAGCACGCGGTCGGCGCGGCGCGCAGCCGCTTGCGAGTGCGTGACCATCACACAGGCGGCCTGGTGCAGGCGGGTTTGCGCCACCAGCGTGGCCATCACCTGTTCGGCTGTGTCGGGGTCGAGGTTGCCGGTGGGCTCGTCGGCCAGGATCAGGGCAGGGCGGTGCACCAACGCGCGCGCGATGGCCACGCGCTGCAGTTGTCCGCCCGACAGCTGTTGGGGCAGGCGCCCGCCCAGGCCTTCAAGGCCGACGTCGCGCAAGGCCGCTTGCACGCGCTGTGCATCGGGCGTGCCCAGCAGCATCAAGGGCAAGGCCACGTTTTGCGCCACGTCCAGGTGGGGCAGCACGTGAAAAGCCTGGAAGACAAACCCCAGGTGTTGCCGGCGGAACAGGGCCAGCGCGTGTTCATCCAGGCCCGTGATCTGGGTGCCCCGCACGCTCACGCTGCCGCTGCTCACGGCATCCAGGCCGGCCATGGCATTGAGCAGCGTCGACTTGCCCACGCCCGACTCACCGACGATGGCGACGAACTCACCGGGGGCCACGTCCAGGTCGACGTGTTCGAAAACGGGCTCGGCGCCATAGCGCTTGCCCAAGGCTTTCACGTGCAGCATGGGCTGAGCATATCGGGCAAACCGCGAGCGTGCTGCTCACGCGACGGGGCCGCGTCTCACAGCTTGGCGCCGTGGCGTGGCAATGCCTTCAAAAAGCGCAGTTGCGCGGCGATCACCTCGGGGAACACGGGTTCAAAGTAGGGCTCGAAGTGGTTGGCCTGGACCAAGGTGGTCTGCACGCAGGCGGGGGCGTGCTTTTGCACCGCCTTGGCCACGAAGGGGGCCACGGTGTCGTTGGTGGCGCCCACGAGCAAGGTGGGCACGCGCAGGTGGCGCAGCCGGCGGATCGGGCGGTAAAACGCCATGGTCAGCAGCGATCGGGCGGCCACCCGGTTGTCATAGGGCACACCGCGCTCGGTGGTGCCACGCTTGAGGAAGGCGTAAGCGCTGTCGCGGTCCATGCTGCCGAACTCGCCGGGTGGGGCCAGCGTGGGGATGCACAGGGGGTGGCCAGGTTTGAGCAGGTCGATCAAGCCACAGGCGAAGAACTGCAGGCGGCGCCAAAAGGGCACGGCCATCGTGGCGGCCAAGCCATCGAGCATGGGCACTTGGGCAATGGCGCCCATCAGCTCGGGGTGTTGCGAGGCCAGGTCGACCACGTGCCCGCCGCCAAACGAGGTGCCCCACAGCACCACTTGGTAGGCGTCAATCTGCGCTTGGGCTTTGAGGTGGCTCAGGGCCGCATCGGCCGTGCGCACCCGCTGCCAGGGGTTGATCGCCTGACGCGGCCAGCCCCCGCTGGCGCCCCAGCCGGGGTAGTCGAATTCCATCACGGCAAAGCCGGCGTCGAGGAAGTGCTGCACGAAGGGCGTGGTCATGGCGTCTTGCACACCGCCCCAGCCATGGACCATCAGCACCGCCGGCAGGCTGTCGGGTGCCGCGTCGTGCTTGGGCAGGCGCAAGGTGGCTGCACAGGTCGTGCCTTCAAACGCAAAGGTGGATTTGATGGGGTGGGGTGTGGTGCGCATGGCGTGGTCCGTGTGCGTTTCTTGAATGGCATTCAAGGTTGGATCGTACTGACATCTTGAATGGCGTTCAACACGCAAGTCGGGGATTGGGTATGCTCGCCCCATGGCAAAAAACAAGCGGGACATCGACCAGCAGGTCAAGCGGGCAGAAATCGAGGCGGCCGCACTGCAGTTGTTTTTGTCGCAAGGCTATGAGGCCACGTCCATGGCCGCCGTGGCCACCCAAGCCAGCGTCGCGCCCAACACTTTGTATTGGTACTTCGACAGCAAAGACGACCTGCTGGTGGCCGTGCTCAACCAGCAGTTGTCCCAGGCCATGACCCAGTACGCCCACGAGTGCCACAAGCCCGTGGGTGAGCAGTTGACGTGGATGTTGGCTCGCTTTGAGCAGGTCAGCCCCTTGATCAACACGGTGCACGCACGCCTGGCCAAGTCGCCCAGCATCAAGCTGTGGCACGACCAGTTTCACCTCATGCTCGATGGCCTGTTGGTGGCCCAGATGTGCCAGCGCGGTGTCTCAAGCACCAAAGCCAAGTTGCTGGCCACGGTGGGCACCTTCGTGATGGAAGGCTTGCTCTCACACCCTCATTCGAGCCGCCAACGCGAGATGGTGGTGTCGTGGATGGCGGCCACCGTCGACGCCGCAGCCTGAGCCGCGCCGCTCAAGCGGCCATGCCCAGCACCCCGTGCGCCACAAAGCGGACCATGTTGGCGTGGTTGGCTTCGAAGTCGCTTGAGCGCACCGCGCTGTCGCTCAGGGTGTCGAGCCGGAAGTTGTCGACGAACACGGCCATCGCGCAAGCCACCATGAACTGGTAGGCGTTGAGCCGTTGGCGCGCGTCCATGTGCGGCAGCAGCAGGCCCAGGTGGGCCACAAAGCGCAAAGCCACGGGGTTGAACTGGTCGGCCACCAACATCAGCACGCCCGAGCGCGTGGTGCTCAAGCGGGCAATCAGGCGCAGGTAGTGGCGCCAGCCTTCGCTCTCTTGAGCCCGCATCAGCAAGGGCACTGAAAACGCTTCTACCCAAGCGCGCACGGCTTCGGGTTTGGGCTGTCCCACCAAAATGGCGTCCAGCCTGGCAAAGCGGTCCACGTTGATCAGGCAGGCGCGCCGCGCGATCACATCCTTGAACAGGCCTTCTTTGCCGCCAAAGTGATCGTTCACATCGGCCAAGCGGCTGCCGGCCTGCTGGGTGATGTCTCGCACCGACACACCGTTGAAGCCGTGCTCGGCGAACAGGCGCTCGGCCGTGTCCAGCAGGCGTTCGCGCGCGGCTTGGGCCTTGGGGCTTGGTGAGGGGGTCGCGGTGGTGTCCGACACAACAGGGGAGCAAGAGCCAGGGGAAAACGACATGGCACAAGAAGCAGGGTTTTGGAACAAATGTTCCGACAGGCTGCTAGGATAACTGGAACGAACGTTCCGTTGCGCCCTGTTTTTTTGGAGTTTGGCCCGATGCCGCTGCACGCACCCTTCCATCCCGGCTTGCCTTTCCAGCCGCAGTCCTTCCGTGACTGCATGCTCTACGAGCGTCACGCCATTGACTCCACGCGCGGTTACGTCAAGCGCTTTTTGCCAGCGGCTTACCCGTTCACCCGCTTGTACGAGGGTTTGACGCGGCGCACCTTCCCGGCCTTCAAGCCCAAGCCGATTTGGTACCGCCAGCCGCTGTACTACATGGGCAACCACCTGGCCTTTGTGCCCAGCGGCACGCCGGTGGCCTGGCCTTCGTACACCCAGGCGCTCGACTACGAGCTGGAGCTGGGCTTCGTGCTCAAGCGCCCCTTGCTCAACCCCACGCCCGAGGAGGCCCTCGCGGCCATCGGCGCCTTTGTGGTCTTGTGCGACTTCAGCGCGCGCGATGTGCAGCGTGAAGAAATGGCGAGCGGCTTTGGCCCCCAAAAGGCAAAGCACTTCTTGAACGCCATGTCGGCTGTGGCGGTGCCTGCCGAGCAGGTTTTGCCCCAGGTCAACGCGCTGCAAGCCTCGGTTGAAGTTGACGGGCAGGTGGTGGCGCGCACGTCCACCGCCGGCATGCAGCACAGCCTGGGCGAGGTGCTGGCTCACATCGCCCGCGACGAGCAACTGCACCCGGGCGAGCTGTTCGGCACCGGCACCCTGCCCGGTGGCTGCGCCCTTGAAAATGGGCATTGGTTGCGCCGCGGTGGCCACCTGCGCCTGCGCATCGAGGGCGTGGGCGAGACCGAGCACCGCATCGTGTGAGACGGCCCATGCGCGCCGCACAACACCCCGTCCAGCACCCTGCCAAGCACCGCTTTGCTGAACCTTTGCCTCAAGCCCGCTGGCTGGCCGGGCCCGGGCGCACCCGCACCCGCTTTGGCGAGCAAGCGGCCTTCCGCGAAGGCCTGTATGACCTGGGCCGGGGCTGCCACGCCTGGATGGTGCCCAATGGCTCGTGGGGCGAGACCAACCTGGGGCTGATCACGTGCGGCCCCCAAACCGTGCTGATCGACACCTGCTGGGACCTGCCCCACACGCGAGAAATGCTGCGCCTGTGCGAGTCCCTGCTCAGCCACGCGCCCATCGAGGTGGTCATCAACACCCATGCCGACGGAGACCATTGCTGGGGCAACCAGCTTTTTGAGGGACGCGAGATCATTGCCTCGCACGCCTGCGTGCACCAGATGCACCACCTCTCGCCCCGCGCCATGCAGGCCATGCAGCACAGCGCCCGTTTCATGCGCCACCTGCCTGTGATGGGTGTGAATGGCCTGGGCCACTACATGCACGACATGCTCGCGCCCTATGACTTTGACGGCATCCAAATCACCCCGGCGACGGTTGAGTTCACGCGCCAGCGCCACCTGTGCGTCGGCGGCGTCGACATCACGCTGACCGAAGTCGGGCCGGGCCACACCGATGGCGACCTGATCGTGCACGTGCCCGACAGGCGCACGGTCTACGCCGGCGACATCTTGTTCGTGGGCGTGACCCCCGTGATGTGGGCAGGCCCGGTGGCCAACCTCGTGGCCGCCCTGCAGCACCTGCTGGACCTGCGACCTCAGGTCATCGTGCCCGGCCACGGCCCCTTGGCCACGCCGCAAGACGTGCGAGCCGCCATCGACTACTGGGGCTTCTTGCAAGAGGCCCTGGCGCCGCGCCACCGCGCTGGGCTCACCCCCGAAGAGGCCACCGTCGACGTGCTGCGCAGCGTGGCTTTTTGCGCCACGCCATTTGCCCAATGGGCCCTGCCTGAGCGGCTGCTCACCAATGCCTACGCGCTGTATCGCGAATGGGGCACGGCGCCCTCAGCGTGGGGTGGCGGCAAGATAGGCCAGATGGACCTGATGCGCCGACAGGCGCGCGTGGCCCGGGCCTGGCGCGCTCAGAACTGACTGGCGCGGTAGTCGGCCTGCTGCTCAATCAGGGCGGTCAAGGTGGACATGGCCAGGCGGTGTCGCACGGCCAGCGCTTGCTGCATCTCGGCCACATCGCCCGTGGGACGCGCGGCGCTGGTGGTGCGCGCCAGGGTGCGGATCTGCGTGTCCAGCGCGTCCAGCGTGTCCAGGGCCGCCAGCGCGTCGATGTGGCTGAGCAGGAAGCCCAGCGCCGCGTCGTGCGAGGCCTGCGTCAGCTCGTCGAGTCGGGCGCTGATGGTCGAGTCGGGCAGGCCTTTGTTGTTGCACAAGGCCAGGGCCGGCGGCGTGCGCTCGCACAGCACGCGGCGCATCAACTTCAGGGGTGCGCGCGGGTCGCTCACAAAGCCGTCGACCTGTTCGTGCCCTCGCGCCACCAGGCCTCGCACGCGGGCGTCTTGCAACCCCACGCGGTGGCCCGCACCCTGGTTGGCCAGCGTCATGCACAACTGGCCCATGTCGCTCTGGCTGAACTGGCGAGCGTCAAACGCCAGGCTTGGCAGCGATTTCAGCGCCGCCGGCAACAGGTCGCTGGGGTTGACCCACAGCAACCGGCGGGGCTGGCAGTACAGCGCGTCCACACCGAAAGGGCGATCGGGGTTGGCCCACAAGGCCGCTGCGTCGTAGGGCAAGGGCTCGCCCAGTCGGCTCAAAAAAGCCTTTCCCGTCAGGGCTTCGGCCTGTTGGTACATGGCCGTGGCAATGCCGCGCCGCTGGTGGGCGGGGTCCACCTGCACGTCTTGGTCTTCAAGGTAAGCGCCGCTGGCGCTGAACAGCAACTCGCCCACTGCCTGTGGATCATCGCGGGTGAAGGCCAGCACGCGGTCGGGTTCCATCTCGCCAATGCCGCTTTCAAAGCGCAGGGCATAGCCCAGCTCCTGCGCTTTGGTGGAGGCTTGCACCTCGGCCACCAGGTTGAGCACCTCGGTGTCGCCGCAATACACAGCGGCCTTGAGCGTGACCGGGTAGCTGCCACCGGCGCGGCTGGGGTTGCCCACGAAAAAGCGCGTGTGTCCCAGATCGACCCGCGCATGCGCCGCGCCATACGGGATCTTCTGACCCAGCTCCAAGGTGCGGTTGAGGTAAATGTCCATGGTCGATCAGCCGATGCGCAGCCGACAGCATACGGGCCCAACCCGGGCGTGAGGCGCAAAAAAAGGGGCCCTTCATGGTGTTGAAGGGCCCGCGCAAGGCACACAGGGGCTGTGCCGCTAGGAGGAGACAAGCAAGAAAATCACACGTTCAAGAAACACTCAATGCATCTGGATGCCACCGGCAGCCTTGCCCTTGCCAGCGCGTGCTGGCGGGTTGCACAGGCCGCACACGAAGTGGCGCGAAATCTCGTGGGGGTGGCTGACGAAGTGGCCACCGCACTTGGAGCACTTGGTCATGGTCAGCATGCCGTTGTCGATGAACTTGACCAGGCGCCAGGCGCGGGTCACCGACAGCAGGGGCTCCAGACCTTGCGATTGGGTTTGTTCCAGGTAGAGCTGGTAGGCCTTGATGACGATGTCGATCTCGTCGATTTCGGCGGCCTTGTTCAGGTACTCGTGGATGTTCAAAAACAGGCTGGC
>CANCFV010000020.1 GCA_947377275.1 Burkholderiales bacterium | reverse complement strand
AATTTCTTCCACAGCAAGACGGGGCCACACGGGTGGTCCCTGAGCCTGCCCTGGCTGGGCCTGGGCTCGCCAACCCCTTCCCCCTGACCGCCAACCACAAGGAGACAGCCATGCTTGATGCCATCCTCACGCACACCGAAGCCGGTGTCCTGACCCTGACCTTCAACCGTCTGTACAAGAAGAACGCCATCACGGCGGCCATGTACACCGCGCTGGCGGTGGCCCTGGAAGCAGCCGTGTCTGACGACGCCGTGCGCGTGGCCGTGATCCAAGGCGCCGAGCAGGCCTTCACCGCAGGCAACGACCTGGCGGACTTCCTGAACAACCCGCCCAACACAGCCCCTGGCGGCGAGCCGGCGCCTGTGGTGCGTTTCTTGAACATCTTGCGCGACTTCCCCAAGCCCTTGCTGGCGGCCGTCGCGGGCCCGGCCGTGGGCATTGGCACGACCTTGCTGCTGCACTGCGACCTGGTCTACGCAGGCGACAACGCAGCGTTCAGCCTGCCCTTCGTGAACCTGGGCTTGTGCCCTGAGGCCGGCGCGAGCTTGCTGCTCACGCAATTGGTGGGCTACCCCCGTGCCGCTGAAAAGCTGATGCTGGGCGAGGCCTTCTACGCCGAAGAAGCGCTGGAGATGGGCCTGATCAACCGCATCGTGCCGCCCAGCGAAGTCAACGCCTACACCCAGGCCCAAGCGGCCAAGCTGGCTGCCAAGCCCGTGGCCTCGTTGCGTGCCACCAAGGCCTTGATGAAGATGGCCAACACGCACTTGCAACCGGTCATGCAGGCCGAGTTGCAGCACTTTGGTGAGCTGCTGCGCGGCCCTGCGGCCAAAGAGGCCATCAGCGCCGTCATGGAAAAGCGCCGCCCTGACTTTTCGAAGTGCTGATGCGTGATGGACCGTGTCTTGACCTGACGCGGTAGACCTGGCCGCAGCAACGTGACACCATGCACCGCATGGACCCTACCGTTGCCAAGCCCGGGCCCACGGCCCCAACCGTGGGACAAGGCTTGAGTGCGGCGCAAGCTGCCGAGCAACTGCGCGAGCAAGGCCCCAATGCCTTGCCCCAGGCCAAGCCGCGCACCGGCTGGCACATCGCTTGGGAAGCCCTGAGCGAGCCCATGACGCAGTTGCTGCTGGTGGCCGGCGGCATTTACTTGGTGCTGGGCGATGTGGGCGAGGCCCTCATGCTCCTGGCCTTTGTGGCGCTGACGCTCGGCATCGGCTTTTACCAAGAGGTGCGCACCGAGCGCGCTCTGGACGCTTTGCGCGACCTCAGCAGCCCGCATGCAGTGGTGGTTCGCGGCGGTGAACGCCTGCGCATCCCGGCCCGTGAGGTGGTGGTGGGCGACCTGCTGGTGCTCAGCGAAGGCGACCGTGTGCCTGCCGACGCCCAGTTGGTGCAGGCCAACGACCTGTTGGCCGATGAGTCCTTGCTCACAGGTGAGTCGGTGCCCGTGCGCAAGGTGGCCTCGGCTTCGGCCGCGGTCGGCGCTGAGCCAGCCGCTGCGGCGCGCCCAGGCGGAGATGACACCCCCTGGGTCTACGCCGGCAGCATGTTGGTGTCCGGGCAGGGCATGGGTGTTGTGTGCGCCACGGGTGTGCGCAGCGAGATGGGCCGCATTGGCCTGGTGCTGGCCGACGTGGACGTGCAGCCCTCGGGCCTTCAAGCACAGATGCGCCGGCTGGTGCGGGTGTTTGGCGTGTCCGGTGTGGCCTTGAGTGTGGCGGTGGCGCTGTTGCACGGCCTCACGCTGGGCGATCCCTTGGCTGCGGCGCTGGCGGGCATCACGCTGGCCATGTCCATGCTGCCGCAAGAGTTCCCCTTGATCCTGACCGTGTTCATGGCCATGGGCGCCTGGCGCATGGCGCGGCAAGGCGTGCTGGTGCGACGCGCGGCGGCCATTGAAGCGCTGGGGTCGGCCACCGTGCTGTGCACCGACAAGACCGGCACGCTCACGCTCAACCGCATGTCGGTGGCCGCTTTGCTCACGCGCGAGGCCCCATGGCGTGCGGGTGGCGCCGAGCCCCTGCCGGCCGCATGTGCCGAGGCGCTGGGTGTGGCAGCCTTGGCCAGCGAGCGTGCGCCCATCGACCCGATGGAGCAGGCCATCCACACGCTGGCTCTGGCTCAAGGCCTGGACATGCACACGGACTGGGTCATGGCGCACGAATACGGTCTCAGCCCCGAGCTGCTGGCCATGTCGCACGTGTGGCAGCCGACGCAGTCTTGTGAGCATGTGGTGGCGGCCAAGGGCGCGCCGGAGGCCATTGCCAGCCTGTGCCACCTGGATGAAGCCACTGCGCAGTGGGTGCGCGACCAGGCGCAGGCCTTGGCCGAGCAAGGCATGCGGGTGCTCGGCGTGGCGCAAGCCCGTTTGCCCACCGCTGTTGACCCGGGCGCTGAGCCCACCTGGCCCGCCATCCAACACGACATCGCGTTTGGCTTTGTCGCTCTGCTGGGCCTGCAAGACCCGTTGCGCGAGGGCGTGCCTGAGGCCGTGGCCCTGTGCCGCCAGGCGGGCATCCGCGTCCTCATGGTCACGGGGGATCACCCTGCGACGGCCCTGGCCATCGCCAAGCAGGCTGGGCTGGACACTGCTGCGGGCGCACTGCGAGGCGATGAACTGGCGGTGCTGGCGGATGACGCGATGGCCGCGCGCATGGCCCAGGTGTCGGTGTTCGCGCGGATCATGCCCGAGCAAAAATTGAGGCTGGTGCGTGCCTTGCAGGCCCAGGGCGAGGTGGTGGCCATGACGGGCGACGGCGTCAACGATGCCCCCTCGTTGAAGGCCGCACACATCGGCGTGGCCATGGGTGGACGCGGTACCGATGTGGCCCGTGAAGCTGCTGCCATGGTCTTGCTGCAAGACGACTTCGGTGCCATCCCCCAAGCCGTGCGCATGGGCCGTCGCATTGACGACAACCTGCGCAAGGCCATGGCGTTCGTGCTGGCCGTGCATGTGCCGATTGCGGGGCTGTCGATCTTGCCTCTGCTGATGGGGTGGCCGCTGCTGTTCATGCCCGTGCACATTGCCTTTCTGGAGCTCTTGATCGACCCCGTCTGCGCCATCGTGTTCGAAGCCGAGCCCGAAGAGCCCGACCTCATGCGTCGCCCGCCGCGCCCGCCTGGGGCCGCTGTGCTCTCGCGCGGCCTGGTGCTGTGGAGCCTGTTGCAGGGCCTGTGGGTGCTGGCCTTGGTGGCGCTGGCCTACGGCGTGGCCTTGTCCACTGGTGCGGACACGCCCGCCTGCCGCGCCACCGCCTTCACGGCGCTGGTGCTGGCCAATGTCGGTCTGATCTTGTGCAACCGCACGCAAGGGCGGCACATCTTGTCTGGCCTGTGGCGCCCGAATGCGGCCTTGGTGCGCATGCTGGGCCTGACCGCGATGTTGATGGCGCTGGTGTTTGCCGTGCCTGGCTTGCGCGACCTTTTTCAGTTCGCCTGGCTCACGCAGGAGCAAGCGGGCGCGGTACTGGCCTTGGGGGCCACGGCACTCGTGGGTTTGCTGGGCTTGAAGTGGGCACAAGGCATGGCCCAACGCCGCACCGTGACCCGCTGACCCTGTTGGCACAAGGGTAGGCAATTCCCATAAAATGGGTGTGACGCACATTTTTGTGTCGCCACGTTTCACGCTTCCTGATGCCATCTTCCCCGGTCGAGCCACCCCAGACTGACCAGCAGGCCTTGCTGTTATCTTTGGCCGCCATCATGGCGCCGATGGCGCGTTTGGCGGTTGCCAAGGGCCTGCCCTTCGCAGACATGGAAGAGGCCTTGAAGGTGGCCGTGGTGCAGGCCGCCAAAGAGGCCCAGATCGCGCAGGGCTTCAGCGAGCATCGTCTGGTCAGCCGCATCAGCACCAGCACCGGCATCAACCGGCGAGAGGTCACCCGCCTGACCCAAGATGGCGATGTGCGCAAACGCCCTGTGGGCGCCTCGTTGGCCTCGCAACTGGTCACGCGTTGGTTGTCAGAGCCCAGCTTGCGCAAACGCGGTGGCAAAGCCAAGCCCCTGCCGCGCACCGGCGAAGGCCTCAGCTTTGAAAGCCTGGCGCGCGGCTTGACCCAAGACGTTCACCCCCGCAGCCTGCTCGATGAGATCTGTCGCCTGGGCTTGGCCCAATGGGACCTGGACACCGACGTCATCACGCTCATCCAAGACAGCTTCACCCCGAGGGGCAGCTGGCAACACATGCTTGGTTTCTTGGGCGGCAACGTGGGCGATCACCTGGGCGCCGCAGTCAACAACGTGCTGGGCGATGCGCCAGTTCACGTTGAACAAGCCGTGTTCGCTGACGCCTTGTCGTTCGAGTCGATCGAATTGCTGCAAGGCCTGGCCCGACGTCATTGGAAATTGCTGCTGCAAGAGGCCGTTCACCTGCTGGAAGAGCGGCGAGAACATGACGCGCAAGACCCGGCCACGGCCGACCACCGCGTCAAGCTCGGCTTGTATGCCTTCCATGAACTGGCACCGCAGACATTGAGTGCCCCACAAGAAGAGGTGGCCAAGCCCACCCGCAAGCCCAAGAGGACCTGACATGCTGAGTTCACTCCACCCCATGCAAGCCCGTCGGCCCTGGTCTTTGGCCCGGTGGTCCGCGGCGTGGCTGTTTGGCTTGGCCTTGACGCTGCTGGTCAGTTGCGGCGGTGGTGGCAGCAACACAGCCCAGAACAACAACGGCGGCATCGGCAGCGGCGGCACGGGTTCGTACACCAGCGGCCCGGTCACCGGTTTGGGGTCGATCATCGTCAATGGCATTCGCTACGCCCTGGGGACATCGACCACCATCGAGACCGACGACGACGCGGCCCCGGCGGGCGCATCCGATGACCTGAAGCTGGGCATGCTGGTCGAGGTTCAAGGGTCCACCGTCACGCCAGGCGTGGGGGGCGCCAACGCCCAAGCCTCCGCCACCAAGGTGCGTTACGCCAGCGACCTGGTGGGGCCTCTGGCCGTGGCTGGCAATGGCGCTTTGAGCGTGCTGGGCCAAGCCGTTGTCTCGAACGCCAAAACCGTGCTGCCGACCGGTGCTACTTTGGCCACGGGCGATTGGGTCGAGATCCATGGGCTGCCGGACGTGGCGACCAACGCTTACACCGCCACACGCATCGACCGCTTTGCCAGCCAGCCCACACGCTACAAGGTGGCAGGTTTGATCACGGCTGTGACCGCGAGCACCGTGACGATTGGCCAGACCGAACCCATCAACATCACCGCCTTGCGCAATGGTGGTGGTGTGCCGGGCGGTGCCGTTGTGGGTGAGCGCGCTCGGGTCTGGTTTGGCAACACCAAGGTCGGTGGTGTGTGGGTGGCCAGCCGCATGACCCTGGACACCAATTTGGTGAGCGACACCGTCTACGCCAATCGGGAAGGCCGCGTCACGGTCTTGCCTGATGTCTATGGGGTGATGCGCGTGGACGGCAAGCCTGTGAGCGTGAGCCGTCTTGATGCGGGCGTCTTGACCGGCCTGAACTTGGCGCTGGGGGACCGCTTGCGCGTCGTTGGCAGCTTGGAGTCCGGTGTGCTGTATGCCACCAGCATGGCACGCGAAACCGACACTGATGTGGACGACGAAGACACCGAACTGCACGGCAGCATCAGTGAGTTAACGCCCCAAGGTGGTGGCCCGCTGTTGTCGACCTTCAAGGTGCGCAGCGTGACGGTGGCCGTGACATCAAACACCACCCGTGAGGGCGGCAATGCCTTGGCCAACGGCGCCTGCGTCGAGGTCAAAGGCAAGGCCTACGACGGCGCAGGCCGCTTGATCGCCACCCAATACGAGGTGGCCGATCGCTGCAACTGAGGTGCTCAGCGCACCGCTTCGTTGATCTCGATGCGCACGCCCGTGGCGCCGATCTTGAGCGGCTGAGACAGGCCCTGCCAATCGCCTGCTTGGGGCATGGCCTGCCCGCTCTTGGACACCCGCGCGCCAATGACCACCTCGGCAAAGCTGGACAGCTTCATTTGGGGCGACATGGCCATGGCATCGGTCAATGAGAAGGTGGCGGGCAGGTCCTTGACCTGCTTGCGCAAGATGGCCAAAGGCATCTTGGGGCCTTGCGCCGCGCGGGCGAAGATGAACACGGTGTCGTCTGGCGAAACCTGAGCCGCCGCAGCCTTGCCCAGGCTGACCTGGCCCGACACGGACGCCTCGGAGGCCCCCGCGCCCACGTTGGGTTGCGGGTCGCTGTTGGGCGCGACTTGGCCCATCGCGCTCGCCAAATCGGCTTGGGCAGGCAGCGCAGGCAAGCCGGCCTTCTGGCGCGCATCGTCCACGGCACTGCGGATCTGGCGAGTCAGCTCGGGGTTGTCGCTGGGCGAGTGCTGCAAAGCCTTGCCCCACAGGTCGGTGGCTCGCTTGAAGTCTTGCTGGTCGTACGCGAGCGTCCCGGCCAGCGACAGCGCCTTGAAGTTGTTGGCATCGAGCGAGAGGGCCTTGGCCACCAGCTTGGCGGGCTCGCCTGCCAGCTTGCGCCCTTGCGTCACGGCCAGCGCATCTGCGTAGTCGGCATAGACCTGGGCGTCATCGGTGCGCAGCGTGAGCACGCGCTGGTAGGCGGTGACCGCTTCCGGGAAGCGCCCCAGCACCGCGTACGACCGCGCCAGCATGGCCCAGCCTTCGGCGTTGTTCGGATCTGTTTTGAGCTTGGCGGCCAGGCTCTCGGCCATGGCCGTGATCTGGTCGGCGCCCACGGCGTGCGGTGCCTTCCCGTTGGCGCCATTGGCTTCTGGTCCGCCGCTCTGCGCGTTGTTGGCCGCCATACCACCAGGGCTGCCTGGGCCGACGTTCAGCGCACCAGGGTTGCCCACCACGGCATAGCCGCCAGCGCCCACGGCCACCACGAAGGCGAGCATCCCCCACTTCAATTTGGCAGACACCTTGGCGGGCACGTCCAGGCGTGTGCCTTCTGCTGGGGCAGACACGCCGGCGCCCGTCGACGGCACCTCACCGGCCAGCACGGCGTCCAGGATCTGACGCTCCAGCTTGGCTTTGGCTGTCTGGAAGGCATCGTCCGGCAAGGTGCCGCTTTCGGCCAACTCGGTGAGTTGACGCAGTTGGTGTTTGAGTTGGTCGAGTTGTTTGCTCATGGGCGGTGCCAGGTGTGCGGTCGGTGAACGGTGCGAAACGCCAGGCGTTCACATGGGGCGTGGGGGCAGATCGGCGTCTGGTTCGGGCTCGTCGGGGTCAAAGGCGTCGGCCTGCATGCGTGCACGGTTGCGCAGCAGCAGCCACAGGCCCAGCAAACCGCCCGCAGCCAGCAGGCCAGGGCCGAACCACAGCAGTGCGGTGCTGCCTTCGACGGGGGGGCGGTACAAGATGAAGTCGCCGTAGCGCTGCGTCATGTAGTCGCGCACTTCCTGGTCGGTCTGGCCTTTGGCCAACAGTTCGCGGATTTGCTGGCGCAGGTCCACCGCCAGGCCCGCGTGCGAGTCGGCCACGGTTTGGTTCTGGCAGACCAGGCAACGCAGCTCGGTCGCAATCGCCATCATTCGGGCTTCTTGCTCGGGGTTGGCGGCCAGCAGTTCGGCCTCTTTGGCCCAGGCTTGGCCGCCCAACAGGGCGACCGCCATCAAGCTGCCGGCGACCCAGCGCTGAAGGTGCCGGCCAACCGTTGACCGTGGCGAGAAGGGGGTGGTGGCATCAACCATTGAGTTGCCTCAGCAGCGGTTCGATTTTTTGTTGCAGCACGTCAGGGGTGATCGGGCCGATGTGCTTGTAGCGGATCACGCCTGCCTTGTCGATGACGAAGGTCTCGGGCACGCCGTACACGCCGTAGTCGATGCCAGTGCGACCTTCGTGGTCAAAGAGCGAGGCCGCATAGGGGTTGCCGCCCGATTGCAGCCAGGCCAGGCCGTCGGCGCGTTCGTCCTTGTAATTCAGGCCGTAAACGGGCGTTGACTGGCGCTGCGCGAAGTCGACCAGCACCGGGTGTTCTTGGCGGCAGGCACCGCACCACGATGCCCACACGTTGAGCAGCCAGACCTTGCCCAGCATGTCTTGCTTGCGCAAAGTCTGGCCGGGCTCGTGCAGCGTGGGAAGCGCGAAATCGGGTGCCGGTTTGTTGATCAGCGGCGAAGGCACTTCATGCGGGTCGAGCTTGAGCCCCATGCCCAGGAACACGGCCAGTGCCAGAAAGATGCCCAAGGGCAAAAGGAAACGCTTCATGCCAATGCCTTGTTCCCGTCCAGGGTGCCTTGTGTGGCGGTTTTGTCTTGTTTGGCGCGGTAGCGGCGGTCGCTGGCGGCCAGGACACCACCCAGCGCCATGATCAGACAGCCGCCCCAGATCCAGTTCACGAAGGGCTTGTGATAAACGCGGATGATCCAGGCGCCGCCCTCAACCTGCTCGCCCATCGAGACGTAGAGGTCGCGGGTGATGCCAGCATCAATCGCCGCTTCGGTCATGGGGTTGCTTTGCACGCGGTAAATGCGCTTTTCAGGGTGCAGTGTGGTGACCGTTTTGCCGTTCAGGGTCACCAGCACCTCGCCACGCGCGGCCACGTAGTTGGGGCCTTGCACTTCGCGAACGCCCTGCAGTTTGAAGACATGGCCGCCCACCGTGGTGGTCTCGCCGATGTTCATCTTCACATCGAGTTCGGTCTGGTAGGTGCCGACCATGCTCACGCCAAAGGCAAAAGCGGCCACGCCCAAGTGGGCCAGCATCATGCCGGCCATGGCGCGGGGCAGGCGCCCGATGTTGCCCGGCAGCTCACCCCATTGCCCCGATGCTGGCTTGACCTTGGTCCACCAGTCCATGGCCACGCTGGACGCGATCCAGAAGGCCATCCACAGGCCGACGGTGGTCATGAACTTGATGCGGCCGGCCAACCAGCCCGTGGCCAGGGCGGCCAGCACCGACACCACCACAGCCCATTTCAGGCGGGTGACGAGGTCGGGCAGCTCGGCTTGCTTCCAGCGCGCCAAGGGGCCCACGCCCATCAGGAAGACCAAGGGGGCCATCAGGGGCACAAACACCGCGTCGAAGTAAGGCGGGCCGACCGAAATCTTGCCCATGCCCAGGGCATCCAGGAACAGCGGGTACAGCGTGCCCAGCAACACCGAGGCCGTGGCCACGACCAGCAGCACGTTGTTGGCCAGCAGCATGGACTCTTTGGACAGCACCGCGAAACGCTGACCCATGCCCACGCTGGGCGCGCGCCAGGCGTACAGCATCAAAGACGCACCCACCACCACGACCAGGAAGGCCAGGATGAACAGGCCACGGCTGGGGTCGGATGCAAAAGCATGCACCGACGACAGCACGCCCGAGCGGACCAAGAAGGTGCCCAGCAGCGACAGCGAGAAGGCCACGATGGCGAGCAGCACGGTCCACGACTTGAAGCTGCCGCGCTTTTCGGTCACGGCCAGCGAGTGGATCAGGGCCGTGCCGACCAGCCAGGGCATGAAGGACGCGTTTTCGACCGGGTCCCAGAACCACCAGCCACCCCAGCCCAACTCGTAATAAGCCCAGGCGCTGCCCAGCATGATGCCGATCGTCAGGCACACCCAGGCTGCGGTTGTCCAGGGGCGGGTCCAGCGGGCCCACTGGGCATCGAGTTGGCCGCCCAACAAGGCCGCGATCGAGAAGGCAAACGCCACCGAGAAGCCCACATAGCCCATGTACAGCATGGGCGGGTGGATCACCATGCCCGGGTCTTGCAGCAGGGGGTTGAGGTCTTGCCCGTCGATCGCCATGGGCAGCAGGCGGTCAAAGGGGTTGGACGTGGCCAGCATGAACAGCAAAAAGCCGAAGGTGATCATGCCCATGACCGCCAGCGTGCGGGCCACCACGGCCTGCGGCAGTGACTTGCTGAACTCACTGACGGCCAGCATCCACACGCACAGCATCATGACCCACAGCAGCAGCGAGCCTTCGTGCCCGCCCCACACGCCGGCAAAGCGGTAAGCCAGGGGCAGCGCGCTGTTGGAGTTGGTGGCCACGTACAGCACCGAAAAATCGTTGCGAACGAAGGAGGTGGCCAAGGCCACAAATGCCAGCCCCACCGCCACGAACAGCCAGCGGGCCAGGGGCCTGGCCACGGCCATCTGGCCAGCATGGTTGCGGTGCGCGCCCCAGATGGGCACGACCGACAGCAAGATGGACAAGGCCAGCGCCAGAACCAGCGCGAGCTGACCGAGTTCGGGGATCATTTTTTCTCCTTGGCCTGTTGGGCCTCGATGCGTGCGTTGGCTTCACCGGCGCGTTTCAGGGCTTCGGCGGCCTCGGGGGGCATGTAGTTTTCGTCGTGCTTGGCCAGCACCTCGGCGGCCTTGAACACGCCGTCTTCACCCAACTTGCCCTGTGCGACCACGCCTTTGCCCTCTTTGAAGAGGTCGGGCAGGATGCCGTCGTAGCGAACGGGCACCGTGCGCAATGTATCGGTCACGCTGAAGCGCACCTGAACGCCCTCGCGCACGACCGAGTCTTTCACCACCATGCCACCGAGGCGGAAGGTGCGGTCGAGCGGGACTTCTTTGGCCACGATTTGCGTGGGGGTGTAGAAAAACACCAGGTTGCTCTGGAAGGCATTGAGGACGAGCGCGGCCGCGCCACCCACCAACACCAGGCCGCCCACGATCAGGGCGACACGCTTTTGACGCGGGGTCATGTCAGGATTCCTCTTGAGGGGTGGCGGCTTGGGCCCAGGCCTGGCGGCGGCGACGCGCGACCAGCAGGGGCTCGGCCAGCATGAAGGCAAGGGTCACGCCATACGAGCCCCAGATGTACAGGCCGTAGCCATCCATGGCGATGAAGTCAGACAGGCTTTTCCATTGCATTGCGCTCACTCCTAGGCTGCGGTCAGGTCGTTGAGCCATTTGGCGCCACGTTCGCGTTCCATGACGATGGCGCGGGTACGGCTTAACACCACGGCAAAGGCGTAGGCCCAGAAGGCCACGGTCATCAACAACATCGATGTGAGCATGATCGACGCCATTTTGGGCGCAGCGGTCATGCTGATCGATGAGCCTTGGTGCAGCGTGTTCCACCACTTCACCGAGAAGTAGATGATGGGCACGTTGACGGCGCCGACCAGGGCCAGCAGGGCGCCTGCGTGGTCGCCACGGCGGGGGTCGTCGATGGCCTCAACCAGGGCGATGTAGCCGAGGTACAAGAACAGCAAGATCAACTCAGACGTCAGGCGGGCGTCCCACACCCACCAGGTGCCCCAGGTGGGCTTGCCCCACAGGGCGCCGGTCCACAGCGCCAGGAAGGTGAACAGGGCGCCGGTGGGGGCGATGGCCCGCGCCAGCATCGAGGCCAGCCGCACATTGAAGGCCCAGCCCACACCGGCCCAAAAGGCCATGGCCAGGTAAAGCACCATCGACATCCAGGCCGCCGGCACGTGGATGAAGATGATGCGGTAAGACTGGCCTTGCTGAAAGTCAGAGGGCGCCAGGATGAAGCCCACGTACAAGCCCGCCAGCGTGGTGATCAGGCAGACCAGCCACAGCCATGGCGTGAGGGCCGCGCTGAGCGACTCAAAGCGCGAGGGGGCAGCAAAGGTGGTCCAGGTCAATCGAGACATCGTTCAGTCCAGCGCAATTTTCAGGGCAGCGGCCGTGGCCCAGGGCGCGCCCAACAAGGTCAGCAAAAACAAGGCGCCCAGCAGCGACAGGTGCCCCTGCGGCGACAGGCCCGCGCTGACCGCACCGACCGCACCCGCGCCAAAAATCAGCACCGGCATGGCCAGGGGCAAAACCAGCAACACGATCAGCATGCCACCGCTGCGCAGGCCCAGCGTCAAGGCGGCACCCACACCCCCAAGCAGGCTGAGCACGGGGGTGCCCAGCAAGAGGCTCAGCACCAGCACCCCCAGCTCACGGCCAGGCATGTCAAACAACACACCCAGCAGCGGCGAGGCCAGCACCAGCGGCAAGCCGTTGATCAGCCAGTGCGCGATCGCCTTGCCCAGAGCCAAGCCGGCCAGCGGCTGCCCGCACAGCAGCATCTGCTCCAAGCTGCCATCCGAAAAATCGGTGCTGAACAGGCCGTTGAGCGACAGCAAAGCGGCCAGCAAGGCACACACCCAAACGACCCCGGGCGCCATGGTACGCAACATCTGCGCTTCTGGCCCCACGCCCAAGGGAAACAAACTGGCGGCAACGATGAAGAACACCAGCGGCAACAGTGCATCGACCCGACGGCGAGCGGCGAGTTGGCAATCGCGTGCGATCAAGGCCCACATCTGCTTCAACCCCCGTTCTGTCCGCCCAGTTGGCGGGTGGTCAGGCGCGGCAGGTGCACGTCCTGGTGGCTGGTCAGCACGACGGCGCCGCCCGATTGCCGGTGGGATTCGATCATCTCGTTCAAGGTGCCGATGCCCTGGTCGTCCAGCGCGTCAAAGGGTTCGTCCAATATCCAGACCGAAGCAGGGGGCGACAAGGCCAGGCGCGCCAGGGCCACGCGGCGGCGCTGCCCCTGGGACAGGGTGCGCACCAGGGCCGAGCGGCGGCCTTTGACGCCCAAGCGGGCCAAGGCCTCGGTGACGGCGGCGTCGCTGGTGTGCAGGCCGTGCAGTCGCAGCAAAAAAGTCAGGGCCTCGCTGGCCGTCAGGTCGTCTTTGAGGGCGTGCTGGTGCCCCAGGTACAGGAGTGGGGCGCAGCGCTGGATCTGGCCGCCCGCAGGCTGAGACAAGCCCGCCAGCAGGCGCAGCAGGCTGGTCTTGCCCCGTCCGTTGGGGCCTCGCACCCACACCGCCTCACCGGGGCTGAGGCTCAGGTCCAGGTGCTCGAACAGCAGGCGGTCACCGCGCCGACAGGCCAGATCCTGTGCCGACAGCAGCGAGGGGCTTGCATCAATAGTCGTATCGGTAGCCAAGGAAGTAGGTGTAACGCGTGCTGCGATCTTGGTTGGTGCCCACCGTCTTGGTGTAATCCACGTTCAGATTGGATTCCAGCGTCACCGCCGGGCGAGGCTTGAATGATGCCTTCAAACCGGGTCCCCACGCCGTGGTCTTGGTCGTCAGGCTGGTGATGGGGTCTTTCGAGAGGCCCAACTGCCAGCGCACCGAGGGTTCGAGTTGCCAATCTTCTGTCACGGTCGTCAAGTTGTTGTACGACATCTGGCGCAGGGTGAACGAGGTGCTGTTGGTGTACGAGCCCGAGAGCACGCTGGTGTCGCGCGCCGAGTAGAGGTTGGTGCCGATGGCTTGCAGGCCCACCGTGCGTTGCAAGCCGCTGGCCGGTTGCCCATTGGGCAGGACCGGGTTGGGCGCGATGGCCCCGGTGCGGTTGAGGTGCAGGTCCAGGCCCATCTGCCATTGCGCGGTGATGGGGGTGGTCACCGAGGTCATGGCGTGATCGGCATAGGTGGTGTTCTTGCGGACCAGCTCGCGCAGTTGCGCCACGGTGTAGTTGTTGCGCTTGAGGTCCTGCACGGTTTGTGGCTGGATGCCCGCGGTCTGCAGGTCGGCGAACTGGAAGAACAGGGTCTGGCCCAGCGAGGCTTGTGCGAGGCTGCGGCGCTCGACCAGCACGTTGACGGTGGTGTTGCTCTCGCCCAGGTAGAGGCCTTGCACGCTGGCCACGTTGAGTTTGCGGAACATGACGTCGTAGTCGGTCGAAGCCATGATGGAGCCACTTTGCGAGAAGTAGCGCAGGTCCAGGCCGGCGGCACGGCGGTCGGTCTCGCCATCGATCATGCGCTGCATCACGAACACCGAGGCGCCGATGTTGGGCGTGAGGGCATCGGCGTCCAGCGAGGCGCCATAGAACTGGCGTTTGGACTCGGCCAGTTTGTCGGTGGGCATGCCCACGGCGGCCGACGCCTTCCATTTCGGGCGGAACACGTAGCTGACCTGGCCACCGTCGTAACGGCCTTCGCCACCCCATTGGGCCGATTGGCGGCCCAGACGCGAGCGAAACCCGCTGGTCAGCGATTGGTAGTCCATGTAGGCCGCGGTCAAGCGGTTGCGTGTGCGGCTTTTGCCTTTGAGTTGGGCGTCGCTGAGCAGGTTGTAGTCGAATTGATTGCGGGCGACGAGCTTGATGTCGCGCTCGGCGTTGCGCGAACGCCAGGTGGCGTCCATGTTGGTGGACAGCAGCTTTTGATCGGTGCCGCTGATGGGTGCGGTGCGGCGCTTTTCAATTTCTGCGGCCGAGAGCAAGGTGCCGTCGGTGTCGCGAATGGCCTGGCTTTCTTGGGTCGATTGGCCGCCGTAGTAGTACTGCGAGATCGAGCCCGTGACCGTGGGCGTCCCTTCGGGCTTCTTCGCGCCCTCCAGGGTGGGGCTGAGCTTGAGGTCGGGGGCCTGCAGACCGGCCAGGGCCGCGCGAACGCGCTCTGCGCCAGGACCGCTGGGGAACTGCTTCAAGTAGCTGTCGAACTCGACCTGGGCCTTGGCGGGTTCGCCTTGTGCGATGCGCACCATGCCCAGCAGTTCTTGCGCTTCGGCGGTGGTGGCCGACGGCGGCAGCTCCAGCAGCTTGTTCAGCGTTGCGGCAGCGTCGTCCAGTCGTTGCTGTTCGTAGGCTTGGCGGGCCTGTTGCAGCATGTCGTCGGCCATGGCGGGGCCGGGTGTGCCGCTTTGATCTGCTTGGGCTGGCGCGTCGCCCTCTTGTGTCAGCTTGACGATCACCGCTTGTGGGAAGCGCCCGAGCAGTTTCAGGGCCGTCTCGGCCTCGGCCAGGGTGGCGAAGTAGCCCAAGTCCATTTCGTAGACCTGCTGGCCGTCCACCACACGCCGTGCCGAGAACACCTGCATGTTTTGCAGGGCCTGAGGCACTGGAGTCTCCACGCCCACCTTCGGGTCGCTGGAGCGGGTCAGGGTGATGACGTAGCGTTGCTCGGGCCGCAGCGGCGCCTGCGGTTTGGACAAGGTGGTGGACTTGACCGCAGCGCCCATCCCTTCGAGCACGACCTCGATGGCGCGTTCGCCTTTGCCGGCGCGCACCTTGAACTTCACGCTTTTGCCGAACGAGATGATCAGGCGGCGGTTCGTGTCCTGAACCAAGTCAGGGCGTACGGGCTCGTCAGAGATGGTGATGGTGGGCAAGCCATCGGCCTGCACCACGCGGCGCTCGCCCGACACATATGCGGGGGCCACGTCGCTGCGGCGCACTTGGTAGTAGGCCTGTGTCAGGTCGCTGCTGCGCGATGTGGTGAAGCGCTGCAGGTTGACCGACACCGCCATGCGCACCGACACCACGGCGTTGTTGCCTTCGCGGCGCACATCGATGTCATCCATGATGTCTGCGTGGGCCGACCAGGCCGACAGCGTCAAGAGGGGGGCGAGAAGCCAGTGGCGGTTCAGTGCAGTCATGGTCAAAGCGGTGAGTTCTGAGCCCGCAGGCTCAGGGGGCAGATCGGATGGCGTTGGGCAGTGGGGCTGGCTCACCAGCTGCGATAGGTCGTGCCTTCATTGCCCACAGGGCGGTGGCATCCAGACTGTGAGCAGTCAAAAACACCGGTGCTCTTGCGGTGGGTGAGCGACTTGCGCTCCATCGGGCCCAAGAAGGCCGTGCCAGACCGGTGGCAGGCATAGCAATAGCCCGAGCCATTGCCCTGGCTGTTGTTGTGGTCCATCACCGTGGTGCCAAAGCCGCCGGCCGCCGTGCTCTTGTGGCAGGCATTGCATTCCATGTTGGTGCCGTTGAGCAGTTGCGACTCAGGGATGTGGTTGGTGGGCTTCATGGTCGCGCCCAGGAAGCCACCCATGTGGCAGGTCTTGCACTGCGTGGTCACCGTCACGTTGTTGTGGAACTTGCCCGTTGCCCACGAGGTGAAGCTGCCTTTGTGACAGGTCTCGCACCCAGCGTTCACCGAGGCGCCAACGCTCTGGTAGGGGATGTGGTTGCCGGGCTTCTTGTCTGGCCCCAGGTAGGAGCCGTTGTGGCAAGTGGCGCACTGACCTGTGACGTTGACGTTGGCGTGGAACTTGCCGCTGGCCCACGAGTTGAAGCCGCCCTTGTGGCAAGTCTCGCAACCTGCGTTGGCCGATCCGATCACGCTTTGGTAAGGGATGTGGTTGCCCGGCTTGGGGTCAGGGCCCAGGAAGCCGCCGGTGTGGCAAGACGCGCATTGCCCCGTCACCGTCACGTTGGCGTGGAACTGGCCGTTGCTCCAGATCTTGAAGCTGCCCCTGTGGCAGGTGTCGCAGTTGGCCGCGGCGCTCGCCGTGATCGACTGGTAGGGGATGTGGTTGCCAGGTCGCCCATCGGCGTTGGCGTAGCCGCCGGTGTGGCAGCTGGCACATTGGTTGGTCACCACGATCTGGGTGTGGGTCCAGTTCGCAGGGGTCCACACCGAGGTGCTGTGGCAGCTGATGCAGTTGGCCGTGGTGGGCACGTGGTTGCCCGGTTTGCCCGTGGCGCCGTTGCCGTTGTGGCAAGTGCCGCATTGTGTGGTGGCGTTGAAGGTGCTGTGGTTGACGCGTGCACCTGTCCAGCCACTGGTCTTGTGGCACTGCTCACAGTTGCCGGAGATGGCGCTGTGTGTGGCGTTGTTGGGTTTGCTGGTCAGACCAAACTGCGGCGTGAGGTGGCAGCTGGCACATTGCGCGATCACGGTCACGTTGTTGTGGAACTTGCCCGTGCTCCACGTCGTCAAGCTGCCCTTGTGGCAGGTGTCGCAGCTGTTGTTGGTCACGCCCACCGTCGTCGTGGTGGGGACGTGGTTCATTGGCTTGCCGTCGGCCGGTGGGTTCATGCCTGTGTGGCAGGTGGCGCATTGTCCCGACGTGTTCACTTGCGTGTGGTTGAAGCTGCTGGGCTTGAAGCTGGCGGTGGTATGGCAGGTGCTGCACACCGCCGTGACCGGGATGTGGTTACCGGGCTTGGTGAGCGAGTACACGCCGTTGTGGCAGGTGGCGCACTGTGTGACCGACTCTTGCGTGTGGTTCCAGCTGGTGGGTGTCCAGCGCGAGGTGCTGTGGCACTTGGTGCAATTGCCCGTCACGGGGATGTGGTTGTTGTCCTTGCCGGTGGCCGTGGTGCCGTTGTGGCAGCTGGCGCACTGTGTGGCAGAGGTGAACTTGCTGTGATCCACCGTGGCGCCCGCCCAGCCACTGGTCTTGTGGCATTGCTCGCAGTTTCCTGTCACGCCACTGTGCGTGCTGTTGCTGGGCTTGCTGGTCAGCCCGTACTGGTTGGTCATGTGGCACGACGCGCACTGGCCCACCACCGACACGTTGTTGTGGAACAGGCCGTTGTTCCAGCCTGTGAAGCCGCCCTTGTGGCAGGTGTCGCAGCTGGCGTTGGCCACGCCCACCGTGGCCGTGGTGGGGATGTGGCTGAGCGCCTTGCCACCTGCCGGCGGGTTCATGCCGGTGTGGCACGTGGCGCATTGCCCCGCCGTGCTCACTTGCGTGTGGTTGAAGCTGCTGGGCTTGAAGCTGGTGGTGGTGTGGCAGGTGCTGCACACCGCCGTCACCGGGATGTGGTTACCGGGCTTGGTGGTTGAGTAGACACCGTTGTGGCAGGTGGCGCACTGCGTAACGGATTCTTGGGTGTGGTTCCAGGACGTTGGCTTCCAGCCCGAGGTGCTGTGGCACTTGGTGCAATTGCCCGTCACGGGGATGTGGCTGTTGTCCTTGCCGGTGGCCGTGGTGCCGTTGTGGCAGCTGGCGCACTGCGTGGCAGAGGTGAACTTGCTGTGGTCCACCGTGGCGCCTGCCCAGCCACTGGTCTTGTGGCATTGCTCGCAGTTGCCTGTCACGCCACTGTGCGTGTTGTTGTTGGGCTTAGCGGTCAGACCAAATTGGGCCGTGAGGTGGCATGCGGCGCACTGCCCAACCACCGTAACGTTGTTGTGAAACTTGCCGGTGGCCCACGAGGTGAGGCTGCCCTTGTGGCAGGTGTCGCAGCTGGCGTTGTTCACGCCCACCGTGGCAGTGGTCGGGATGTGGTTGGCGGGCTTGCTATCGGCTGGCGGGTTGCTGCCCGAGTGGCAAGTGGCGCATTGGCCCGTGGTGCTCACCTGGGTGTGGTTGAAGCTGCTGGGCTTCCAGCTGGTGGTGCCGTGGCAGCTGTTGCAACCGGAGCTCACCGGGATGTGGTTCGACGGCTTGCTGGTGGCGTAAGGGTTGGAGTGGCAGGTGCTGCAGGTCGTGCTGGTGTCCTGCGTGTGGTTCCACTTGCTTGGCTTCCAGGCGCTGGTGGTATGGCAGCTCAGGCAGTTCACGCTCGTGGGCACGTGGGTGGTGGGCTTGCCGGTGGCGCCCGTGCCGTTGTGGCAGCTGCTGCAGGTGGTGCTGGCGTTGAACTGGCTGTGGTCGACCTTGGACACGGCCCAGCTGTTGCCCGTGGCGTGGCACTTTTCGCAGTTGCCGGTCACGCTGGCGTGCGTGCTGTTGTTGGGTTTGCCAACGATGTCGAAGTTCGCGCCATTGAGGTGGCAGGTGGCGCATTGCCCGCTCACGGCGTTGTTCGCGTGGAACTTGCCGTTGCTCCAGGCACTGAAGCCGCCCTTGTGGCAGCTGTCGCAACTCGCCGAGGCGATGCCACTGATGCCGCTGGTCGGGATGTGCTTGTTGTGCTTGCCGTCGGCTGGCGGGTTGTTGCCCGTGTGGCAGGTGGCGCACTGGCCCGAGGTGTTGACCTGGGTGTGGTTGAAGTTGGTGGGCTTCCAGCTGGTGACAGCGTGGCAGCTCACGCAGTTCGCTGACACTGGAATGTGCCCTGAGGGCTTGCCACTGGCCGGGCCACCATTGTGGCAACCGACACAGTCGGTGGCCGTGGTGAACGTGCTGTGATCGGGGCGGGCGTTGCTGCTCCACGAAGAGGATGTGTGGCAGGTCTCACAGTTGGCCCGGGTGGGGATGTGGTTGCTCGGCTTGCCTGGCGAGTGGATGCCGTCATGGCACGACTGGCAGCTGGCGCCAGCGGTCATCGTGCTGTGCGAAAAACGAACGCCCGAGAACGCTTGCGTGCCGTGGCACGAGTCGCAGGTTTGCTTGACCGACACCGGGATGTGGTTGCTCGGCATGGTCGCGTTGGCACGCGAGAAGCGCGAGCCCGTGGTGTGACAGGTCTGACAGTCTCGCGGTGTGCCTTTGAACACCCCGTTGATGTGGCACGACTCGCAGCGCGTTGTGGTGTGCGAGCCGCTGAGTGGGAAACCTGTTTTGAAGTGCTCGAACTTCGGGTTGGCCCCTTGGGCCGAGGCCTGCATCGGCGTCCATCCGGCCATCACCAGCATGAGCATGGCCAACCAGCTCAGGGCCAGTTGAAGCATGCGGTTGCGGGTGTCAGAGGTGGGCATGGACGAAACGATTGGGACTGAGGCGACTGCTGATGCCCATTAAATGTGAAAACTGCACATTCATTATAGGTGGCTGGATGTCGCGTGCCCGCGCATGTTTATCTGTTTGTAACCACGACGCCGGCACGTGGCACAGCTCGCAGCGCCGCCCGAACTGACCGTCGTGCACGTCGTTGCGTTCGTGGCAGTCCACACAGCGCTGCCCCACTTCTGCGATGGCTTTGCCTTTGGGTGCCGGCTGGCTGTGACAGGCTTCGCACTTCACGCGAGCGTGTCCTCCGGTCAAGGGGTACTTGGTTTGCTTGGCGTGGTTGAAGTCCCACGCTTTCCAGTGCCGTGCGTTGTGGCAGCTCTCGCACTGGTCACCCAAACGGCCCTTGTGGGTGTCGTCTTTGAGGTGGCAAGCCACGCATTCGCGCTGCACATCCTTGAAGCGCTTGCTTACATGGCACGACTTGCACTCGATGCGTACGTGCCCGCCGGTCAGCGGGAAGCGGGTCTTGCCGTGGTCGAACACGGTTGCCTTCCAGTCCTTGTCGCCATGGCACTGCGCGCACTGCTTGCCCTGGGTGCCTTCGTGCTTGTCGTCTTTCTTGTGGCAGGCGTAGCAGTCGCTGGCCGTGCCCTTGAGCTTGCTGGGGCCACCTTGGTGGCAGTCGCTGCACTTGACCTTGGCGGCCGCGTGCGCGTTGCGCAGGGCGAAGCGGGTGCGGTCGTGGTCAAAGCGGCCCGCAGTGGTTTTCCAGTCGCGCTCACTGTGGCAGTCCACGCAGGCCTTGCTAAGCGTGCCTTCGTGCTTGTCGTCTTTCTTGTGGCAGGCGTAGCAATCTGAAGGGGCTTCTTTGAACAGGTTGCTCTTGTGGCAGTCCTTGCAGTCGGCCTTGGTGTGCTTGCCCAGCAGTGGGAAGGGGGTCTTGTCGTGGTCAAAGCGCGGTGGGTCTTTCCAGCCTGACTCGCTGTGGCATGAGGCGCAGTCGCGTCCCAAGGTGTCTTTGTGCTTGTCGTCTTTCTTGTGGCAATCCCAGCACTGTTGGGGCAGCTTTTGTTTGTAGATCGGGCCGGTGTGGCAGTCGTTGCAGGCGGTCTTGCGGTGTTTGCCGCGCAGGGCGTAGCCGGTGTCGGTATCGTGGTTGAAGCCGATGTCTTTCCATGCCTTGGCGCTGTGGCAGCTTTCGCACTTGCTGCCGTACTGGCCTTTGTGCTCGTCGTCTTTCTTGTGGCAGCCGATGCAGGTGCGGGGCGTGTCTTTGTAGCGGCCGTTGGCGTGGCAGTCGTCGCACTTGAGCTTGGCGTGCTTGTCTTCCAGCGCAAAGCGGGTCTTCTTGCCGTGGTCGTAGTCGGTGTCTTTCCAGCCGGTCTCTTTGTGGCAGTCAGAGCATTTGCCCGCGATGCCGCCCTTGTGGGCATCGTCTTTCTTGTGGCAGCTCAGGCAGTCGCTGGGGGCTTGCCAGTGTTTCTTGCCTGCCGTGTGGCACTTCTCGCAGGCCACGCGTTCGTGCTTGGCTTTGAGCGGGTAGTCGGTCTGGCTGTGGTCAAAGCGCTTGGTGTCGAGCTGCACGATCTTGGCCTGGCGGCCTTTGTGGTCGGTGTGGCAGCTGCGGCAGGTGGCCGCTGACTTGGGCTTGCCGTGAAAGCCGGTTCGGTTCTTGAGGTCCAGCCCGACCTCTTTGTGGCACACGGTGCAAAGCGCATCTTGCCCTTTGGGGTTGAAGCGCACGTGGCAGCTGGCGCAGTCGTTTTCGACCTTGGCGTGGCCTGCGATCAGCTCGCCAGGGGCCAGCACCGACTCGATGGATTGCGCCCGCGCAGGCGTGATCCACCCCGCCCATGCCAGCACAGCGGCCAGCATCAGCTTGAGCAAGGCGTTTAGCAACAGCTTCACGAGCGCGCCCCGCCGCCCATGGCTTCAGTAGGCATGCACCGCCACCACGTGGAAGATGGCGCAAAACACCATGATCCAGACGAAGGGCACATGGGCCACGTGCCACAGCGAGAACAAGCGCTCAAAAGTCTGGAATTGCGCCACGCGTTGCACGGCCGCGCCGTGGGCCTCGATTTGCTCGCTGCAGCTGCGGAAGTGGGCCAGGGCCTGTTTGGGCGTCCACTCGAGTTGGCGCGCCATGGCTTTGGTGGCCTGTTTGGCCTCCAGCTTGCACAGTCGCGTCAGACGCTGTTTGTGGATGGGCAGCACGCACAAGCGCCACAGGTGTCCGGGGCTGCTGCCTGGTGCGCTGTCGAGCACTTTGGTCTCGAAGTCGTTGAGCGCATGGCGCACCGTGGGCATGCTGGCCAGTTGGGTGTCGGCCGTTTGGTGCGCATGGTTCATGCTGTGCCGCAGGCTGGCCAGTGAGGCCTTTTCACCGCGCAGGTCGGCGTGCAAGCGCACGTACAAGAAGCGCCCGACCACGCCGCTGAGCGCCACGATCAACATCGAGAACAGCGCCACGGCGGCGTTGGTGGAGGCGATCTGGAAGGTCGAGTGCAGCAAGATCAACCAGGGCCCCAAGATGCCCAGGACCATGTGCGCCGCGAACCAGACCTTTGCAGGGCCCCAGCTGTAGGTCAGTCGCCAGCGCTTGCGCAGCGGGTAGGTGAACAGCAACAGCATGGAAACGCCCCCAGCCACACCCAACCAATAGCCGGTGCGAGACCAGGGTGTGAACCAGCCTTGCTCGGAGATCCACCACGCCGCCAGCCCCAAGGCGAGCAGCGCCAAGTAGATCAGCAGGTCGGCGCGCAGGGGCGGCGAGGGTGGTTTGATTGCGGTGGCAGGCGTGTCCATGAGGACGGGTACTTTCTCGGCGACTTCAGGGTGGACGGCCACGCCATGGTGCTCGGATTCTAAGGATCGGCTCTGCTATAAATGTGCTTTTAGCACTTTTGTTTAGATTTCTTACAAACATGAAGCGCGCTTGGACGTATCGTCTTGCGTGAGGCATCGCCGGTGTGGTGGTGCGTGAACGGGGAATTCCCCGCAGGCCGACTTGCTTGGCTTGTTCGAGTTGTTGGCCCTTGCCCATGTTGTTGCCCGCTTACCTTCCCGTTTACTTGGGCGCTGCCGCCCTGGCCGTTGGCGTGCATGTGCTGATCCGCCGCCGCAAGCTGCAAGCCGCTGAGACGGCCTTGAGCGAGTCCAAACAAGCGGGCTTGCACGAGCCCGCTTCCTTGCACCCTGTGGTCGACCCGAACCGCTGTTTTGGTTCTGGCGCGTGCGCCAAGGCCTGCCCTGAAGAGGCGCTGGGCATCGTCAATGGCAAGGCCACCTTGATCAACGCGTCGGCCTGCATTGGCCATGGCGCTTGCATCGCGGCCTGCCCGACGCAGGCATTGACGCTGGTCTTTGGCACGGCCGACCGCGGCGTGGACATCCCGCAGTTGAGCAAGGAGTTCGAGTCCAGCGTGCCCGGCATCTTCATTGCCGGTGAGTTGGGCGGCATGGGCCTGATCCGCAAGACCGCCGAGCAGGGCCGCCAAGCCATGGCCGCGCTGTACAAGAAGGCGCAGGCCAGTGCCTCGAAAGCGCCGCTGGACGTGGTCATCGTGGGGGCCGGTCCGGCGGGCATTTCTGCTGGCTTGAGCGCCATGCACCACAAGATGCGCTACGCCATCATCGAGCAGGAAGACGCGCTGGGTGGCACCGTGTACCACTACCCCCGCAACAAGATCACCATGACCGCTCCCGTCAAGCTGGACGTGGTGGGCTCGATGAGCCTGGGCACCGAGGTGGCCAAAGAGACGCTGCTGACCTTCTGGCACGGCGTGGTCGACAAGACAGGGCTGCGCTTTCAGTTTGGCGAGCGCCTGGAGGGCATCGACCCGACCGAGGACGGCGGCTTCATCGTGCGCAGCAGCCAGCGGGCGTATGAGACCAAGACCGTGCTCCTGGCGCTGGGTCGCCGGGGTTCACCGCGCAAGCTGGATGTGGCCGGCGAGGAGCAGAGCAAGGTGGTGTACCGCCTGGTGGACGCCGAGCAGTACCGTGGCCAGCGCGTGCTGGTGGTGGGCGGGGGCGACAGCGCCTTGGAGGCCGCCATTTCATTGGCGCAAGAGCCCGGCACGCAGGTGACCTTGTCTTACCGCAGCCAGGCGTTTTCGCGCGTGAAAGACAAAAACCGCCAGAAGCTCAAGCAAATGGAGCAGGCTGGCAAATTGCAGGTTCTGCTGCAATCCACCGTGGCCCAGATCGAGGCCGATCAGGTCACCTTGAACATACAGGAGGGGCAGCAAGTGCTGCCCAACGACGCGGTGATCGTGTGCGCGGGGGGCGTGCTGCCCACCACGCTGCTGCAGTCCATTGGCATCCGCTTCGACACCAAATTCGGCACCGCTTGAGCGGGCCTCTCAAGGCCCCTGGAAGCCGCCCTGTTTGAAGGTCAGGACCAGGGTGTCGCGCCAGCCATGCTCACCCAGTGGTTGGATGGGGGTGGACTCGTGGATGACGCGGGCGTCGTCGAGGAGCAGGGTGCCCCAGGGTTGCTGGAGTGTGAAGCGCACGCCGTGCGGGCCATCGGCCTCGAACACACGTGTTTCGCCACCCTTGACCTCGTGCCGCTCGAGCATGAGCACGGCCACGAAGTCCACGCCATCGCGGTGTGCGCCTTCCGGCGTGGGGCGGCCGATGCCGCCTGTGGTGTCGACGCGGAACTGGTGCGCCTCAATGTACCAAGTGTCAACGGGCTTGACTTGTGCCAGCAAGGTGCCGAGCTGCGTGAGCAAGGCTTGCCACATGGGGTCTTGGCAGACCGCGTCGTGCATGGGCTCGAACCAGCGCTCAAAGCCACCGTGCAGGGCGTTGTAGGTCACAGGCTGCCAGTGGGCGCGGTGCGGGGTTTGCGTCAGTTGGGCGCGGGCCGTGTCGAGCGTGAAGCAGCTGTGGCGCCTGAAGCGGTAGTGCCCGCCGTCGCGCAGGTGGGGGTCGGCCGGGAGGTCAGACCAGCTGGCGTGCAGGGCTTTGGCCCGGGCGGCATCGGCGTGCACCCAGTCGAGCAAAAGGGGGGCGCTGATCACGGACCAGCCCTGCTCACGCAGGTTGCCGGGGACCTGATCGAGCGAGGTCGGGTTGAGAGCTTGCATGCCGGGATCGTCGCACGAACACCCGGCACGCAAGGCGCACCGGGTTTGAGGCGAATCAAAGGTCAGGGGGCGAGTTGGAGGTGTTTGCCGGCCACGTTCACACGGGCGCCTACCGCAAAGGCCTTGGACTCGGTGTAGCTGTGCAGGCTGCCATCGTCCAGTTTGACGCTGGTTTTGTAGACGGTGTGCTTTTTCGCGTTCTTCTCGACCTCGTTGCCCGCGTAACCACCGGCAACGGCACCGCCCACGGTCATGACCGTGTTGCCGGTGCCCCTGCCCATTTGGTTGCCGACCAGGCCACCCAGCAGGGCGCCCGCCACCACGCCAGCGCCGCTGCCCTTGCCTTTGACCTCGACGGCTTGCACCGACTGCACCACGCCCGTTTGGGCTTGGGCTGCGGACGTGGCGCTGGCCGTCGGTGTGGCTGCGTGTGTTTGGAACGCACTCAGCAAGCCTGTGGCCAGGATGCCAAGGCCCACCAGGGCACTGGCGAGGCGCATCATGCGGCGTTGTTGTTCAGCGGCCTTGCGCGCACGCTGAGCGGCCAGGTGCGCGGTGCGGGTGTTGATGGGGGCGAGGTGGTGCATCGAAGGGTCCTGCAGGTGAGATGAAAACACTGTACGCCGGAAAGCCGAGGCCCTCTTGGCGAGATTGGCTTCAAACGGGGCGCACAGGGCGCGGGCGCCCGTCGCGGTCGATGGCCACGTAAGTGGCTTTGGCCTCGGTGACCTTGACCAGCATGGGCTCGGACGGGCGGCGCTCGGCCCAGACTTCGACGTGCACGGTGATCGACGTGTTGCCGATGCGCTCAACGCGGGCGTAAAAGCTCAGCAGGTCGCCCACCGATACCGCACTGCGGAAAACGAACTCATTGACCGACACCGTGGTGACCCGGCCACGCGATACGCGCGCAGGCAGCACGCAGCCAGCCAGGTCCACCTGCGACATGATCCAGCCGCCAAAGATGTCGCCATTGCCATTGGCGTCTTTGGGCATGGGCATGACGCGCATGACCAATTCCATCTCGGGGTGCAGCTCTTTGGGGGTCAAGAGGGTATTGGGGGCAGGGGATGCGGTCATGGCCAAAACGAGCCGACAATCGGCTGCAATCAACAATCAAGATTGGCATTGTTCCAGAATGCGCCAGTTCGCACACGCCCCCACGCCACAAACTGCCATCGACCCGAACGCCCCCATGCGGTCTGAGCGCGACACCCTGGCCACGCTGTGGCCCTATCTGTGGACCTACAAGTGGCGCGTGATGCTGGCCTTGGGCTTCATGGTCGGCGCCAAGCTGGCCAACGTGGGCGTGCCTTTGCTGCTCAAGAACCTGGTCGACCGGCTGGCGCCGAATGCGGCCAGCCCCCAGGCACTGCTGGTCGTGCCCGCTGGCTTGCTGCTGGGTTATGGCCTGCTGCGTTTGTCGACCTCGCTGTTCACCGAGCTGCGCGAGCTGGTGTTTGCCAAGGCCACCGAGGGCGCGGCGCGCAGCATCTCGCTCAAGGTGTTTGGCCACTTGCATGCGCTGAGCCTGCGCTTTCACTTAGAGCGCCAGACCGGCGGCATGACGCGGGACATCGAGCGCGGCACCCGAGCTGTGCACTCGCTGATCTCGTATTCGCTCTACAGCATCGTGCCCACGCTGATTGAGGTCACGCTGGTGCTGACGCTGCTGGCCACCAAGTTCGACATGGCTTTTGCCTGGATCACGCTTGTGGCGCTGGTGTTTTACGTGGCCTTCACGGTCACGGTCACGCAGTGGCGCACGCGCTTTCGGCGCGAGATGAACGAGCTGGACTCCAAAGCGCACAGCCGTGCGATCGACTCGCTGCTCAATTACGAAACCGTCAAGTACTTCAACAACGAAGCCTTTGAGGCGCGCCGTTACGACGAAGCGCTGGAGCGCCTGCGTGCCGTGGGCGTCAAGACGCAGCAGACCTTGTCTTTGCTCAACGCGGGTCAACAGGCCATCATCGCCGTGGGCCTGATCTGCATGCTGTGGCGGGCCACGCAGGGTGTGGTCGAAGGCCGCATGACGGTGGGTGACCTGGTCATGGTCAATGCCTTCATGATCCAGCTCTACATCCCGCTGGGCTTTTTGGGTGTGATCTACCGTGAGATCAAACAGGCCCTGGTCGACCTGGACAAAATGTTCACCTTGATGGAGCGCGAGCGTGAGATCGCCGATGCGCCCGATGCCAAGCCGCTGCTGCTCAAGGGGCCGCCTGCCGTGCGCTTTGACCATGTGCAGTTTGCCTACGACCCGGCGCGGCCCATCTTGCATGACGTGAGCTTCGAGATCCCCGCAGGCCAGACCGTGGCCGTGGTGGGCCCATCGGGCTCGGGCAAGTCGACGCTGGCGCGCTTGCTGTACCGCTTCTATGACGTGCAGGGTGGCCGTGTCACCGTGCACGGGCACGACATCAAGGGCCTGGCGCAAGACAGCCTGCGCCGCCACATCGGCATCGTGCCGCAAGACACGGTGCTGTTCAATGACACGGTGGCCTACAACATTGCCTACGGGCGGCCCGAGGCCACGCACGAGCAGGTGGTGCAGGCCGCGCAAGCCGCACGCATACACGATTTCATCAGCAGCACGCCCAAGGGGTACGAGACCATGGTGGGCGAGCGTGGCCTGAAGCTCTCGGGTGGCGAAAAGCAGCGCGTGGCCATTGCCCGCACGCTGCTCAAAGACCCGCCGATCTTGGTGTTTGACGAGGCCACCTCGGCGCTCGACTCTGCCAATGAGCGGGCCATCCAAGCCGAGTTGGCCGCGGTGGCCAAGGGCAAGACGGTGCTGGTGATCGCGCACCGCTTGTCCACCATCGTGCATGCGCACGAGATTTTGGTGATGGAGCACGGCCACATCATCGAACGTGGCACGCACCCGCACCTGCTGGCGCAGGACGGGCGCTATGCGCAGATGTGGCGCCTTCAGCAAGCCGGCGGTGAGCAGGTCGCTTGAGCCTGCCCACCTGCCGCCTCAGGCCTGTTTGCTGCGTCGCGCGGCCACGGCACCCACGATGGCCATGCCCGCCAGCATCAGGCTGAGGGTTTGCGGCTCGGGCACCGCCGTCACCGTCACGCTGCCGCTCAGGTAGTTCACAGGCACGGCCAGGGCGTCTTCATTGCCGAAGGGGAAGGAGGGTGAGTCGCTCACCGTGATCTGCGAGTGGCCGCTGGACAGGGCGGTGAAGCGCAGGGTGCTGGTCAGAAAGTCCCCTTTGATGGGGGCCACATAGGTGTTGAAGTAAATGTCGCTGACCTTGCCGGTGGCCGCGTCCAAGGTGCCTGTGGACCGGGCGAACTCCCAGTTGGCCGGGATGTCGATGCCGTCCAGGCGCAGCACGGTGGGGTCAAAGGCGATGTTGTAGCCCCCACCCACGATGCGGTCCACAAAGTCGGTGGCCTGGATGGCCACGGTGAAGGCATCGCCAAGGTGGACTTGGCTGAGCGAGGGCAAGGCCGTCACGCTTTGCGCTTGGGCGGATGTGGCCACGGCCAGGAACAGAGCGGTGGTGGCCAAGAGGTTGCGTGTGTGTGTCATGTGAAGCTCCAAGGGTTGGTTTGAACAGGGCGTTTTGAAAAGGGTGTGTCAAGCACAGCGGCGCGACTCACAGGCGCGAGCCCGTGAGGTGCCAGGCCGATGGGCCGGGTGTTTTGCCGAAGAGCCGGCCAAAGCGCGCCACGTCGAGCGAGTTGACGATGCCGTCGCCATTGAGGTCGCCGGCCACGCCGCGGAGGGCGAACTGCGAGCGCATCAGCGACAGGTCGAGCGAGTTGACGAAACCGTCGTTGTTCAGGTCGGCATCGCAGGCGTTGCCATAGCCGTCGCCATCGGTGTCGAGCTGGTCGCGGTTGGGCACGTAGATGCAGTTGTCGCGGCTGTCGGGAATGCCGTCGCCATCGCTGTCGGTCTCCACCGCGGCGGCCTGCGCGGAGGTGCCATCGGCTGAGCCCACGCGCACCCAGATGTTCTTGCCAGCGAAGTCGCCCAGGTCGATGTCACCCACGCCGTCGGCATTGAGCACGCCACGGCCCACGATCACGCCGGTCTCTGGGTCGAGCGCCACCGCACTGACCCATTCGGGCCGAGGCAGGTTGGGTGGGCAGGTCAAGCACCCTGGCTGAATGGGCACTTTGATGCGGGCCTGCTTGCCTTGCAGCAGCACCGATGGCAAGCCCAACTTCCAAGGCGGTGTCACGCGCAACTTGACGGTCGGGTCACCCAGCAGGTTGTAGATGTTGAGCTCTTGCTGCAGGTTGAAGATGCCGGGGCGGCTGCCGCCACTGTTGAGTGGGTGGCGGTTCGTTTGGGAGCCGTTGGCCACGTCTTGCACATAGGTCTTGGCGTAGTTCAACAGGTCGCCCAGGCGCTGCACGGGGCTGCTGGTGCCAAAGGTGTTGACCAGGCCAGGGAAGATGCCGTCGAACAGGCCCAGTGTGAGTTGGTTGTTGTCGGTGCTGCTGCTTTGGCGCGTGTCGCCGATGATGGCCAGCGCGCCATCGGGTTTGCGCAAGAAGGCCTCGGCCCAATAGGCGCTGGAGACGGACATGCCATAGCCCGTGTCGATCTTGTTGCCGCTCAGGTCGACGGTTTCGTTGTCAAACACGCCGCTGGCGCAGTTGATGCTGAACACGACCGGGAACTGGTTGTTGGTAACGGCCACCGAGCCCAGGTTGCCGGTGAAAAAGCCGGGGTCCCCCCAGCCATCCCACCAGCCGTGATCGCGGTGGTAGACCAGAGCCGTGCCCTCGTTGATGGCCTTGACCACGTCGTTGGCCGTGGCGTTCCAGGCAAAGGCGGGCTTGCGCAATTCAGCCGGGATGGCCGCGCCGCTGTTGTAGAACTGCGGGTCGGCGTCGCTGTCGGCGGTGTACAGGCGGGGCACGTTGTAGCCCAGGCCAGTGACGTGGTCGCGCACGATCTCGGTGGTCTCCACAAACCAGCGCTTGTCACGGGTCGGCGTGTTGAGCGGTTGGTTGTTGTCTCGGGTTTGGAAGTACGACGCGAAGGTCAGTCGGCTGTAGAAGTCCTCTTTGAAGCGCACGCTGAGCGGTGGCGCGTTTTCAAAGGCCATGACCTTGGAGACGATGGTGTTGGCCTGCTGCAAGGTGTCGACCGGGAAGCGGCCGATGCCAAACGGCGGGATGGTGGTGGCCGTGGCGCCAGGCAAGAACTGGCCGAACCACATGTCGCCCGCGTTCTTGGCCTTGTCCCAGTGGTTCTTGAGGTCGTAGTGCGTGGGCAGGAACTCGGCGTCACCCATCAGCAGCAGCCACTTGGGCCGGATCAGGTGGCTGTTGTAGTACGACGCGATCCAGTTGCGAATTTGTGCGTCGGTGGCCGCAGCGCCCCCGCCAGTGATCTCAGCCGTGGTGACCACTTGGGTTGAAATTCCCAAGGCTTGTTTGTGCGCCTTGAGGGTGTCGGCCGCCGCTTTGAAGTTGGGGTGCGTGACGATCAGGTAACGCACACCCAGCGCCGCTGGGTTGAAGGCGATGGGCGGGGCACAGCGCAGCTCACTGAGCAGGCTTTTGTTGACCGCAAACTGCACAGCGCCTTGCGGCATGGCTTCGATGCGTTGGTCGATGCCATCGAAGCCAGCCTTTTGGGTGGTGCTCAGTGCACCCTTGAGTTGCAGGCGGTCGTAGGTGAAGCAGCTGCCGGGGTGCTTGATGGTGACGAGGTAGCTGGGGAAGTAGGTCAGCAGCTCCGTGCCAGGCTCGTAGCCATAGGGGGAGAGTTGGTAGCCCTGGATGTTGGCGTCGCCTCGGTAGACCGCCCGTTCGCCGGTTTTTTGGCCGGGCTTTTTGACACCCTTGGCCCAGACGTCGGCGTTGAATTCGAACTTGGTGCCCGTGCGGTCAAAGCGGTTGCCAGAGTCGGGTGCTTGCACCGGGTACAGGCGGGCGCTCAGGCGCTGGATGCCACCCTCTGGCGTGATGTCGATCGTGCCGCCTTTGCCATCGACCGGCAGGGCCACCGAGAAGCCTGATGTGGGCAGCTCTGGGGTGCCCACATCGGCGCTGTCGCTGCTGACGCCCCCACCGCCGCTGAACTGGAAGCGCTGGAAGGGTCCGGCTGGGGTCTCCACGCTGCGCAGCTTGGGCGCGGGAACGATCACGCGCAGCACTGTCTGGTCTGCCGACATCGAGACGGTTTCCACGCGCACGCCGGGCGGTGCGGTGACCTGAGCTTGGGCGCTCAGGCCGGTGGCCAGTTGGGCGGTCAAGACCATGCCCAAAGGCATGCCGAGTTGCCAGAGCCTGGGTCGGCCCCGTGTGAGATGGCGGTTGAAAGCTCGCATGCAAGACTCCGTTGGGTTGCGCCACCCGGTGTGGGCGGGCATGGGAGTGCAGGCTAGGCAGGCTTGCTTGGGCCCACAAGCGCGCCTCCCTAGGCTTGGGGAGGCCGCTGGTGGCGCATCCCTAAGGCTGGGGCCCTAAGTTGTCGGGTGGCACCCCAAGGGCTAGGGAGGGGCGCACAAGGCGTGTCGGAAATGAGAAAATTCCTGTTTATGCCATTTGCCGCCACACCATGACCGCTGCCACGCCCTCGTCCATCACCCTGACCCGTCCTGATGACTGGCACCTGCATGTGCGCGATGGCGCGGCCATGGCCGCAGTGGTGCCTGACACGGCTCGCCAGTTCGCCCGCGCCATCGTGATGCCCAACCTGCGCCCGCCCGTGCTGACGGCAGACCAGGCCTCGGGTTACCGCGATCGCATCCGCGCGGCCGTTCCTGCGGGCTTGTCGTTCGAGCCTTTGATGGTGCTGTACCTGACCGACAACACGCCAGCCGAAGAGGTGGTGCGTGCCAAGGCCATGGGCGCGGTGGCCTTCAAGCTATACCCCGCCGGTGCCACCACCAACTCCGATGCGGGCGTGACCGACCTGCGCAAGACCTACAAGGCCTTGGAGGCCATCCAGCGCGAAGGCCTGGTGCTGTGCGTGCACGGCGAGGTCACCGATGGGGATGTCGACGTGTTCGATCGCGAGAAGGCTTTCATCGACGACAAGCTCATCCCGCTGCGCCGCGATTTCCCTGAGCTGAAGGTGGCTTTTGAGCACATCACCACCAAAGAGGCCGCGCAGTATGTGAACGAGGCTGATCGCTTCGTGGGCGCCACCATCACGCCACAGCATTTGCTCTACAACCGCAACGCCATCTTCATGGGCGGCGTGCGCCCGCACTATTACTGCCTGCCCATCCTCAAGCGCGAGGAGCACCGCCTGGCCTTGGTGCAAGCGGCCACCAGCGGCAGTGCCAAGTTCTTCTTGGGCACCGACAGCGCACCACACGCGTCGCACCTGAAAGAGCACGCATCAGGTTGTGCAGGTTGCTACACCGCGCCATGCGCCCTGGAGCTGTATGCCGAGGTGTTTGAAGCGGCAGGTGCACTCGACAAGCTCGAAGCCTTTGCCAGCTTCAACGGCCCGGACTACTACGGCCTGCCGCGCAACACCGACCAAGTCACCTTGGTGCGTGAAGACTGGGTGGTGCCTGAGACGCTGCCTTTTGGCGAAGCGCAGATCAAGCCTCTTCGTGGAGGCGAGACCTTGCACTGGCGTTTGCGCTGAGGTCCCGCTGAACCCTCAGTTGACGTGATCTTGGGGCTGTTCTGCCCCAGGCTTTGCCGTGGATGCGGCCTGCGCGTTTTGCAGGGCCGCCCGCAATTGGGCGATCTCTTGTTTGACCGCGCCCAGTTGCTCATGCATTTCGCGCAGGATCTCGCGCTCGACCTTGCGCTCTTGTGAGCCCACGAACATCGCGGCGATGCTGGCCGTCACCAGCGACAACACGCCGTAGCCCAGCAGCACCACGAACACCGAGAAAATGCGCGATGCCGTGGTGCTGGGCGCCAGGTCGCCATAACCCACGGTGGCCGCGGTCGAGAAGGCCAGCCACAGGCCATCACCCAGGCTGTGCACATCGGGGTCGATCAGGTAAAAGCCCACGCCGCACAGGCTCAGCACGCCCGCCGACATGGCCAGCAAACGAACCAGGCCCGCGTGTTCGAACAGCGGCTTGCTCACCACCACCAGGCGCAACAGGGTGACCAGGGCCAGCGTGAGGCGGGCCGCCAAGGCGGGCACCGACGCGCTGCTGGCCGGCAACACCGCGCAGGCCAGCAGGGCCAAGCCCAACAGGGCATCGCCCTTCTGGCTCGACTGCCAACTCGTCCAGCTTTGGGTGGACGACGCGTGAGCATGTGCGCGGCCGCGTCGGTTGTGCAACCACACCGAGCCCAGCACCAGCGCGCCGCTCAGGCCGTACAGAACGTTGGCCCAAGCCCCGGGCGTGGGCATCAGCGAGTCGTAAAACGCCGGGATGCTGGCCAGCAGGGCCAGCGTCAAAGCACCACTCTTCTTGACAAAGGCGGACAGCCGCCCTCGCGCGGGGTGGGCGTGTCGGTGCGACATCGTGGGCCTGCGCGGGTCAAGCCGGCAGGTAGCCGTCCACCGACAGGTAGCGCTCGCCCGTGTCGTAGGCAAAGCCCAGCACGCGGGCGCCATCAGGCAGTTCTGGCAGCTTCTGGGCAATGGCGGCGAGCGTGGCGCCCGACGAAATGCCCACCAGCAGCCCTTCTTCACGGGCTGCACGGCGGCCGTACTCGCGTGCGTCTTCCGCGTCGACCTGGATCACACCGTCCAGCAAATCGGTGTGCAGGTTGACCGGGATGAAGCCGGCGCCAATGCCCTGGATGGGGTGGGGCGCGGGGTTGCCGCCCGAAATCACGGGCGAGGCTTTGGGCTCGACCGCGTACACCTTGAGTTGAGGCCAAGCCGCCTTGAGCACCTTGGCGCAGCCCGTGATGTGACCGCCCGTGCCCACGCCCGTGATCAGCGCGTCCAGCCCTTCAGGGAAGTCGGCCAGGATTTCTTGGGCGGTGGTGCGTTCGTGCACGGCCACGTTGGCCGGGTTCTCGAACTGCTGGGGGATCCACGACAGCGGGGTCTGCGCGGCCAATTCTTGCGCGCGGGCAATGGCGCCCTTCATGCCCTTTTCGCGCGGCGTCAAATCGAAGGTGGCGCCATAGGCCGTCATCAGGCGGCGGCGTTCGATCGACATGCTGTCGGGCATCACCAGGATCAAGCGGTAGCCTTTGACAGCGGCCACCATGGCCAGGCCCACGCCCGTGTTGCCCGAGGTGGGCTCGATGATGGTGCCGCCGGGCTGGAGCGCCCCGCTGCGTTCGGCGTCTTCGACCATGGCCAGCGCGATGCGGTCTTTGATCGAGCCGCCCGGGTTGCCGCGCTCGGACTTGATCCACACCTCGGCGCTTTGACCGAACAAGCGGTTCATGCGAACGTGCGGGGTCTGGCCAATGGTGTCGAGGATGCTGAGGGCTTTCATGTGCGTGTCTCCGTATTGAGGTGCGGCAAAAGGGCGCCAGCCCTGCAGGATAAGCGCGCGCAGGTCAGAATACGGCGCATGACTCACTGCACTTCCATTGTGGCGCGTTGGCGCGCTCTGTGTCTGACCTTGCTCATGTTGCCCCTGCTGGGCGTGACCTTGGGGGCGCGGGCCCAGACCTTTTTGCCAGCAGACAAGGCCTTTTCGGTTTCGGTCAGCGCAGCGGGACCACGCTCGGTTCAGTTGGATTTTGCCTTGGCGCCTGCGGTCTACCTGTACCGCGAACGCATCACCGCGCAGCTGCAGTTGGCTGGGGCTGCGGCCCAAAGCCTGGGCGTTGACCTGCCACCGGGTCAGTCCAAGCACGACCCCACCTTTGACAAGGTGCTGGAGGTCTATCACGCCGACGTGTCGGGGGCGGTGAACCTGCCTGCCGGCGCCCAGGGCGAGGCCATTTTGACCGTGGGATACCAGGGGTGTGCCGATGCCGGGCTGTGCTATCCGCCCCAGAAAAAGCAGTTCAAGCTGAGCTGGAAAGCCGCGGGCGAGTTGGCCTCTGTGCAGCCCATGGGGGGCGATGGTGCGGCGCAGGGTGCCGCCCCGGCAGCGGTTGCATCTGACACAACGGATCTGAAACAAGCGGCTGGCGACGCCGGTGCCAGCGCCGACGCGCAGGGCGACCAGATCACCCAGGCACTGGCCAGTGGCCGCGTGGGTTCGGTCGTGGTGGTGTTCTTCCTGGCCGGCTTGCTCTTGTCGCTCACGCCCTGCGTGCTGCCCATGGTGCCCATCCTATCGTCCATCATCGTGGGGCAGCGTGAGCGTGTCAGCCGTGGCCGTGGTTTCGCGCTGGCGCTGAGCTATTCGCAAGGCATGGCCCTGGTCTACACCGCCCTGGGCGTGGCCGCGGGCCTGCTGGGCCAAGGGCTGGCCGCTTACCTGCAGCACCCCTGGGTGGTGCTGGGTTTTGGCGCCTTGATGGTGCTCTTGTCGTTGTCGATGTTCGGCCTGTACGAACTGCAGCTGCCCGCCTCGGTGCAAAGCTGGCTGGGTGCGGGCAGCAGCAAGCTGCCCGGTGGCCGCTTCGTCAGCGTGTTCGCCATGGGCGTGGTGTCGGCCTTGATCGTCAGCCCTTGCGTGTCGGCCCCCTTGGCCGGTGCCTTGCTTTACATCAGCCAGACCCACAACGTGTGGCTGGGCGGCAGTGCCCTGTACGCCATGGCCTGGGGCATGAGCATGCCTTTGTTGCTGGTGGGCTTGTCGGCCGGCAGCCTGTTGCCGCGCACGGGGCCTTGGATGACGGCCGTCAAGGCGCTGTTTGGCGTGTTGATGCTGGTGATGGCCGCCTGGGTCACGCGCCCGGCCTGGCCGTATGTGCAGACGCAGTTGCTGGGCCGCCCGGTACAAACCAGCAACCACAGCAGCGTGTTGCCGTTCCAGGTGGTTCGCTCGGTGGCCGAGCTCGATGCGGCGCTGGCCCGGGCTGCGTCTCAGGGCAAGCCGGTGATGCTCGACTTTTATGCCGATTGGTGCACCGCCTGCATCGAGATGGAGCACAACACCTTCAGCGATCCGCTGGTGAAAGACCGCCTCAAGGGCGCGGTGTTGCTGCAGGCCGATGTGACGCTCAACAGCGCCGACGACCGGGCCTTGCTGCAGCGCTTCAAGCTGTTTGGCCCACCCGGGTTGATCTTTTTTGACCCGCAGGGCCGTGAGTTGACCACTGCGCAGGTGGTGGGCTTCCAAAAGCCTGATGTGTTTTTGCGCAGCTTGAGCAACGCTGGGCTCTGAGTGCAGCAGCACACCCCTTCTGAAGCCCTGCGTCAATGGCGCGGGCCCTTGTGGTCACTCTCGGTGCTGTTGGCGGCGCTGGGCATGCTCGGGCCGTTTGCCATCGACACCTACCTGCCTGCGTTTGCGGGCATCGCGCAGCAACTGCAGGCCACGCCGCTGCAGATCCAACAAACGCTGTCGGCCTACCTGTTTGCCTTTGCCTTCATGAGCCTCTTCCACGGGGCTTTGTCAGACAGCCTGGGCCGCCGCCCAGTGGTGTTGGCCGGCATCGCGGTGTTCACCTTGGCGTCGGTGGGCTGTGCCATGTCCACCAGCATCGGGCAGTTGGTGGCCTTTCGGGCGCTGCAGGGCCTGTCGACTGGGGCGGGCATCGTGGTGTCGCGCGCCGTCATCCGCGACCTGTTTCCGCCGGCCGATGCGCAGCGGGTCATGTCCCAAGTGACGCTGTTTTTTGGGGTGGCACCGGCGGTGGCGCCCATCGTGGGCGGCTTCTTGTTCGTGCACGCGGGCTGGCAAGCCGTGTTCTGGTTCTTGAGCGGTGTGGGCGTGGTGCTGTGGCTCAGCAACTGGTGGCTGCTGCCGGAGAGCCTGCCGCCCGCGGAGCGTCAACCCTTTGAGGCGGCGCATTTGCTCAAGGGCTATGCGGCCTTGCTCAAGCACCCGCGCTTCTTGCTGCTGGCGCTGGCCAGTGGGGTGCCTTTCAATGGCATGTTCTTGTATGTGCTCTCGGCGCCGGCGTTTCTGAGCGAGCACCTTCACCTGGCACCCACGCAGTTTTTCTGGTTCTTTGTTTGCACCATCAGCGGCATCATGGCTGGGGCCTTCATCAGCGGGCGACTGGCGGGGCGCATTGAACCGGCCCGCCAGATCAAGCTGGGCTTTGCGGTGATGCTGGTGGTGTCTTTGCTCAACCTGGTCGCCAACCTGCTGTTCGAGGCCGATGTGCGCTGGTCGCTGTGGCCGATCGGGCTGTATGCGCTGGGCTGGGCCATGATGACGCCCGTGGTGACCTTGATGGTGCTGGACCTGTTCCCCGAGCGCCGCGGCATGGCAGCCTCACTGCAGGCCTTCGTGGGCAGCGCATCCAATGGCTTGGTGGCCGGGGTGCTGTCGCCTTTGGTGATGCACAGCACGGTGGGCCTGGCTTTGGCGTCTTTGTTGCTGATGCTGGTCGGATTGTTCGCTTGGGGCTGGCTGCAGCGGCGATAATGGCGCCGTGAAGTCAGCCAGACCGCCGCTGGTGCAAGGACCGAAAGGTCGCACTGGAGGAAGGTCCGGACTGCACAGGGCAGCGTAGGAGGTAACGCCTCTCCACCGCGAGGTGAGGATCAGAGCAACAGAGACGAGCCGGTTCAGTCCGGGTGAAACGGGCAATCTCTACGCGCAGCAACACCAAATAGGCACACGTTGACTTGGCCCGAGGAGTGTGCGGGTAGGTGGCATCGAGCCGCTCTGGCGACAGGCGGCCCAGAGGACTGGCGGTCACGGCTCTGCGTCGCAAGACAAGGGGCCGCACAGAATCCGGCCTATCGGCTGACTTCACACTTTTTTCACATCCGGCGGCGCCTTGGCGCGCTGCCTGAGCGGCGGGGCATCAAGTTCTGCGCATCGAGGCCGACATCCCGGCGTCATGCGGAGATCGATCATGCGCAAGCCCCCCTTCACTTTGTCTTCCACCTTGCTCGCTTTGGCGGCCAGCGTCGCGCTGATTGCCGCTGCACAGGCGTCTGAGCCCCGCGACGATGGCGGTCATGGCGATGCCGCACACAGTGAGGCCAAGGAGTCCAAGCCCTCGCTCAAGCCGGATCTCAAGACCAAGGTCGAGGCCAAATCTGAGGGCAAAGGTGAAGGCAAGGGCGGGGGCAAGGCTGAGTCCAAAGGTGAGTCAACAGGCGGGGAGGCCCGTGCCAGTGTCTCGATGTCCGAACTGCGCGACTTGATCGACCAAAAGATCGCAGAGGTGCGCACCAAGCGCGAAGCCGCGCCCGTGCTCAAGGTGCCATCGCGCGCACAGCGACCCAAGCCGCAAAGCGGCATGATGAATGCGGTCTATGCGGCTGACGCGGCCCCCGAGTTCGATGCCCATGGCCACGGGGCCGAAGCCCCGGCCAGCGCACGCCGCCCCCCCTTGCGTGAAGCCAAAGGCGCTTTGACGCCCACGCCGATGTTGGCGGCACCAGCGGGCCATGGCATCAGCGGCCACGATGTGCATTGGGCCTATGGTGGCGACACCGGCCCTGAGAGCTGGGCGCAGCTCAAGCCCGAGTTCCAGCAATGCGCGGTGGGCAAACGCCAAAGCCCGATCGACATCCGCGACAGCATTGCTGTTCAGCTCGACCCCATCCAGTTTGACTACCACCCGTCGGCCTTCCGTGTGATCGACAACGGCCACACGGTGCAGGTCAATGTCGAGCCGGGCAACAGCATCACGGTGCAGGGACGTCGCTACGACCTGCTGCAGTTCCACTTCCACCGCCCCAGCGAAGAGCGCATCAATGGCCGCCAGTTCGAGATGGTGGCCCACCTCGTGCACAAAGACGTTGAAGGCAAGCTGGCTGTGGTGGCCGTGTTGATGGACCAAGGCAAGGCGCACCCGCTGGTCCAGCAGGTCTGGAACAACCTGCCGCTCGAAAAGAACATCGAGCAGCCTGCCCTGATCCAGATGGACCTCAAGGCCTTGTTGCCCGAGCAGCAGCAGTACTTCACGTACATGGGCTCTTTGACCACGCCGCCATGCTCTGAGGGCGTGTTGTGGATGGTCATGAAGCAGCCCGCTGCAATGTCGCGCGAGCAGATCGCCATCTTCAGCAAGCTCTACCCGATGAACGCGCGCCCCATCCAGTCTGCCTCGGGCCGATTGATCAAAGAGGGTCAGTAAACCCGGCCGCCCTTGATCTGGGCGTGCGTGCGGCGGCTCAAGTCCGTGGTCTTGGCCATCAGGGCCATGGCGTGCCCGGCGTGTGCGTGGCAAATGGCCAGTCCCAAGGCGTCAGCAGCGTCGTTGTGCGGCTCGCGTGGCAGCTGCAACAGCCGCATCACCATGTGACGGATCTGAGCCTTGGCGGCATGGCCATGACCGACCACGGCCTTCTTCATTTGCAGCGCTGTGTACTCGGCCACCGTGGGTGCGCCGGGGGCCGACAAGAGCCCCGCGATGGCCGCACCGCGCGCTTGGCCCAGCAGCAAGGTTGACTGGGGGTTGACGTTGACGAACACGATCTCGACCGACGACTGCTCGGGCTCGTAGCGCGCCACCACCTCGCGCACCCCTTCGAAAATGATTTTGAGCCGCGTGGGCAGGTCGCCTTGCGCGGCTTCTTTCGTTTTGATCGTGCCACTGGCCACGTAGTGCAAGCGTGGGCCATCGGCTTCGATGACGCCAAAGCCAGTGGTTTGCAGACCGGGGTCGATGCCGAGGATTCTCATGCCGGGGAGGATAAGGGATCCCCGGCACGATCTCGATCAGCGGCGCTTGCTCACCCAGCCGATCAGACCCAGGCTGGCCAGCATCAAGGCCAATGAGCTGGGCTCTGGCACGGCCGGTGTGGTGGTGCCGTTGATTTGCAGGCCGAAGGACTCGGTGCTGGCGATCGCGCTGTAGTGCTGTCCACCGGTGTACTGGGCCACGCTCAAGGCCGGCAAAGCGCCGTTGGGTGCGACCAGGGAGGTGGGGCTGGTGAAGCTGTCGCCCACTTCAATGGCCAGCCAGTAGGTGCCGGCAGCCAGGCTCCAGTTCAGGCCGCTTGCACCGTTCCAGCCATCAGCTGCGTAGGTGGCCGTGGTCAGGTACGTGGCGCCATGGTTGTCGAGGTTGAAGTTCAGGCTGGGGCGACTGTTGCTGCCTTCGTTGGCGTAAAGGGCCAGCGTGAACTGGGTGCCCGCATCCAAGCCTGCGTCGGTCGACATCACGTAGGTCAGCACGCTGTCGATTTGCGTCGCGCTGGTGAGCGTGAAGCGCTCGGCCAACCAGTTGCTGCTGTCCAGGGTGTTGGCGCCGATGGTCTGGGCGGTGGGCGCGTTGGTGTTGATCACGCTGTAGGCGTGGGCTTGGGCAGGCATCAAGGCGGCCAGGGCGGCGGCGCCGATGGCGCTCAAAATGATCTTGCTTTGCATGTGTGTGCTCCGGGTGCTCAGCTGTGATCAATGGGCCAGCGTGGCGCTTTGCAGCAGCTTGGTCGCACCGAAGGCGTCGTTGAAGCCATAGGCGTCGATCTGCACCTTGCCGCTTTGGTAGACCTTCACGTTGGCCCAGGCGTAGTAACGGTCATAGGGCTGTTGGTTGGCAGCCGTTTGCTTGACGTCAAAAGGCGAGCCACCCGAGCCCACGATCACTTGCCACGAGGGGCTGGCGCTGCCGTCGGCCTTGATGGGCTGGCGCATGTTGAAGATGTGTTGGTGGCCCGCGAAGTAGGTGGCACCGTATTGCTCGACCACGCTCCAGAAGGCGTTGCGCTTGGCGGGGATGGCGTCCAGACCGCCGGCCTTGCCGTTGTTGCCTGTGAAGTCGTAGGTGTAGGCAGGCTTGTGGCCAAACACAAAGAAGTGCTGCGCGCCACGGCCGCTGGCGGCGGCGAAGTCATTGCCCAGCCAGGTGCTGGGGGCGATGCTGTCGGCGCCCGTGGCGTCGGTGTTGATCACAGCAAAGTGGCTGTTGCCCACGTCAAAGCTGTACGACAGCTGGTTTTGCGGGGTGCTCAGGCTGTCGGTCAAAGCGTGGTCGGTGTTGTCGACATTGCTCACGCTCAGGCCGCCGGGCAGCGCAGCGTTCAGGCGGGTGGCGTCAACGATCAGGTCGCCCATGTTGGCACGCCATGCGTCCTCGTTCACCTTGAGGGCGTTCTTGCCGCCATTGACGCTGGACAGGTTGTTGCCGCTGGCGTCCAGGCAGGTCGTGTTGGCGCTGTTGCACTGGGTTTCATGGTTGCCGGGCACGGGCACAACGTAAGTGCCGTTTTCGATCAGCGGCGCGACCATGCCGCGCCAGAACGCGTATTGCACATGGTGCTTGACCAGGTCCGAATTGACCACGGTGTTGACGTCGGTGGCGGCGGTGGCGCCAGCGTTGCCGTAGCCCATGATCATGTCGCCATTGAAGAACAGCAGATTGGACTTCTTGGCCGTGACCTCGCGCATGATGCGGGCCCAGGCCTTGCTGTTTTGCAGCCAGTGGGCATCTTGGCCAGTCAGCGCGCCATTCACGAGTTGGGTGGGGTCAGGCTTGACGGGGTCTTGGCGCGAGTCGCCCACGGTCGTGAAGCTCAGCACGACGGGGTCGGTTTGCGCGATGGCGGCGCCGGTGGCCACCAAGGCGGCAAAAGCAAGGGTAATGGACACGGCAGACGTGGCGCGGGGGGTGAACACGGGTTTCATCTTGGACAGCTCAATGAGGGAAGTCAACCACGGTTGTGAGGGCGCCGCGCGCAGGTCTGCACAACCGACCTGCGTTCATCTTGCGGCGGCGAGGTGACGGGGTGACGGACTGTGCATGGTCCGATCGGCAGGGCGCGGGGGCGTGGGGCCATACCCATCTGACAAGGTGTTGAGAAAGGCCATCAGGTCTTGGATTTCGCGCTCTGACAGGCGCGGCTTGTTGCCCGGTAAGGGCTTGAAGGGTGCGTCTTGGTTCACATGCCCTTGGTAGGCTTTGGGCAGGTCGTCATAGCGCATGACCCGGCCTTGGGCGTCTTTGGGGTACCAGCGCTCAGGCGTGATGTCGCGTGTCACGTAAAAATCAATGACCTCGCGCAGCGAATGCAAAACGCCGTTGTGAAAGAAGCTGTGGCGCAAGGCGGCGTTGCGCAAGGTCGGCGTGCGAAACAGGCCGCAGTACGCGGTTTGGTCGACCAGGTCGTGGCGCAATGGGCCACACAAGCCCAGGTCGTAGAAGGTCGGGTTGCGGTTGGCGCTGAGCTGGCGGTTGCGGGGCACGCCCAAGGCGAAGAACTCGAAGTCCGTGAAGCGCGGGTAGATGAACGTAGACGAGGTGGCCACACTGGGGTGGCAGGTGGCGCAGTTGCCTTTGTTCTTGTCGTTGAAGAGCTTGAAGCCGCGTTGTTCGGTGGCGCTCAAGTGGGCCTGACCGCGCAGGTAGGCGTCGTACTTGCTGGTGAAGGGGTGAAAGTCTTCGGGCGATTGCTCGAAGAACTCGATGGCGGTGGTCAGCCAGCTGATGACACCGTCTTCGTCGTCGAGGATGCGGGTGCCGGGCGGGCTCAATAGGGCGTTGAACTCGGCTGCGTAGGGTGCTTTGCGCACGCGTGCCACGACCTCGCTGAGGCTGGCGTTGGCCATCTCTTTCGGGTCAAGTAAGGGCATCAAGGCCTGCTCGCGGGCTTGGTTGACGCGGCCGTCCCAGGTGCGTCCGCCGGCGGGTCCGCTGTCTTGGCCGTTGTTGTCCATCAGGTCCACATAGTGTTCGGTGAAGGCCTGTGGCGCGTGCACGTAACGCAAGGATGGTGTGCTGCGCATGCCTTGTTCATTGAGCCTGGGGCCGCCAAGCTGCACCGAGATGCCGTTGGGTGGACCGTACGCATGCGCGGGGCTGTGGCAGCTGGCGCACGACTGTTTGCCTGAAGCCGACAAGCCCGGGTCAAAAAAGATCTTGCGCCCGAGTGCCTGCAACTGGTCCGCTGGCGGGGCATCGCCATTTGCACCTCTGTTGTAGCGGCTGTTGAGCACGGGCGGGGCGTCGTCGCCGCAGGCCAGCAGGCGGCCGTCCAGGGGCGCAGGGGTTTGTGCGGCGCACAGCAGGGGCATGGCCCCGAACATGAGCGCGGTCGGCCCAAAACGCATAAAACGCATAAAACGCACGAGGCGCCCGGGCCATGTCACGGTGTCCATCAACTTCATGTGCGCACGCTAACCTAGGCATGTGCCGTCTTGATGACAGCACGACCGCGGTTCACTTGGTTCGCGCAAGGCACGGGCCAGCAGGGGCCATAAAGCTTGATGTGAGCTGCGGAACCAGTCGATGTGGCCAATTGACCTCAGGCCGTGGTCGCTGGGCGTGAGTCGGTGAACTTGCTTGTGAGCCGACGGGAAGGTGCGCATCAGGTCGGCCACGGTGGTGGGCGTCGCGATGT
>CANCFV010000019.1 GCA_947377275.1 Burkholderiales bacterium | reverse complement strand
GCTCAATCTCAAAGCCATGGGCCGTGGAGCCTGTGTCATTGACCGTGTCGAAATTGGCCAGCGATCCGAATGTGGACGCTGCAGACCACCCGGGAAGGGCCATCAAGGCCAGGCCTGCGGCCATCGAAGTCAACTTGAACATGGCGTCTTCTCCATTCATTGTTCGAAAGACACGCGGGGCTCCCGCGCCAGAGCATCGCCATTGCACTCAATCGAAACCACGTTGTCAACGCGGGCAGCAAGCTTCCATTAAGCCTGCGACCAAATCACGAGAAGGGTTGATGATCGTCAAACGACAGCCTCCGTCTGCGGCACTACGTCAAACAACGTATTGGCCCGCTGAGCTGTGATTCCCACAATGAACTGGTCATCTTGGCAACCATCAGGAGCGCACCATGCTTCACGGCGATATCTCCAGCAGTGACGACACCGTAGGCGTCGCCGTCGTCAACTACAAGATGCCTCGGCTGCACACCAAGGCCGAGGTGCTTGAAAACGCGCACAAGATACGGCAGATGATCGAGGGCATGAAGCTCGGGCTGCCAGGCCTGGACCTCGTCATCTTCCCCGAGTACAGCACCCACGGGATCATGTATGACAAGCAGGAGATGATGGACACGGCCGCCACCATCCCCGGTGACGAGACCGAGATCTTCGCGCAGGCCTGCCGCAACGCCAAGGTCTGGGGCGTGTTCTCACTGACTGGTGAGCGCCATGAAGAGCACCCGAAGAAGGTGCCCTACAACACCCTCATCCTCATGAACCCTGAAGGTGAGATCGTCCAGAAGTACCGCAAGATCATGCCGTGGACGCCCATTGAAGGCTGGTATCCCGGCGACAAAACCTATGTGTCCGACGGCCCCAAGGGCATGAAGATCAGCCTGATCATTTGCGACGATGGCAACTACCCCGAAATCTGGCGCGACTGCACCATGCGCGGCGCCGAGCTGGTCGTGCGCTGCCAAGGCTATATGTACCCCGCCAAAGACCAGCAGGTGCTCATGGCCAAGGCCATGGCATGGGCCAACAACACCTATGTGGCGGTGGCCAATGCCGCAGGCTTTGACGGCGTCTACAGCTACTTCGGGCACTCGGCCATCATCGGCTTTGACGGGCGCACATTGGGCGAGTGTGGCGAAGAGGAATACGGCATCCAGTACGCCGCCTTGAGCAAGCGCTTGATCCGCGATGCGCGCAGCACCGGGCAGTCAGAGAACCACCTGTTCAAGCTGCTGCACCGGGGCTACACCGGCATGATCAATTCGGGTGAAGGTGACAAGGGCGTGGCCACCTGCCCGTTCGAGTTTTACGAGAAGTGGATCAAAGATCCCGAGGGGACACAAAAGATGGTCGAAGCCATCACCCGGCCCACCGTCGGCACCTCGGAGTGCCCGATCGAGGGCATCCCCAACGATGCGAGGCTCAAGTCGCAATAGCCAGGGACGAAGCCTTCATGCCGCGTGAGCCACGCCGCCCCGCTGAGGCTGCACCGCATCAACCGCCTGCCGTTTACGCCACTTGGCGGGCGCCTGACCGGTCCAGGCGCGAAAGGCCCGCGTGAAGGCGCTCTGCTCGGAGTAGCCCAGCAACAGCGCAATTTCGGCGATTTCGAGATGCCCATCTTGCAGGTGGCGCTCGGCCAAATGCTGTCGGGTGTCATCGAGCAATTGCTGAAAGCTCGTGCCCTGCTCCGCCAAGCGCCTTTGCAAACTGCGTGGGCTGGTGTGGTGGGCATCGGCCAGCGCCGCCAAGGAGGTGCGCCCTTCGCGGATCAAAGGCACCAGGGTGCGCCGCCAGGCATCGACCATCGCTGGCACCGAGGCCACCTCGCGCAACAACTGCTCGGCCTGCTGGTCCAACAGCGCCAGCAAGGCCGGATCAGACTTGCGCAGCGGCAGCGCCAGCCATTGAGGGGCGAAAATCAGCTGGGTCACGGGCGCATTGAAACGCACCTCACCACCGAAGAAATCTTCATAAGGCTGGGCCGTGGATGGCGTCGGATTGACAAAGCTCACGCGCTGAACGGGCAAAAACCGCCCCGCCATGTCACGCGCGAGCTGCACGAGCGAGGCAATCGCCGTTTCGTCCACCAAAGCACCCGGGCGTCCACGCGCCACGCCCCATTCAATGGCCACGCCGTCAGGCAACAGGGTGACCACGGGCGGGTTCACGTCGTACACCGAGGTGTGGAAACGCTCCATGCGCTTCAAAGCGGACATCAAGGTGTCGCACGCCAGCGCGGCATATCCCACCACGCCGAAATGCCTGGGACTGATGCCTTCGGCGATGCGCAAGCCCAGACCGGGTCGCTGCTCCAGTTCGTCGACCCGCTTGAGCCACTGCTGCCACTCGGACATGGGCACGAAATGCTGAGACGGCTCGGGGCGGTGCGCGCCCAGCACGCGTTCGGCAGGCAACCCCTGGGATTCCAGGTAGTCGTACAACAACTGTGCGTATGACGCGGCAACGCGTGTTTCGGCCATGGTGACTCACTCCACTAGCCTCGCATGATGCGACCCCAACTGGCCTTGCGCCATCCGGGCTAGATACTAGACCGCAGCGTCAAATTTGGCGCAACTGGTCAAGAAATATCACCAAAGCACCAAAACCGCGGGATCTCCCCCACAGCCTGAGCGTCCGCGGGATAATCGGGCCCATGCACCCAAACGCCCTACTCGACCTCACTGCGCGCCTCGTCCATGAGGTCCTCAAGCTCGACGCCCCCGCCGACACCATCGTTTCGTACTTCTTCCGCTCTCACAAAGAGCTGGGCCAGCGCGAGCGCCATGCCCTGGCCGAGACCGCGTATGCGGTGCTGCGTCAGCGCCTGCTGTGGGCTCACTTGGCCCAATCCGGGCATGGCCCGCTGGACCGCCGACTGGCCATCCTCGCCTGGCAGGGCGAAGCGCATGTGCTGAAAAAGGCCGTCACGATTGACGAGGCTGGCTGGCTGGCACGCACCCAAAAAATCGACCGCAGCACCCTGCAAGACAAGCTCAAGCACAACCTGCCCGACTGGCTTTCGAACAACCTGCGCGACCAGCTCGGCGCCGAGGGCTTTTGGGCCTTGGTTGAAACGCTGTCGGCCGGCGCCGCTCTGGACCTGCGCGTCAACGCCGTCAAAGCCAAACGCGATGCCGTGATCGAGGCCCTGGTGGCCACGGGCATCCCAGCCCAGCCCACGCCCTATGCGCCCACCGGCATCCGCATCGAGGGCAAGCCCGCGCTGCAAAAGCTGCCCCTGTACTTGGAAGGCCAGGTTGAGGTGCAAGACGAAGGCAGCCAGTTGCTGGCCCTGCTGACCGGCGCCAAGCGCGGCGAAATGGTGGTGGACTTCTGCGCCGGTGCCGGTGGCAAAACTTTGGCCCTGGGCGCCATGATGCGCAACACCGGCCGCCTGTACGCCTTTGACGTGTCCGGGCACCGCCTGGAAAACCTCAAGCCCCGCCTCGCGCGCAGTGGCCTGTCGAACGTGTACGCCACCCAAATCGCCCACGAGCGCGATGATCGCATCAAGCGACTGAGCGGCAAGATCGACCGTGTGCTGGTCGACGCACCCTGCTCGGGGCTGGGCACCCTGCGCCGCAACCCTGACCTGAAGTGGCGCCAAAGCCCCAAGGCCATCGAAGAGCTGCAGGCCAAGCAAACGGCCATCCTCAACAGCGCCGCGCGCTTGCTCAAGCCCGGCGGCCGCCTGGTCTACGCCACGTGCAGCCTGATGCCGGCCGAAAACGAGGTGATTGCCAACGCTTTCAGTGAGGCGCACCCTGACTTCATTCCGGTGGATGCCCGCGAGAAGCTCGAAGCCGCCGGCGTCGAGAACGCCGAATCCCTGGTGACACCCGCAGGCCACCTGCGCCTGTGGCCGCATGTGCACCACACGGACGGCTTCTACGCCGCGGCCTGGGAAAAGAAGGCCTGAGGCAGACAGCCCCGGTCTGATGCCACCGGGCACAAAAAAGGCCCGGGGTTTGCACCTCGGGCCTTTGTCATTGGCGAAGCCGGTTCAGATCAGAACAGGCTTTCCTTGACGTAGATGATGTCGTTGGGCTGCAGCTTGTCGTTGACGTCCAGCTGCAAGATCTTGACCTCGCCAGACGCTTCGTCGCGGCGGTGGATGCGGATGCCTCGCTGCGTGCCACGCAGGGTCAGGCCGCCGGCCGTGGCCAGGGCTTGCAGCAAAGTCGCATCACGCGGCAGGATCTGCGCGCCGGGACGCTGCACTTCGCCATAGATGTAAACCTGTGGCGCACGGTCCACCCAGACGGTGTCGCCGTTTTCCATCAAGAAGTCTTCCTGGGTGCCGGTCGATGCGAACACCTTGGGGAAGTCGATTTCCTTGCGGAAAGGCTTGCCGTTGCGAACGCCAGACACCACGACGATGTCAGAGCCCACACCCGGCACGATGCCACCGGCGGCACCCATGATCTCGCTCAGGCGCTGGTTGCCAGCCACCAAAGGGTAACGGCTGGGGCGGTTCACCTGCCCCAACACCGTGACCTGACTCGAAGCGGCCGTCATCAGCAAAATCGACACTTGCGGCTGTTTGAGGAAATTTCCGTCCCTCAAGCCGGTGGCGATTTTCTTTTCTGCATCGGCCACCGACAAACCACCCAGCTTGATCGTGCCAAGCAAGGGGTAGGAGATCGTGCCGCCTTCGGTGATGCGCGTTTCAAGCAACAGGTCGACGTTTTGGTACACGGTGATCCGGATCTGGTCACCCGAGCCCAGCACGTACTCGCTCTGGCTTGCCGCTTGGGCGCTCAAGCCCACCACCATCAGCATGGTGGCCAACAGCCACCGAGCCATGTCACGCATCCACTTCATAAGAAAATGTCCTCTGTCGAAAGATGAAAGGCCTGCTGAACGCGGCCCTGTACCAATGAGCCAATGTATCACCCAGCCACGACAAATGTGGCCAAGTCGTTGCAAGCTCATGCCCTGATCGACACACTGCCGCTCAGAAGGTTCCCGCGTGCACACCGTCGTCATGCCATGGTCACGCTGGTGCGCTCGAGGTAGGCCGCCACGTCGGTGCTGGGCATGGGCTTGGAAATCAAGTAGCCCTGCACGTCATCGCAGCCCAGGGCGCGCAGCATGACCAATTGCTCGGACGTTTCGATGCCTTCGGCCGTTGTGTCGAGGCGCAAGGCCTGTGCCAGGCTGATGATGGCCGTGACCACCGCCTGCGCGTCTTGGTCGGTGTCCAAGGAGCGCACGAACATGCCGTCGATCTTGAGCTTGTCCATCGGGAAGCGACGCAGGTAGGCCAACGACGAGTAACCGGTGCCAAAGTCGTCGAGCGCCACCCGCACGCCTCGGCTGCGCAGCGCAACCAGGGTGGCCTGTGCGCCTTCGTGGTCTTCAATCAGGGCAGATTCGGTGATCTCGATCTCCAGCCGCTCGGGCGCAAGGCCAGAATTGGCCAAGGCCTCATCGACCAGGTCGATGACCGCAGAGCTGCGGAACTGCACGGCCGACAGGTTGACGGCCACCCGCAGGTGGGCAGGCCAGTCCATGGCCAGGCGACAGGCCTCGCGCAACACCCAGTTGCCCAAAGGCACGATCTGACCGGTCTCTTCGGCCACGGGGATGAACTCTCCCGGTCCGATCAGCCCGCGCTCGGAGTGCTGCCAGCGCACCAAGGCCTCAAAGCCAATGACCTCGCCCGTGCCCAGCTTCATCTGAGGCTGGAAGAACACGCGGAACTGGTCGGTGGCCAAGGCCTGGCCAAGCTCGCGCAGCAACAGCGCACGAGCCTGCGCGCTCTGCGCCATGTCAGGCTCGAAAAACCGGTAGGTGTTGCGGCCGGCGGCCTTGGCGGCGTAGAGCGCCAGGTCGGCGTACTGCAGCAAGGCTTGCGGGTCTCGACCATCGCGAGGGGCCAGAGACACGCCCACGCTGGCACGCACCTCGACCAGCACGTCATCGAGCTGACACGGGTCGGCCAGCAGCACCAGCAAGCGTTCGGCCAAGGCGCCCGCCTCCGCGGGGGTGGTGTATCGCCAGGTCAGCAGGGCGAACTCGTCGCCACCCAGCCGGGCCAGCAGGTCGCCCTCCACCACGCAGGACTTCAGCCGTGCGCCCACGCGGCGCAGCAACTGGTCGCCCACGCTGTGGCCCAGCGTGTCGTTGATGTGCTTGAAGTTGTCAAGGTCCAGGAACAGCAGCGCACAAGGGCGGCTGGGTGTTTCCGTGCTGGCGGCCAAGCGGTCCAGCTCCGTGCTGAAACGGTGGCGGTTGGCCAAGCCGGTGAGCGCGTCAAAGTTCGCCAGGCGGGCCAGCTCGTCACGCGCATGGCGGGTGTGGGTGATGTCAGCGCCCACACCGCGCCAACCCGCTGCACGGCCGCTCTCGTCATGCAAAGGTTTGGCCGACAAAGACCACCAATGCACGTCGTGCCCCACCTCGACGGCCATTTCCAGATCACGGAAAGGCTGCCCCAGTCGGATGTGGCTGGTCAGCTTGACCAAGGCGGCGCTGGCCTCCGGGTCGTCCGGAGGGAGCATGTTGCCCAGCATCTCCAGGAAAGAGCGCTGGATCAAGGTGCGCGCAGGCGCCCCGAAGGATTGGGCCAGGCGCGCGGAGACATGACGCAGGTGGCCCGAGGGTGAAATTTCCCACAGCCAGTCAGAGGCGTTTTCCTCAAAGTCGCGCAGCAGCAGGTCGATCAGCTGTTTTTGCCGCTCGGTTTCTGACTCGGCCCTCAAGCGGCTCATGAAAACCTTGCCGTTGGCGTAGCCCACCCCGCACATCACGCCGGCGTACACGCCCAGCAAGCCCGTCAGGGTCAGCACATTGCCGTAGTTCGACTGCCACAACCCCAACACGCAGGCCGCAGACAGGGTCAGCACGTAGGCGACCGACGCAAGCACCATGGGGCTGAGCATGAACCCCCCGCCGCAGATGGTGCCCACCACCACGGATGAAATCAGCATGGCGCTGTTGTGATCGGCCTTCGGGAACACCACCAGGGGCACCAGGGACCAGAACACCGCGAAACAGATCACGTGCACGACAACCAAGCGCACCGAGGCGCCGGATGCCACCGCACGCGCGCCACGTTTGATCAAGGAGCGCCACCAGATGGCCGCCACGGGCAGTGACAAGGTGGAGGTCAGGCACCAGATGCCCAACCAGAGGTGTGGCACTTGCGCCCAAAACGCCCAGCAAAACGCCAAGGTGTTGGCGGCGTTGCCCACCATGATCAGGGGCAAAAGGCTGAGCAGCGCCTGGATCTGGCGCGCACGGAAGTGCGACGCCATGGGACCATCGATGGCCATCTGAGGCGTGACATCGGTTAGCACCTGCTGCCATCGCTGGCGCCAGGGTGACCCTTTGGGGTCGAAGGACGGAGGAGACGCACCTGCCATGTCAAATCAATTCAGCTCAGTAGCATTACATCGACCACACAAACCCGAACTTGAAGCCCACCCGTGTCAGCGATGGCCCCCTGACGGGGCTTTGCGACGAATCTTGACACCGGCGTTGCCACATTGTGGGCCTGCATTTGCCTTACCATCGCAGCCCCACGGAGTGCAAAGCCCCCATCATGAGTGCCGATAAACCCTTGTCTGACGCCGAACAGGCCCTGCGCGACGCCGCCTGCGAATACCACCGACTGCCCACACGCGGCAAGATCGCGGTCAACCCGACCAAGCCATTGAGCAACCAGCGTGACCTTGCGCTGGCTTATTCGCCAGGCGTGGCCTACCCTTGCCTGGCGATTGAACAAGACCCTTCACTGGCGTTTGACTACACCTCACGCGGCAACCTGGTCGGCGTGATCACCAACGGCACCGCCGTGCTGGGCCTGGGTGACATCGGCCCACTGGCCTCTAAGCCGGTGATGGAGGGCAAAGGCTGCCTGTTCAAAAAGTTTGCGGGCGTCGATGTGTTCGACATCGAGCTGGCCGAGCGCGACCCCGACAAGCTGATCGAGATCATTGCGGCGCTGGAGCCCACGCTGGGCGGCATCAACCTCGAAGACATCAAGGCGCCCGAGTGCTTCTACATCGAGAAGCAACTCAGCGCCCGCATGAACATCCCCGTCTTCCACGACGACCAACACGGCACGGCCATCATCTCCAGCGCAGCGCTGCTGAACGGCCTTGAGCTGGTCGGCAAGAAGATCGACGAGGTCAAGCTGGCCGTGTCAGGCGCGGGTGCTGCGGCCATCGCCTGCCTGGACGTGATGGTGGGCTTGGGCGTCAAGCGCGAGAACATCTATGTGTGCGACTCCAAGGGCGTGATCCACGCAGACCGCACAGACAAGCTCGACGAGTCCAAGCAGCGCTACAAACAGCACACCGATGCACGCACCCTGGCCGATGTGGTCCATGGCGCAGACGTGTTCATGGGCTGCTCGGCACCGGGCGTGCTCACGGCCGAGATGGTCAAAACCATGGCCGCCAACCCCTTGATCTTGGCGCTGGCCAACCCAGAGCCCGAGATCCGTCCTGAGATCGCCAAGGCCGCACGCCCCGATTGCATCATTGCCACCGGCCGCTCGGACTACCCCAACCAGGTCAACAACGTCCTGTGCTTCCCCTACATCTTCCGTGGCGCGCTGGATTGCGGCGCCACCAAGATCACCGAAGCCATGAAGCTGGCCTGCGTGCGCCAAATCGCCGATCTGGCCAAGGCCGAGATCTCGGACGAAGTGGCTGCTGCCTACCCTGGCCGCGAGCTGCGTTTCGGCCCTGACTACCTGATCCCCACGCCCTTTGACTCACGCTTGATTCTGCGCATTGCGCCGGCCGTGGCCGAAGCCGCTGCGGCCTCGGGTGTGGCCACGCGACCGATCGCTGACCTGAAGGCCTACCGCGAGTCGCTGTCGCAGTTCGTGACCAACACGGGCCTGTTCATGCGCCCTGTGTTCATGGGTGCCAAGGCCGAACCCAAGCGCATTGCCTACGCCGAAGGCGAAGACGAGCGTGTGCTGCGCGCCGCCCAAGTGGCCGTGGACGAAGGCATCGCCCGCCCCATCTTGGTGGGCCGCCCTGACGTGATCGCCACGCGCATCGAACGCGCCGGCCTGCGCCTGCAACCGGGCGTGAACTGCGAGGTGGTCAACCCAGCCAACGACGCGCGCTTCAAGCAGTACTACGACGCGTATCACAAGCTGCGCGCCCGCGATGGCATCACGCCCGAGCTGGCCAAGGTGGCCGTGCGCCGCTCGAACTCGCTGATCGCCACCATGATGGTCAAGCTGGGTGACGCCGACGGCATGATCTGCGGTGTGATCGGTCGCTATGACCTGCACCTGGATCACATCCGCGACGTGATCGGCGTGCGCCCCGAAGCGCATGGCCTGGCCGCACTGAACGCGCTGATACTGGACAACCACAACCTGTTCATCGCCGACACCTTCGTCAATGAAGACCCGACCGCGGAACAGCTGGCCGACATTGCGATGCTGGCCGTGGAAGAAGTTCAGCGCTTTGGTTTGCCGCCGCGCGTGGCCTTCTTGTCGCACTCGATGTTTGGCTCCAGCAGCCGCCCCTCGGCACGCAAGATGCGCCAGGCGCGCGACCTGTTCGTGGCCCGCATGCCCCACATCCCCGCCGATGGCGAGATGCAGGGTGACGCTGCCTTGAGCGAGTCAGTGCGCCACAAGCTGCTGCCCGACTCGACGCTGGACGGCACGGCCAACATCCTGATTTGCCCCAATCTGGACGCTGCGAACATTTTGTTCAACGTGCTCAAGATGACGGGCGGCAACGGCATCACCGTAGGCCCGATCTTGTTGGGTGCTGCAGCGCCAGTGCACATCCTGAACCCGTCTGCCACGGTGCGCCGCATCGTGAACATGACCGCGGTGGCGGTGGCGCACGGCTCACAAGGCCACGCGCCTAGCAGCAAGCGCTGATCAGGCTGGCACCGGGTTGTTCATGCCAACCACGGTGCCGTCTGGGCAGCGGCACACCACACTTGTCAAAGTGCTGGAGTTGATGCTGCGCTCACGCACTGGTCCACATAAACCCCGGACTTCAGCTGCTTGGCCTTGTGCTTTGCCGCAGCAGCCGCAGACGCAACCATCTCAGCGCGCGTAAAGGTGCCCGGCGGCACCTGCATCACCCCCGCTGACAAGGTCGTCATGGGGAAGAAGCGCATCACGCCGTCGCGGTCTTCGGCCTCGATGCCGCCATTCAGGCGAGCCTCCTCATCATGGAGGTACGTGGCCTTGTCATTGAAAACGTTCACTGCGTTCTGGATGCGCTCATGCCAGTCCTCGCTTTGAAACAGAATGACAAAGTCATCACCGCCCACGTGCCCGATGAAGTCACGACGCACATCGCAGTGCGCCTGGAGCGTGCTGGACAACAGCCGGATCATTTCATCGCCACGCCAATACCCGTAGTGGTCATTGAACGGCTTGAAGTGATTGAGGTCGGCATAGCAGGCCACGAACTCCGAGCCGCTGTTCAGCAGCCTCGAAATGTGCAGGGTCAAGGGGATGTTGCCCGGCAGGAAAGTCAGCGGGTTGGCGTGGCGTGCGGCCTCGATCCGCAGCTCAGTGACCGCGCGCACCAGCCGCTCTCCCGTGCCCATGCCCAAATAAGCACCGTCCTTGGTGATGACGAAGCCTTCGCTCAGATAGCGTTGATCTTCTGAAGTCAAGACGTCAGTGAGCTCTTCCAGCCCGATGTGCGACTCCAGCAGCATGGGCTGTGGGTTGGCAAACAAGAGGCACGATCGATTGCCATAGAGCTCCTTGAAATAGGGCTTGGAGTACTGGTTGTAGAAGCTCTGCCGGTTGATCAAACCAATGGGTGTTCCATCGCTTTTGACCACGGCCATGGCCTTGAGCGTCTCATCGTCTTGAAAGCGTCTGGCGACGTCCTGGTGCGTGGCCTCGGCTGACAAAGGATGCACGCGCTGCGTGATCTCGCCCACCGTGAAATCGCAACGCCCACTGCGCGTCTTGCTGGGCAAGACCGATATCTCTCGGCTACCGACGACCTCCATGGCTTCTGGCAGCAAGGCATCGGACAGCTCGGCCTGCGGGCGCCCCAAGAGATAGCCCTGCCCCAGTTCAATGCCCAGGTCACGCAGGACACGCAGCTCCTGAGGTGTCTCGATCCCCTCCGCCACCATCAGGGTGCCAAAGGTGTCGGCAATGCGCTTGAGCGCGGTGATGGTCTGCACCTTCTCCGGATGTGTGGCAATGTCCTTCGAAAAGTACTTGTCGATCTTCACGTAGTCAGGCTTGAGTTCGGCCCACAGGCGCAAACTGGATCGACCATCCCCAAAGTCATCCAGCGCCAGTTCAACACCATGCGCTCTGATGGCGGCAATGGCTCGCTGAAGCTGCGGCAGGTCATCGACGCGCTCGTGCTCGGTCAACTCCACAACCAGCCGGCTCGTCACCAAGGCCAGCTCCTTGACCAGGCCAAGAATGCCATGTGCCACTGGGTGTGCCATCAGTGCGGCCAGCGAACTTGCGCTGAGGTTGACCAGCAACCTGCCGCGCATGCCCTGTTGCGCCCACGCCCGCAGGGCCATCTTGACGCAACAGACCTCGAGGTCGAAGTTGACGCCTTGCGCATGCGCTGCAGCAAACAGGGCATCCGGCGTGCCCAGCGCATGCCCTTTGGGGCCACGCACCAGGGCCTCGTGTCCGAAGACTTCTCCATCGCGCAGTTGGCCCAGCGGCTGAAAATGCATGGTCAGCAGGCCGCTGGCCATGATTTCCGACACCGTCATCAACTGTGGCTCAGCGCACCGCTCAGTCAAACACCCTTCTGCGTTTGCAGGCACCGAAACCATCATGTTTTCTCCGAAGTGATGCGGCCTTATCGGAGGCATCACTTCGCGACTTGAATGACATTTTTGTGACTACCAGGAGCCTTTCAGACCATTCCCTGTTGCCACCACAAGCCCAGCTAGACTGAGCTGGATGAACAGCCCTGTCCCGCGCAACTCAGTCACGTACGGCTATTTCGCCGCCTTGTCCACCGTGGTGATTTGGGCCGGCTTCATCCTGATCTCACGGCTGGGCGGCAAAACTGGCTTGACCGGGTGGGACATCGTGGCCTTGCGGCTGGGTACGGCGGCCGTGTTTTTGCTGCCCTTTTCGCTCAAATTGCCAGCGGGCAGTTGGCGCAACCCCACGCTGTGGACCATGGCGCTGCTGGGGGGCCTGCTGTTTCTGGTGCTGGTGTATTCGGGTTTCAAGCGGGCACCGGCCGCACACGGGGGCATTTTGCTGCCCGGCATGCAGCCCTTCTTGGTCACGGCGCTGGCGTGGGTGCTGATGGGCTCGAAGCCATCGCGTGCCCGCCTGCTGGGCCTGATCCCGATTGCCGCAGGTGTGGTCTGTGTGGCCATGCCGCAGTTGCTGGGTGCGCATGAAGGTCCGAGCACGTGGGCTGGAGACGCCTTGCTGCTGGGCGCGTCCATGGCCTGGGCGGCGTACAGCGTGCTGGTCAAGAAATGGGCTGTTGACCCCTGGTTGCTCACGCGCTTTGTGGCGCTGGCCTCGGCCCTGGTCTACCTGCCGGTCTACGTGCTGCTGCTGCCCAAGGGGCTCGATCAGGTGCCCATGTCGATGCTGGTGTTGCAAGGCCTTTACCAAGGGCTGGGGCCCACGATCATTGCCATGCTGCTGTTCTTGCGGGCAGTGGCCATCTTGGGTGCAGAGCGCACGGGTGCCTTGGTGGCACTGGTGCCAGTGATGGCCGGCCTAGGCGCGGTGCCCCTGCTCAACGAACCTCTCACGCCCTGGCTGGTGGCGGGCTTGGTGCTGGTCTCGGGTGGTGCTTTCGTGTCAGCCAGACTCAAGTGACATCTGGCCCTGGTCAATGCCGCACAAGCACAGCCTCGTCGATGGCGAAGTTCTTGGCCATCGACACCTCTTTGACGATGTGCTGCCCGGGGTCATGCAGGCCATCACGGCCAGGGCCAGACGCTCGGCCTGGAAATTCATCGTGATCAGCATGAAGCCGACGTTTTCAGTGCCGACCAGGTTGCCCACGGGCACGCTGCAGTTCTCGCAAAACAGCTCGGCCGTGTCAGGCGGACGCCACGAACCACCCTCAGTTAACCAATATGATCACCGATTGACCCAAACGTCACACACCAATAGAGTCAACGTTGCCAACAGGTGCGCGACGTGGCCTGACGGCCGCCCTTGTCCATGCATGTCCCCATTGCCCTGCCCTCGCCACCCAGAGCCCCACCGAGCAACACCATGACCTCTCCCACCGCCAACCGTTACGACAGCATCTTCCGTCCCGGCCTGTTCAGGGGCCAAGTCCACGTGGTGACGGGCGGCGGCAGTGGGATCGGGCGCTGCGTGGCCCATGAGCTGGCCGCTTTGGGCGCCACGGTCGTGATCACCGGCCGCAGCGAAGAAAAGCTGGCCAAGGTGAGCGCCGAGATCACCGAAGACGGTGGCAAGGTCGACAGCATTGCCTTTGACATCCGTGATGAAGACCAGGTCAAGGCCGCCATCGCCAGCATCGTGGCCAAGCACGGCCGTATCCATGGCCTGGTCAACAACGCGGGCGGGCAGTTCCCTGCCCCCATGGCTGCGATCTCCAAGCGGGGCTTTGAGGCCGTGGTGACCAACAACCTGACCGGCGGCTTCTTGATGGCGCGCGAGGTCTTCAACCAGTCGATGGCCAAGCACGGTGGCGGCGCCATCGTGAACATGGCCGCCGACATGTGGAACGGCATGCCCGGCATGGCGCACTCGGGTGCCGCCCGCGCCGGCATGGTCAACCTGACCAAAACAGCCGCGTTTGAATGGGCCTACGCCCAGGTGCGCGTGAACGCCGTGGCCCCCGGCTGGATCGCGTCCAGCGGCATGGACGCCTACGGCCCCGGCATGGCCCCCATGATCCGCAGCCTCAAAGACAACCTGCCCATGAAGCGCATGGGCCTGGAGTCGGAAGTCAGCTCGGTGATCGCCTTCTTGCTCAGCCCAGGCGCCGCGTTCGTGACCGGCATCACCGTCGCCATCGACGGCGGTGCGCCCCTGAACAGCCCGGTGATGCCATCTGTGCCCCACGCCCCCGCCCCCACTTACGACGGCTTCCACCGCGCCAGCGTGCCCAAGGTTTTGCAAGACCTGTGACACGCGCGGGCAACAAAGCCCTGTCAGACCAGGCTCATTGACCCATGGTGGCACGTGCGCCGGCCAGGTCTTCCTAGAATGCGAGCATCCCCACTGCCGCGTTGAAGCCACCATGACACCCCTGCATGCCGTCTTGTGTGCCGCCGCCTTCCTGTTCGCGGCCAAGACCGTGGCTTGGCTGATCCAGCGCAGCCAAGGCAATGGCGGTATCGTTGACGCCCTGTGGGCCTGGGCCCTGGGTGGCTTGGCCGTTTGGTTTGCGGCGGTGGGCACCGCGCCCACGCCGGTCCGCATCACCTTGGGCCTGATGGGGGGCTTGTGGGGACTGCGCCTGGGCACCTACCTGTGGCAGCGCAACTGGCGCAGTGCCGAAGACTGGCGTTACGCGAAGTTCCGCGCCGAATGGGGCAACAAGGCGCAAAGCAAGATGTTCTGGTTCTTCCAGTTCCAGAACCTGTTCACCCTGGCCTTGGCCTGCAGCGCCTTCATGCCGGCGGCTTACCGCGAAGGCGAACCGGGCGCCCTGGCGCTGGGCCTGGCCGTGTTGATCTTGTTGACCTCGGTCGTGGGCGAAGGCTTGGCCGATGCCCAACTGCGGGCCTTCAAGGCAGAACCGGCCAACCGAGGCCAAGTCTGCGAAAAAGGCCTGTGGGCTTACAGCCGGCACCCCAACTACTTTTTCGAATGCGTGCACTGGCTGGCCTACCTGCCGCTGGCCTGGGGCAGCGACCTGCTGCCCTGGACACTGGCCGCGCCCGCTGTGATGGTGCTGCTGATTGTGAAAATTTCGGGCGTGCCTTTGTTAGAGCGTGAAATGGCCCAGCGCAAGCCCGGCTACGCGGCCTACATGAAGCGCACCAGCATGCTGGTGCCCCTGCGACGCCGTGGTTGATTTTTTGGCTGCGCGCATGGCACAGAATGGGGTGTTGGCCACCCCCTGTTCGAAGCCCGCAGAGCCACCTCACACCCGAAAGCGCACATCGCATGAGCACACCTCACCGCCACAGCCGCCCCGGCGCCCGACACCCTGACACAGCCCCTGCGGTACCGGTCAGACGCGTGTGGCGTGGCGCGCTGCTGGTGTGCGCCGTGGCCTTGCCCTTGAGCGCCGAGGCCGAGCGCCTGCTGGGCTTTGTGCGTGACGCCCAAAGCAAGCGCTACCTCTACACCGAGGTGCACGATTTGGTGCGAGCAGCCGACGGCTCGGTGCAAACGGGCGTGACGGCCTACTTCGATGCCCAGGGCAAAGAAATGGCCCGCAAAACGCTGGACTACCGCGCCAACCGCACGGTGCCCGTCTACCGCCTGGACGTGCCGGCCCTGCAATACAGCGAAGGCATCAGCGGCAACACCGCCAACGCCCTGGCCTTCAAGGTGGACCAGGGCAAAGAAGAGCGCAAGAGCCTGCCTTTGAACGATGGCCTTACCGCGGCCGATGCCGGGTTCAACCAGCTGCTGATTGACAACTGGGGCACCATCAAGCGGGGCGATGCCCTGAAGTTCAACCTGATCGCCGCAGGCCGCACGGGCAGCTTCAGCTTCCGAGCGCGCAAGCTCGACGAACTCACGCTCAACGGGGTGGCAGCGACGAAGGTGCTGGTCGAGCCCGATTCGATGCTGCGCTTTGTGGTGTCACCCATCGAGCTGACCTACGACGGCAAGGGCAGCACATTGCTGGCCTACAAGGGGGTGTCCAACATCCTCGACCCGGACACGGGCAAGGTCTACAAGCTGATCCAGATCACCTACGGCGGCAACCCGCCAGCCGAGGCCAAGTGGCCCGGCGGCAAGTGACCGTTGGATCAGAGCGGCGCGGCGCCGTGGGCCACAGCGCCCAGCGACACCCAGCCCTGCCAAGTGACGTAAGCCGCCACCAGCAAGATCAAAGCGCCTGACACGTAGGGTGCCTTGGCGGCCAGCTCGCCAAACCCCGACCAGCGCTTGGCGGCGTGCTTGATGCTCAAGGCGGCCAACACGCCCGACATCACCAGCGTCAGCGCCAAGCCCACGCTGAAGCCCAGCACCAAGGTGGCACCCAAAGCCACTTTCTTGAGTTGCAGGCACAAGAGCAGCACGGTGATAGACGCCGGGCACGGGATCAAGCCACCCGTCAAGCCAAAGGCGATGATTTGGCCGGTGGTGACATCGCGGTTGGCAAAGCGCGTTTGGATGTCGCGTGCATGGGCCGCAGCGTGGGCGTCTTGTGGTTCATGACCTGGCTGCCGGTGGGCATGGTCGCCTTCGTGTGGATGGGCGTGCGAAGGTGCATGGGCATGACCGTGATCGCCGTGCGCGTGGCCATGGCCATGGTCGTGGTCGTGGTCGTGGTCGTGGCTGCCATGGTCATGGAAGCACGCATGCTGGTTGCGCCAGGTGCGCCAGATCATCCACACCGCCACCAAGGCGATCATCGCGCCCGATGCCATCTGGAAGTAAGGCTCAGTGGCGTGCCCGCCCCACGATTGTCCGAAGTACAAACCCGCCAAGGCCACCGCCCACACCACCGCCGTGTGCGACAGCGTGGCCGACACGCCCAGCAACATGGCCTGCTGCCACGTGCCACGCACGGCCACGATGAAGGCCGCCATCATGGTCTTGGAATGACCGGGCTCCAGACCATGCAATGCGCCCAGCGCAATGGCACTGGGGATGAACAGCCAAGCGTTACCCTGGCCTTGCAGCAGCAAGGTGTTGATGTCAATCATGCGTTCACGGGCACACGCGGTGCCCAAGGGGTCGTCCAGCTGCCAGTATAGGAATCAAACGAGGTCGGGCACGCCGGCATCGGTCGAAATGGCCTCAGAACGATGCTTTGGCTGCTCCCACAGCCCGGCCGCGTCTGACAAGGCCTTCACAGCGATGCGCGGGGCCTGCGTGCCCACGCTGCCAAAGATGGTGGCAAAGGACACGTCGGCCGCATCGCGCCCGGTACCGAAGCGCACGAAGCCCATCGGGATGGCCGTGCCGGAGGGGTCAAACATGTACCAGCGGTTGCCCAGGTAGACCTCCACGTAGGCATGGAAGTCGGTGGGGCCCAAGATCGGGTCGGCGCCAAAGTCGATGCCCGTGGCAAAGCGCGCGGGGATGCTCAGCGCGCGGCACAGGCCAATCATCAGGTGCGCAAAGTCGCGGCACACGCCCACCCGGTCCACGACCGTGTCCACCGCCGAGGTGGTGGAATTGGTGGTGTTTTGCTTGAACTTCACCTGCTGACGCACCCAGTTCTGGATGGCCAGCACGCGGGCATAGCCTTGGGGCAGGTGCCCGAACTCGGCCATGGCCACGGCGCACAAGCGGTCTGACTGGCAGTAGCGGCTGGGGTAGATGTAGCTGAGCACCTCGCAAGGCAGACGCGACACCGGCACTTCGGCCACCTGCTCGGGCGCAGCCAGGTGATGGTGCAAGTCGATCACTGCGTGATACGAGACCTGCAACTGGCCGGGCCAGGCGCTCAGGCGCAGGTAGCGGTTGTGCGTGACGGGGTCGGTGTAGACCTGGGTTTCCACCGCCTGGCTGATGCGCAGCTGCTCGGTGTGCACCATTTGTGAGCGCGTGTGGGCGCCATGGATGTTGAAAACAAAGTCGGCCCCTGGGGCGCCGATGTCGTAAAGCAGGTCAATCGAAAGTTCAATGCGGACCATGGAGGGCTCGATGCTGGCGGTGGATGTGCCGGTCGAACAGTCTCGGCGATGCGGGCAACAACGCACGCAGCCGATCGGGGCCGAGGGGACCATCACGGGATGAGGTGACCGCCCAAGCATACGCGCTGAGCGGCCTGATGACCATGCAGCAAGATCCAAGCCCATGGTGGGGCATGGTCATCACTTCTCGTGCATGGCCTCTGACAAGGTCTTGACGACCGGCTTGAACAGGTAGCTCAGCACGGTGTGATCGCCGGTTTTGATCTCCACGGTGGCGGTCATGCCGGGCTGCAGCTCGATGCGCTCTTGCGCGCGGGCTTTGAAGGCCTGGCGCGTGGTGCGGATGCGGGCGCGGTAGTAGGGCTGCTCGTTGGGCTTGATGTCTTCTGACAAAGTGTCAGGGCTCAAGAAGGTGAGCTCGCCGGGCAAGGTGCCGTAGATGCTGTAGTCGTAGGCATCGATCTTCACGGTGGCAAGCAAGCCCGGCTTGAGGTGGGTCACGTCCTGAGGGCGTACCTTGACCTCGACGACCAGGTCGTCGTCGGTCGGCACGATCTGCATCACCTCTTCACCGGCCTTGAGCACGCCGCCCACCGTGGTCACGCGGATGTTCTTGACCAGGCCAGCCAGCGGCGCCTTGAGTTCGGTGTGGTCCAAGGTGTCTTTGCGCTGCGCCAGGCTTTGCGTCACGCCGGCCAGGTCTTCTTCGGCCTTGGCCAGATCCGCCTGGGCATCCTGGAAGTACTTGTTGCGGCGAGAGACCATCTGCGTCTCGATGTCGGCCACCTGCCGCTGAAGACGGATCACTTCGGTGCGGCTGATGTCGCCCGTCTTGAGCAAGGGCTCGCTCAAGGCCAGCTCTTTGCGCACCAGGTCGGCGGTGCGGCCCAGCGCGGCCAGGTCTTCGCGGATGGCGGTCTGGCGCTTTTCAAACAACTTGCGCTGCGTGGCCACCATCTCGGGGTAGGTCTGGCTGAGGTCGCCAAAATCGGGTGCCCCGCCATAGACCTCGGCGCGCAAGCGGGCCACCTGCGTGCGCAGGGCCGATGACTTGGCTTCGGTCTCCAGGAAGGCCGCTTTGATGCGGGTGGTGTCGAGCGCGGCCAGCACCTGGCCTTTGAGCACGGCCTGCCCTTCTTTGACGTTGAGCACCTCCAGGATGCCGCCATCGGGCGCCTGGATGATCTGGCTGCGGCTGCTGGCGATGATCTGGCCACTGGCACGGGTGATCTGGTCGATGCGGGCCCACGAGGCCCAGCCCACGGCGGCAGAGACGGCCAGCACGCTGGTCCACAAGGTGATGCGAGAGGTGTTCATCAGAAGGTCAAGCCGCAGTTGGTGGCGCCACGCTGGTGGGCGTGGCGGCCGAAGGCATCAGGCGGGCCAGCACGGCATCGCGCGGGCCATCGAGCACGATGGCGCCCTTGTCCATCACGATCACGCGCTGCACGGCCTTGAGCAGGCTGATCTTGTGCGTCACCAGCACCAGCACGTCTTGGGGCTGCAGGCTCTGCAACAGAGCCGACAGGGCCTTGTCTTCGAAGCCGCCGTCCAGAGAGGCCGTGGGCTCGTCCAACAAGACCACACCACCGGGCGCCAGCAACAGGCGCGTCAAGGTGACCAGCTGACGCTGCCCACCCGACAAACCCATGCCGCCTTCGGCGATCGGCAAGCCCAAGCCCAGTGGGTGCTGGGCGATGACCACGTCCAGCCCAGTGGCCCGCGCGGCCTGCAAGATGGCCTCGTCACCCGGGTCGGGCTGCCCCAGGATCAGGTTGTCGCGCAAGCTGCCATTGAACAGGCGGGCATCTTGAGGCAAGTGGCGCACGTGCCGGCGCACAAAGGCCGGGTCGAGGTGGGCCATGTCGACCCCGTCCAGAAACGCTCGCCCCGAGCTGGGTTTGTACAAGCCCGACAGCACCTTGAGCAAGGTGGATTTGCCCGAGCCAATGGGGCCCACCACCGCGATGCGCTCGCCCGGCTGGATCTGCAAGGCGCCCACGTTCAGCGTTTCATGCTGCGGTGCGTAAGCGTGCTTGACGGCGTCCAGCCGCAGCTGGTGCTGGCAGGTCTGCGGGCGCAAGGGCTCGCCGGTGGGCGACTGCCCATCGATGGGCAAGGCCATCAGGCCATCGAGCCCTTCGAGGGCCGACTTGGCATGCTGCCACTGCACCAGGATGGAAGAGAGTTGAGCGATGGGCCCCAGGGCCCGACCGCTGATGATGGAGCAGGCGATCAGGCCGCCCATGGTGAGGTGCCCGTCCATGATCTGCGTCACGCCAAAGGCGATCAGGCCGACGTAAGACACCTGCTGGATCAAGGCGGTGAGGTTGCTGGACAAACCGCTGAGCGCTTTGAGGCGCGTTTCACCCTCCCCCATCGTTTCGGTCAAAGCGTGCCAACGGCGGGCGAACACGCCTTCGGCCCCCAAAGACTTGAGCGTCTCGATGCCATCGACCGACTCGATCAGCAGCCCGTTCTTGAGCGTGCTTTCGCGCACGTGGGCTTTGGTCAAACGGGCGATCGGGCGAATGAACATCAAGCCCGCCAAGATGGACACCGGCACCAGCAGCAAAGGCACCAGCGCCACCGGCCCGGCGATCAAGGCGATCACGGCGATGAACACCAGCGCAAAAGGCACATCGGCCAGCACAAACAAGGTCGTGGCGGTCAAGAACTGCCGCACCGATTCGAACAAGCGGATCTGCGCCGCAAAGGTGCCGATGGTGTTGGGGCGTTGGTCCATGCGCACGGCCAGCGCGCGGCCAAAAAAGCGGTCAGACAAGTCCAGGTCGATGGCCTTGCAGGCCTTGTCCACCATGTTGGCGCGAACCTGCTTGAGCACCAGCTCGAACACCATCGCCACCAGCACGCCAATCGTCAACACCCACAAGGTGCTCAGGCCCGCGTTGGGGATGACGCGGTCATAAACCTGCATGCTGTAGAGCGAGGTGGCCAGGCCAATCAGGTTGAGCACCGTGGTGCCCACCAGGGCCTCGATGAACACGCCCTTGTGCTGCCAGATCGAGCGAGAGAACAAGCGCAAGGCCTGAGGCGGTGGCGCCTTCGGGGTGGTAGACGCGGCAGAGGTCGAGGGGGTCATGGTTGGTCAGCCAGGGTGTCGCGGCGCAGGCGCCCCGTGAGGATGTCGAGCTTGAGGCGGGCCGCCGTCACGCCAGCCAGCACGTCTTGGGCGCTGTACTGGCTGGTGGCCACGTCGCGTTGGGCATTGAGCACTTCGAGCCAGCTCTTGCGGCCCACCGTGTACTGCCGCAGGTAGGAGGCCATGACGTCGCTCATGGCTTTTGCATACGCCTGCAAGCCGCCCTTTTGTCGTGCCAAAGATTGGGCCTCGGCCAGCTGGGTCTGCAGCTTGTCGGTGACGTCGCGCTGGCTCACCATCAAAGCGTCTTGCGCGGCCATCAAGCGGCGACGCGCCGCCTCGCTGGTGTTGAGCGACGACAGGCCCGCACCGGGCTGGTAGAGCAAAACCACCGAGGCCTGGTCATACGGCTTGACGGGGCCGCGGCTGGTGACGTGTTCGTAGCGTGCCGCCACCGTCGGGTAGGTCGATGCCGCCTTGGACGAGGCCTCGGCCTTGGCCACCTCGGCCTCCAGGGTCACCCTTTGCAAGGTGGGCGACGCCGTCAAAGCCGCTTGCAACAAAGCCGGGGCGGGGTCCACCACAGGGCTGGACTCTGGCAAGGCGACGCCATCGGCCTCACTCAACGGCGTGCCGATGAGTTGCTGCAAGGCCGAATTGGCCACGCTCAAGCTGGCCTCGAAGCTCAAGACCTCGGTCTGCGCCTGCTGCCATCGGGCCTTGGCCAAAGACGCATCGATCTCGGCGCTGACCTCTTGGTCAGAGCGTCGGCGAATCATCTGGTAGAGCCGCTCGTGCTCGGCGGCATTGGCGCGGGCCACCAATGCGCGTTCGCGCCAGCGCCAGACCTCGCAGTAGCTGCTGATCGTACGGGTGAGCAGGTCTTGCTCCACCTCTTGCAGCTGCAGTTGCGCGACCTGCCAGCGGCGGTCTGCCGCGTCGATGTCCGAGGTGATGCGACCGCCCGACCACAAGGGCTGATCAACACGCACCACCGTGCCACCGCTGCTGGTGCCATCGGGTGCCGACGAGGCCACACGCGAGCTGCCCTCGACCGACAAGGTGGGGTAGCGCTGCCACTGCACGGCCTTGAGGTCTTGCTCGGCTGCATCGGCCACGTTGCGCCGCTGCTGGAGCAAGGGGTGCCCGTTCAGAGTCTGCCGCAGGGCGTCGCCCAGCGTCAGCGCGTGCACCGCGTCCGGCATGGCCAGGCCCCAGGCGCCAAGCACCCAGCCCAGCCACACCGCTCGCGTGGACATCGCCGCAATGCGCGTCAAACGGGGATCACCGTTTTGTTGACGTCGTCCAGCGTCAGCGTGATCAGGGTGGTACCCACGCTGTTTTGCACGCGGAAGTTTTCGATGGACGACAGGTTGGCCGTGTCGCTCCAGTGGTTTGCGGTGCCAAAGCCCAACTCAGCCAAACCATCGGAGGTCAAGGTGAACTGGGTGGCGTCGGCCGCGGCCGTCAGTCGCAACACCGTGTGATCCTGACCATCTCTGACATCCCACACCAGCGAATTGGCTTGGTGGAAAATCTTCAGCGCCCCGAGGTCCGTGCCCACGGTCATGATGGCGGTGTCATTGCCCGCGCCGCCAGACAAGGTCGTACCGGCCACAGTGCTGAAGATCAGGGTGTCATCGCCTGAACCACCATACACGGCGCCACCGGAGCTGCCGGCCACCAAGGTGTCATTGCCACCCAGCCCGAACAGCACGGCGTCATTGGCCGTCGTGCTCAAGTTGTCTGCACCACTGGTGCCCATGGTCACGGGCACCGCGTACACAGAACCATCGCCGTCTGAGAAGGTGAAGCCGATTTTCTCGATGCTGGTCAGGGTGCTGACCGAGCCGCCGCGCGCAACATCGGTGATCACGAGTTGCGCCGTGGCTTCGTTGACCCCAATCTTGTAGAGCTCTTGATTCAGTGTGACCTGTTCTGCATGGTTGTTGCCGCCGTAGGTTGCCGCGTAGAAGTGGGTGGTGCCATCGGCATCCGTCCGCTCTTCCACATCGCTGCCCACCATCGACATCACCACCGTGTCGGTGCCTGCGCCACCGTTGATGGTGTCGCTGCCACCGGAGAGCACGATGATGTCGTTGCCACCGCCGGCATTGATGGTGTTGGTGCCCACGCCCGCGTTGATGACATCGACACCGGCATGGCCCGTGATGGTGTCATTGCCTTGGTTGCCCAGGACCAAGATGCGGTCGGAGGTCACCACCGCGTGCACCACCCCGTTGTTCGGCGAAATGGACGCACTGACATCGATGACATCAGCCCCAACCGAGCCCGTGACCGTGAAGTCGGTCGCATCGGCGTTCTGAGACACCAAGGTGGTTCGGCTGTAGGTGACCGGAGACGCATTCAAAAACCCCGTGTTGCCATTCGCGTCGTGGAAGATGGGGTTGTAGCCCACGACCTCCACATTGACAGGCCAGTTCGCCGAGGTCGGCGGCGTGAAGCTCTCGACCAACTTGTTGGTCGGCACATGCCACAACTCGACGTTGCCAGACGCGGTGCTGTGACGCAACTCGTATTGCGCCGCCGCGCTGTGCGTGGTCACGCTGCTGGGCAACGCGACCTGGATCAAGAGGATGTCGCGAACGCCGGCGCCGGCGTCCACCCCCGTAAAGTTGCCTTGGCGCACGCCTGCGGGCAAGTTGGCCGCATCGCTCACGTACATGAGCAGGTCGTCCGAACTCGAAGCCGCGCCTGCAGCAGTGGGCGTCAGGCTGATGTGTGAACCCAGCAGTTGAACATTCGACAAGATGGGCAACACGGCACCGCTGAGCGCCACGTTGGCGTTGACCGAGGTGTAGGCATTGGTGATCGTGGCGCCGTTGAGCTGCACGCCCACCACGCTGAAGCTGCCCATGGCGTTGGCCGGGATGTCAAACGCGAACTCCAGCGTATCGGCTTCACCCACTGCGGAGCCGTTGCCTGTCGTCAGGTGCGCCTGCACGACTTGCGAGCTGCCATCAGGTGCCTTGATCAGCACGCCCAGCGTTGGGAAGCTGTTGTTGCCGGAAGGGTTCACCGCCACGGCACCCGAGAAGTCCACCTGGAAGTAGAAGGTGTCTCCGCCAGCATAGGCACTGAAGTGAGGCCCCTCGTCGCTGCGGATGGCGCTGATCGCCACAGGCGCCGTCGGGATCACGTGGCTGTATGCGGTGAAGGACGGGAAATCGGTGCCATCGCTCAACTGCAAGGCCTTGGTGTCATTGGCACGGCTGGGGTCAGCGTAATTGACGGTCAAGTAGCCTGAGCGCACCGGCTCTTTGAGCGTCAACACCAAATCTTTGCTGGAGCCAGCAGCCATGCCCACGCTGGTGACGGAATAGACATTGCCCCGGCCCGAACCCGGGTCGGCGTACAGCACGAAACCGCGCGGGTCTGGCAGGTTGGCGATGTCGATGGCTTGCGCAAACGTGAGGGTGACCACGTTGCCGTTGACGCTCACGTCAGGCGAAGCGTCAAACACGATGGACGGCGCGTTCAAGGGCACGTCGACCAGCATGTTGCCATTGAGATCGGTGATCTGGAAGCGCTCAATGCCATCCAGGAAGGTCGTTGCCAATGCCGCCTGGTTGTCACTGACGTTGTCGTACAGGTTGTACTCCGAGGCGCTGACCAGGAACTGGCCCGCCTTGAACGTCGATTGAATGACGAAGGCCTTGTCCCAGATGTTGCTGTTGCTCAGCCCTCTGACATAGACGGTCCATTGACCGGTGCCTGTGGCCTCCACAGACCACTCTTCGCCAGTGGTGCGGGTGCGCACGACAGCCGTGTCCAAGCCATCGCCACCCAACAAGGCCACGCCTGCGTTCGCGTAATACACCAGGGTGTCATTGCCAGATCCGCCAGACAGGGCGTCTCCGCTGGTGACGGCCGTCAGGACGTCGTTGCCAGCCAAACCCAGCAAGAGCGATCGTCCACCGGTGGACACCAACTGGTCCTCCCCCGTGGTGCCAACCTGAAGCTTCAACTCGTCGCTGGTGGTTCGCGCGTCATAGCTAACGGTGAGCGACTCGACGTTGATGAGGGTGCTTGCCCCGCCTGCTGCGGTGCGCACCGTGATCTTGCCCGTGGCATCGTCGACCAACAGGTTGTATTGCTCGGAAAACGAGCTCACCGTTTGAATGCCGTTGCCGGTGTAAACCTCCATGGTGCTGGACAAGGACAGCGAGCCATCGTCATTCAGGTTCGTCTGGACTTGGTTGCCCTTCAAGCGCAGGACCACGGTGTCGGAGCCCGCCCCGCCGTCGATGGTGTTGAGGCCAGCATGCTGGGACAGCAGCGTGATGCGGTCATGGCCACCCAGGGTGCTGATGGTGTTGTTGCCCTCGCCACCACTGACGATGTCGACGCCAGCATGCCCGACGATGGTGTCGTTGCCTTGCTCGCCTCGGATGACGATGCGGTCTTGCGCCGTGATGGCGCGGGATCCACCCTTGGTCAGGGTCACCGCGGTGCTGACGTCGATCGTGTAATTGGCATAAGAGCCTTGGATGAACAGATCGTTCGGGTTGGCCTGGTCGTCGATGACCAGGGTGTCCTTGGTCACAAACACACCACTGGCATTGTTGGCCACCTCAACGAGGTTGCCGCCGGCATTGCGGTAGACGAGTGGGTAATAAATGCCCTCAATGCCATCTGGCCAGTTGGCCCCTTGTGGGACGGCCACCGTTTTGATGAGTTTGCGAGCGGGGTCGTAGACCTCGATCGATTTGGCGACCGGGTTGAACAAGGCCGTGTAGCCATTGGCCATGTCGGCGGTGGACACACCATCGAGCAAGATGCGCAACTCAAGAAGGTCGCGTTCACCCGCACCGCCCTTGATGCCGTTGATGACTGCGTTGCTGGAGGCGAGGTAGCCAGCAGGCACCGCGACAGCGTTGTCAAAAACGAAGATCTCGTTGCCTGAGGTGCCGGTTGCCACACCACTGGCACCGACGGTGACGATGTGATTGCCATAGAGGTAGCCGTTGGCGGTGAAAGCCGCTTTCGCCGTCTCTAGGCTGTTCAGGTCCAGCGGCGCATACGGGTCACGCTGGTCATAGACATTGGTGCCATTGAGGTTGAACGATTTGACCGACCAGTTGCCCACGTCACCCGCTTGCACAGCGTAAGTGAAGTGGAAAGTGTCGTGCGAGTAACTGGGTTGGTCACCCGCACCGGCTTGGTAAGTGGCGACCACGTCATGAGACGTGCCATCGGGTGCGGTCAAGGTCAGTGTCAATGTCGGCCGTGCGGTGCTGCTCGTGCCCGTGGAGAAGCTGACAGGCACGTTGAAAAACACATCGACGTCGATGGTATCGCCCTGGGGGGAGGCGTCCAAGCTCAGGTTGCTGCCTGCCGATACTTTGGTGATGAACGGTGCCACACGGATGAACTGCTGCTGGGTGCTGTAGAACGAATCCAGCGTGTCGCCCGTTTGGAAGGCGAGGTAGTTGTCATCGAGCTGGTTGTAACGCCCGGTGCTGTAAGTCACGCCGTAGTAGCCACTGCGCGCGGGCTCTTCCAGGGTGAGCATCAACTCGCTGCCAACCGCTTCAATGCCAATGACGTTGAGCTCCAGGCCATCTCGGCGCAGGTCGATTTGGGTCAAATCTGGGACATGTGCCGGATCAATCTGGGCACTGAACCCCAGGTAGACCTTGTCACCGACCGTCCTCAAGCCCAGGTAGATCGGCGTGTCAGGCACATCCAGGGTCAAGGTCACGGACTGGCCACGCAATGTGTTGCCGGCGATGTCCATGGCCACAGGCGTGGCGATGACGGCCCCAGAATGCAAACCCGCCAGGCCCGCCTCGCCCGTGTTGGCGTAGCGCACAGCGCCAAGGCTGTCCTTGAACTCCACATAGGCGCCCGCGTCAGCATCCATGCCGCTGACGGTGTACCCCACGTTGTTGACGTTGCCCAAGTTCACCGCGGTGGTGGACAGGTTGAGCACGGGCACGCCCTTGATCACCCGATCAAGCGTGTAGACAAGCGGTCCGCCGATTTGAGAAACATTGCCGGCGGCATCGGTCTGCCGCGCCAACACGCTGACTTGACCATCGGCAGGGTTGATGCTGGTCACCCAGGTCTTGCCATCGTCCAAGCTCCACTCAACACGGGCATTGGCCTCCTGGTTGTTGAGGAAGACGCCCGGGTTGTTGGTGACCAAGTCGTTGTTGTAATACCCGCCGTCGTTGACCAAGGAAATGGCTGGCGTGGCGGGGGCGGTCGTGTCCAGCGTGAAGGTGAAGGTGCTGCTGGCTTGGTTGCCCGCAGCGTCCGTGTCGGTCACCAGCACACTGTGGTTACCGTCTGTCGTGGGGGCGGTGTAGGTGCCGCTGGCTGCGGCGCTGTCCACAGCAAACGTGCGCGCGGTGTTGGCATCCAACGTACCAAAGCTCAAGGCGGCGTTGTTGGTGAGCTTGTCGACGCTCGATGCGCCGCTGTCGGTGGTCAAAGACACCGCGGGCGCGCCGGGCACCGTGGTGTCCAGCGTGAAGGTGAATGTGTTCGAGGTGCTGTTGCCAGCATTGTCCGTGTCGGTCACCACCACAATGTGAGCACCATCTTGCGTGGGCGGGCTGTAGGTGCTGCTGGTGGCGCCGGTGTCCACCTTGAAGGTGCGCGTGGTGTTGGCCGGCAGCGTGCCGAAGCTCAAGGCGGCGTTGTTGGTGACTTTGTCTGTGGCGGACGTGCCGCTGTCGGTAACGAGGGCCACGGTGGGTGCGCTCGGTGCCGTCTTGTCCAGCGTGAACGTGAAGGTCGTGCTGCTGGCGTTGCCTGCGTTGTCGGTGTCCGTGACGACCACGCTGTGGGAGCCGTCTGCCGTGGGTGCCGTGTAACTGCTGCTGGCCGCAGCGCCATCCACGGCAAAGGTGCGCGTGGTGGTGTTGGACACGGCACTGAAGGTCAGTGCTGCATTGTTGGTGACCTTGTCAGTTGGCGACGTGCCGCTGTCGGTGGTCAAAGAGACCGTCGGTGCCGTGGGGGCCGTCTTGTCCAGCGTGAAGGCCAATGTCGTGCTGACGCTGTTGCCCGCTTGGTCGGTGTCGGTCACCACCACGGTGTGCGCGCCTTCGGTGGTCGGTGCGGTGTAGGTGCTGCTGAGCGTACCCGTGTCAACTTTGTAGCTGCGTGTGCTGTTCGCGGCCAATGGGCTGACATTGAGGGCCGAGACGTTGTTGCTGTCGCCGTCGGTCGCAGAGCTGCCCGTGTCGGTGGCCAAAGCCACAGTGGGCGCCACAGGCGCGGTCTTGTCCAGGGTGAAGCTGAAGCTGGTGGAAGTGCTGTTGCCGGCTTGGTCGGTGTCGGTCACCACCACGGTGTGCGCGCCTTCGGTGGTCGGTGCGGTGTAGGTGCTGCCGGCCGCACCCGTGTCGACCTTGTAGCTGCGTGTGCTGTTCGCGGCCAATGGGCTGGTGTTGAGGTCTGAGACGTTGTTGCTGTAGCCGTCGGTTGCAGAGCTGCCCGTGTCGGTGGCCAGGGCCACGGTGGGCGCCACAGGCGCGGTCTTGTCCAGGTTGAAGCTGAAGCTGGTGGAGGTGCTGTTGCCCGCTTGGTCGGTGTCGGTCACCACCACGGTGTGCGCGCCTTCGGTGGTCGGTGCGGTGTAGGTGCTGCCGGCCGCACCTGTGTCGACCTTGTAGCTGCGTGTGCTGTTCGCGGCCAATGGGCTGATGTTGAGGGCCGAGACGTTGTTGCTGTAGCCGTCGGTTGCAGAGCTGCCCGTGTCGTTGGCCAGGGCCACGGTGGGCGCCACAGGCGCAGTCTTGTCGAGGGTGAAGTTGAATGTGGTCGATTTGGCGTTGCCGGCCGCATCGATGTCGGTCACGATCACCGTGTGCGAACCTTCAGCCGTTGGTGCGCTGTAACTGCTGCTGGCCGAGCCGCCGTCTACGATGTAGACGCGCGTGTTCCCGGCTGCAAGGGCGCTGACGTTGAGGCCCGACACATCGCTGCTGTAGCCGTCGGTTGTTGATGCTCCCGTGTCTACCGCAAGGGCGATGGTGGGCGCCGTAGGGCGCGTCGTGTCCAGCGTGAAGCTCAGCGGGGCCGAGGTGGCCGTGTTGCCCGACTTGTCGGTGTCGGTGACGGTGACGGTGTAGCGACCATCGGTGGTCGGTGCCGCGTAGTTGCTGCCGCTGGAGACGATCGCACCAGATGCGTCGAGGACCTTGTAGGTGCGGCTGGCCAGGTCGGTCGGTGCCGCAGAGGGCGTCACTGCGCCGTCTCGGGTGATGGCGTCGCTGGCCGAGATGCCGGTGTCATTGATCAGACTCAGCGTCGGGGTGACGATGCCGTCGAGCGTGGCCTGCACGGCGGTGCCGTTGACACTGTTGCCTGCGGCGTCTTGCGCGCTGATGGTGATGGTGATGTCGCCATCGACCAGGCTGCTGAGGTTGGCCACGCCGTTGACGCTGCTGGCTGCCGTGCCGGTGACCTTGGCGGTGACTTGGTTGCCCTGGACGTCTTGGAAGGTGACGCTGGCCACTGCGCCGCTCTCCAGCGCACCCACGGTGAAGGCGGTGGCCGGTTGTTCAGTGCGGTTGATGGCGTTGTCGCCCACCAGGCTGACGGTGGGGGCGGCCGGAGCGGCCTTGTCCAGCGTGAATGCGAAGGTTGTGCTGGTGGCGTTGCCGGCGTTATCGGTGTCGGTCACCACCACGCTGTGAGTGCCGTCGACTGTTGGTGCCGTGTAGGTGCTGGCGGCTGCGCCTGCGTCCACCGCGAAGGTGCGCGTGGTGTTGGTCGGCAGCGTGCCAAAGCTCAAGGCGGCGTTGTTGGTGACTTTGTCGGTGGTGGACGATCCGCTGTCCGTGGTCAAGGTCACCGCCGGCGCCGCGGGGGCGGTCTTGTCCAGATCGAAGGTGAAGGTCGTGCTGCTGGCGTTGCCGGCCGCATCGGTGTCTGTCACCACCACGGTGTGCTTGCCGTCCGTCGTGGGGGCGGTGTAGGTGCCGCTGGCTGCGGCGCTGTCCACAGCAAACGTGCGCGTGGTGTTGGCGGGCAGCGTGCCGAAGCTCAAGGCGGCGTTGTTGGTGAGCGTGTCGGTGGCGGACGTGCCGCTGTCGGTGCTCAAGGACACCGTCGGCGCCGTGGGGGCGGTCTTGTCCAGCTCAAAGGTGAACGTCGTGCTGGCCGTGTTGCCGGCGGCATCGGTGTCTGTCACCAACACGCTGTGCTTGCCGTCGACTGTTGGTGCCGTGTAGGCGCTGGCGGCTGGGCCTGCGTCCACCGCAAAGGTACGCGTGGTGCCGGAGGGCAGCGTGCCAAAGCTCAAGGCAGCATTGTTGGTGACTTTGTCGGTGGTGGACGAACCGCTGTCCGTGGTCAAGGTCACCGTCGGCGCCGTGGGGGCGGTCTTGTCCAGATCGAAGGTGAAGGTCGTACTGCTGGCGTTGCCGGCTGCATCGGTGTCTGTCACCAACACGCTGTGCTTGCCGTCTGTCGTGGGAGCGGTGTAGGTGCCGCTGGCTGCGGCGCTGTCCACAGCAAAGGTACGCGTGGTGTTGGCATCCACCGTACCAAAGCTCAAGGCGGCGTTGTTGGTGACCTTGTCAGTGGTCGATGAACCACTGTCGGTGCTCAAAGACACCGCGGGCGCGCTCGGTGCCGTCTTGTCCAGATCGAACGTGAACGTCGTGCTGCTGGCGTTGCCGGCTGCATCGGTGTCTGTCACCAACACGCTGTGCTTGCCGTCCGCCGTGGGCGCCGTGTAGGTGCTGCCGGCTGGGCCGCCGTTGACAGCGAATGTGCGCGTGGTGCCGGAGGGCAGCGTGCCAAAGCTCAAGGCAGCGTTGTTGGTGACCTTGTCGGTGGTGGACGAACCGCTGTCCGCGGTCAAGGACACCGCCGGCGCCGTAGGGGCGGTCTTGTCCAGCTCAAAGGTGAAGGTCGTGCTGCTGGCGTTGCCGGCGGCATCGGTGTCCGTCACCACCACGCTGTGCTTACCGTCTGTCGTGGGGGCGGTGTAGGTGCCGCTGGCTGCTGCGCTGTCCACAGCAAACGTGCGCGTGGTGTTGGCATCCAACGTACCAAAGCTCAAGGCGGCGTTGTTGGTGAGCTTGTCGGTGGTGGAGGAACCACTGTCGGTGCTCAAAGACACCGCGGGCGCGCTCGGTGCCGTCTTGTCCAGATCGAACGTGAACGTCGTGCTGCTGGCGTTGCCGGCAGCATCGGTGTCTGCCACCAACACGCTGTGCTTGCCGTCGGTCGTGGGGGCGGTGTAGGTGCCGCTGGCTGCGGCGCCGTCCACAGCAAACGTGCGCGTAGCTCCCGCAGGCAAAGTGCTGAGGTTGAGCGATGCATTGTTCGTCAGTTTGTCGGTCGATGACGCACCACTGTCTGTTGCCAAGGTCACCGTTGGGGCCACAGGTGCGAGCGTGTCCAGCGTGAACTTGAAAGGCAAAGAAGTCGCCTGATGTCCGTCCTTGTCGGTATCCACCACGGTGACGGTGTACGCCCCGTCAGTGCTTGGCGGGGAATACGTTGGCAACTTTGAGATGACCGCGCCCGCCGCGTTGGTGACGGTGATCTCACGGGTCGCCAAATCCGCCGGCGGCGCAGAAAAGCTGAGGCGGGCGTCGTTGCTCAAACCGTCCGAGTTGGACGAGCCATTGTCTTTGACCAAGGCCACGGTGGGCGTGGGAATCCCGTCCAGGGTCGCAGTGACGATCGCTGTCGCATCTTGGGCCAGGTTCCCTGCGGCATCAACCGCCGCCACGGTGACCTTGATCTCACCATCGTTCAAAGCACTCAAGTCAGCAGTGCCTGATACCGACGCGCTGCCACTGCCAGTGACCCGAGCCTGGACGAACACGCCCTGGCTGTCGGTGAACGTGACGATGGCCACCGCACCGGCGTCGAGCTTGGTGACGGTGAACGCCGTGCTGGCCTGCTCTTTGAAGTCAATCTGGGGGTCACCGACCAATGCCACAGCAGGCGCGGTAGGCGCCACCGTGTCGATCGTGAAGGTGAGCGAGGCAGATGTGCTGATGCCCGCCGCGTTGGTATCGGTGACCAGCACGGTGTGATTGCCGTCGGTCTTGGGCGCGACGTAAGTGTCGCTGGCCGCACCGCCATCCACGCTGAAGGTGCGCGTGGTGTTCGCTGGCAGCTGGCTGACGGTCAAATCTGCCTTGTTGGTGAGTTTGTCGGCACTCGAGCTGCCCGTATCGGACGACAGCGCCACCACTGGCGCGGCTGGCGCGCTGGATGCAGGCGAGGCGGCGGGATCGCCCCCACCTCCACCCCCGCCGCCTGAGGCCGCCACGGCTGCAGCGCCAGCGCCAGCCGCCACGGCCGTGCCCGTTGAAACGCCGAAAAAGCCGCCGCCTGCCGCGGCCAGGGGCCCGACCGTCGGTGGGTTGGCTTCTACGATCGCCTCGGGGTCGAGCGCAACCGGTGCAGCGGCTGCATCGGTCCGAGCAGACTCAGACGCCCCCGGCGCAGGCTTGGGCGTGTCCGCCTGGGCCAACTGCCACTCGGTGGCTGGCGCAGCCTCCCCGCCAGGTAGCGCCACGTCGTCTTCCAAGCGCTTCAAACGAGCCCCTCGCAAAGCGAGCTGCTCGGGCTCGTGCTTGGACAAATCAGGGCTCTTCTTGCTTGGAAGGAAACGGCTCACGACAAACTCCCTATGGTATTTTTTTACGCCCAAAAGGCTACCACGCAGCCCCTCAAGCAGCCATCCTCCAGGACGGGGGGGCCACAGCACCGCATGGGGCACTGCACGGCGAACAGCGGCGCCTCAAAGCGCGTTGCAAACCAGAAGCCGCTCAATGCATTTTTATAAAAATGTGCTGTTTGCACATTTTTATAGAGTCAACCTGATTTCTCGCTAAGATCCACGGGCAAAAGCCGCGTGGCAAAAAAGCAATCGCACCTGCATTGCCCTTGCCTCAGGCAGCCAAACCACATCACACCGAGGAACAAAAAATGACATCCCCCATCAAGGTGAGCGCCACGCCCGCTGCCCTGCTCATCGCCATCAGCCTGTGCACCACAGCCATGGCCGCCACCACCGTGCAAATTGGCAGCACGGGCAAAACGTTTGCGTCTTCTGCCGCGCAATGCGACATCAATCCAGCCACCGGCGTGAATTCACCGAAGGTGCAAGTGGGTTTGTTCAACCCCACACCGCGCGCCGAGGCCGAACTTCGCCTCAATGGCAAGAAACTGCAAGAACTGCAAGCCAGCGCCCCAACGGCAGACGTCTGGCTGGCCGACGGTCAAAACTCGGTCACCCTGTCCCTGGGCAAAAAAGTGGCTGACACCTACGTCTTCTCGACTGTCAGCGGCCAATGCACGCTGCCCGCTACACCAGGTAATTTCTACAGCGCCGACGGCACCCTGGAGTACGCCGTCAGCGGAAAGTCCTACCTCACCGTCTCCCCCGCTTGCGCCCTGAACCCAGCCACTGGCTTGACGCAACCGTTTGTGAACCTGTTCGACAACGGCACGTTCCTGCTCAACGTCTCGGTCAATGGCACACCGCTGACGCAATTGAGCGCGACCCGACCACGCGCCCTCATCTTCCTGCGCGCCGGGCAAAACCTGATCACGGCGGCGAATGGCAACACGTCAACCGACACCTTCGTGCGAGACGGCGGCACCGGCAACTGCGTGCTCCCGTGAGCGCCTGAGCGCATCCGTCACGCACGATGAGGCAAGCGCAACCCGCGAGAAACCGCATTCCCATGGAACTTTTCGGCCTTAGCACTCTCTGAACAAGAGTGCTAATATTTTGGGTGAAGGATCCAGAAAGGAACCATCCATGACCGTGACCACTGCCCTTGCTCCCCGCGACCCCTTCAGTGTGGTGCCCTCACTGGGCAACCTGGACGCGTACATCCGCTCTGTCCAGGCCATCCCGCTGCTGGACGCCGACGAGGAACAGGCCCTGGCGCGTCGACTGCGCGACCAGCAAGACCTGCAAGCCGCCTCCAAGCTGGTGCTCTCGCACCTGCGCTTGGTGGTGTCGATTTCGCGCCAGTACATGGGCTACGGGCTGCCCCAGGGCGACCTGATCCAAGAAGGCAATGTAGGCCTGATGAAGGCCGTCAAACGCTTCGACCCTGACCAAGGCGTGCGCCTGGTCAGCTACGCCATGCATTGGATCAAGGCCGAGATCCACGAGTACGTGCTCAAGAACTGGCGCATGGTCAAGGTCGCCACGACCAAAGCGCAACGCAAGCTGTTCTTCAACCTGCGCTCGCTCAAGCACCAGTACAAACACGACTTGGACGACGCCCACGTGGGCCGCGCCGGCCTGTCTGAGGCCGACATCCTGCGCGTGGCGCAAGAACTCAATGTGCGCCCCGAAGACGTCATCGAGATGGAAACGCGCATGTCTGGCGGCGACGTGGCACTGGAAGCCCCAGCCGACGACGACCACGAAGGCCCCGCCGCTCCGATGGCTTACCTGTCAGACGACCTGCACGAGCCCACCCGCGTGATCGAGGCCCACCGCCGCGACTGGCTGGCCACCGATGGCATCACCCATGCGCTGTCGCAACTCGACGAGCGCAGCCGCCGCATCGTGGAAGAGCGCTGGCTCAAGGTCAACGACAACGGTTCGGGCGGCATGACGCTGCACGACCTGGCCGCCGTTTATGGCGTCAGCGCCGAACGCATCCGCCAGATCGAGGTCGCGGCCATGAAGAAGATGCGCAAGGCCTTGAGCGAGGCCGGCGCAGAGGCCTGATCAGCAGACTGATCAGAGCCAGCCGCGCTGCTGCAGCTCGGCTTCAGCCTGGGCTGCGTCCACAAAACGCACCGCACGCCAGCCCAGCCCCAAGGCCGTGGTGATGTTGTGGGCGTTGTCGTCGATGAACACACACTGGGTGGCGTCCAGGCCAAGCTGCTCGGCCGTGGTGTGGAAGATGTCGGCATTGGGCTTGACCTGCCCCACATCGCACGAAAACACACCGCTCTCGAAGTGCCGCAAGAACGCGTGCTCGCGCTGCAGAAACTCCGCATAAGGCTGCGGCATGTTCGACAAAAAATGCAGGCGCGTGCCCTGGCTGGCCAGGCGCTCTAGCCAAGCCACCGTGTCTTGCATGGGCGCCAGGTGCGGCGGGATGGCCGACATCAGCTCACGCACGTCCACCTCTGGCAGGCCCGTTCGCGTCGAGATGCGAGAAGCGACTTCGTCCCAGCTGAATGCACCACGGTCAAATTCAGACCAATCGCTGCCCGGCACAAAGGATTGAAACACCAAGGCGGCCAGCTCGGCAGCCTGGGCATCGTCACTGGCATGGTGCGGCAGCACCGACTGGATCAGCTTCAAAGGCTGCCAGTTGAACAACACGCCACCAAAATCAAACACCACCGCCTGCGGCGCGGAGAAAGCCTTGTTCATGCTGTGAAATCCTTGGGGGTCAGCGCAGGCGCTCGATCATGGCCGCGGTGGCCACATCCAATCCTGTGGTGTCGCCCGAGGCCAGCCGGGGCAGCAGCTCCTTGCACATGACCTTGCCCAGCTCCACACCCCATTGGTCGAAAGAGTTGATGCCCCACAGGGCGCCACTCACGAAGGTGCGGTGCTCGTGCAAGGCCACCAGCGCGCCGAGCGATCGAGGATTGACTTCGTCCAGCAGCAGGCTCAAGCTGGGGCGGTTGCCCGGGAAGGTGCGGTGGCGGGCAATGACCTCGGGGGGCAGGTCCTTAGACGCCGTCGGCGCTTTTTCCAAAATGGCCTCTTCGGCGGTTTTGCCCCACATCAGCGCCTGCGCCTGGGCCAGCCCATTGGCCAGCAGCATGTGGTGCTGCTGCTTCAGCAAGGCGCGCAAGGCGGGCGACAAGCTGGCCGGGTCGCGGTAGCTGGCGTGTTTGACCAAGATGAACTCGACCGGGATCACGTCGGTGCCCTGGTGCAGCATTTGGTAGAAGGCATGCTGGCCATTGGTGCCTGGCTCGCCCCAAACGACTTCGCTGGTGGCGTAAGGCACGGCGTTGCCCTGCGCATCGACGCGCTTGCCATTGCTCTCCATCACCAGCTGCTGCAGATACGCCGGCAAGCGGCGCAGACCATGGTGGTAAGGCGAGACGCAACGGCTGCTGTAGCCCTTGAAGTTGCGATACCAGACGTCGAGCAGGCCCAGCCAAATCGGCAGGTTCTGCGCCAAGGGGGCCTCGGCAAAGTGGCGGTCCATGGCATGAGCCCCGTCCAGCATGGCGCGGAAGTGCTCGCTGCCCAAAGCCAGCGCAATGGGCAAACCAATCGACGACCACATCGAGAAACGGCCGCCCACCCAGTCCCAAAACCCAAAGGTGGTGGTGATGCCAAACTCGGCGGCGCCCACCACGTTGGTGGTGGTGGCCACGAAGTGGTGGCCGATGTCTTGCCCGCCCTGCTCGATGAACCACTGCTTGGCCGCTTGCGCATTGGCCATGGTCTCTTGCGTGGTGAAGGTTTTGGACGCGATGATGAACAGCGTGTGCTCGGGGCGCACCTTGCGCAGCACCGCAGCCAGGTCTTGCCCATCGACGTTCGAGACGAAGTGGAAGTTCAAGCCCGCATGCACAAAGGCGTCCAGCGCAGGCACCACCATTTGCGGCCCGAGGTCAGATCCCCCAATGCCGATGTTGACCACGTCACGGATGTGGCCCGAGGCTGTGCCACCCGCCGTGGCCCGCACGCCGTCCACAAACGCCAGCATGCGGTCGAGCACGTTGTGCACATCGTCGCTGAACGGCGCCTCGCCACGTGGAGCGCGCAAGGCCGTGTGCAACACCGCACGGCCTTCGGTGGTGTTGATGGGCTCGCCGGCCAGCATGGCATCGCGGCGGGCCTCGATCTGGCATTCGCGTGCCAAGTCCAGCAAGTGGTGCTGGGTGGCCACGTCCCAATGGGCGCGAGACAGGTCGGCCAGCATCTCGGGCGCCGACACCGACAACTGCGTCACGCGATCGGGGTTGTCGGCAAACACCTGGCGCAGGTCAAAATCTCTGCCGTGGGCTTCATGGTGGCCACTCAGGGCCGACCAGGCGACGGTCTGGTCGCAACGGGGATAAGTCATGTTCGGCTCGCCTCTTTTCAGCGTTGGGCCAAGATCAGGGCGTCGAGCTTGCCAGCGTCCACCGCAAACGCACGGATGCCTTCGGCCAGCTTCTCGGTGGCCATGGCGTCGTCGTTGAGCTGAAAGCGGAACTCGGCCTCGCTCAAAGCGGGCTGTGCAGGCTGGGTGCTGGCTGTAGCGCTCAAGGCGCGAGCCACCGGCTGAGCGTTGCCGTCGGCCGCTTGCAAGATCGCCAGCAAATCGGGACTGATGGTGAGCAAATCGCAGCCCGCCAAGGCCAGGATCTGGCCCACATTGCGGAAGCTGGCGCCCATCACCTCGGTGCGCACGCCATGCTGCTTGTAATGCTCGTAAATGCGGGCCACCGACTGCACGCCGGGGTCATTGGCGCCGGCCATGTCGGCCTCAACCCAGGCCGCGCCAGCGGTCTTTTTGTGCCAGTCGTAGATGCGGCCCACGAAGGGCGAAATCAGCTGCACCTGGGCATCGCCGCAAGCGCGCGCCTGGGCAAAGGCGAACAGCAAGGTCAGGTTGCAATGAATGCCCTCTTGCTCAAGCACGCGCGCAGCCTGGATGCCCTCCCAGGTGGCGGCGATCTTGATGAGCACGCGGTCGCGGCCGATGCCAGCGGCTTCGTACAAGGCCATGATGCGACGCGCTCGGGCCAGCGTGGCGGTGGTGTCAAAGCTCAAACGGGCATCGACCTCGGTCGAGACACGGCCGGGCACCACCTTGAGGATCTCCAGGCCAAAGCGCACCAGCACCTGGTCGACGATCTCGTCCAGCGCAGCGCCAGGGTGGGCGGCCACGGTGTCGGCCAACAAGGGCGCGTAATCGGGCTTTTGCACCGCCTTGAGGATCAAGGACGGGTTGGTGGTGGCATCTTGCGGCGTGAACTGCGCCAGTTGCTTGAAATCGCCGGTGTCGGCGACCACGGTGGTGTAGGACTTGAGCTGATCGAGTTGCGATGTCATGGAATTCAAAGTCTCTGAATGCGATCTCAATGGCCATTTTGAGGCTTGAGATACAAGATACAGGCCAAGTCGGCGCTGTTTGCACCCACTGACCGGCTGAATTTGCATTATCGTTTCCTTAATTCTGCAACCAAATCATGACAAGGCTTCGGTTGCACGCGCCCGACTCACGGCCCCTTCGTTCACCTTCGCATCCACACCATGTCTTTTGACCTCGTTTTCTTCGGTGGCACCGGCGACCTCACCTGGCGCAAGCTCATGCCCTCGCTGTTCCAGGCTTGGCGTCACGGCAAGCTGCCCGCCGACGGCCGCATCCTGGCCGTGGCCCGCGACGAGCGCGACGACGAGGGCTACCGCCTGTGGCTCAAAGAGCGCCTGCAAGCCGCAGACAGCGCCAAGCGCCCCACCGAGGACGAGTTCACCCGCTTCGCCTCACTGATCCACTACCTGCGCATGGACCTGTCGCAGCCTGGCGACTACCTGCGCCTCAAAGGCTGGCTGGACACGCGCAGCGCCGACACCACGGTCATGTACCTGGCCACCAGCCCACACCTCTTCCCGGTGATCTGCGAACAGCTGGGGGCCTGCGGCCTCAACCACGACCGTGTGCGCGTGGTGCTTGAAAAGCCGCTGGGCCACGACCTGGCCAGTGCGCAAGACATCAACCGCGCCGTGCACGCCGTGTTCACCGAAAAGCAGGCGCTGCGCATCGACCACTACCTGGGCAAGCCGTCGGTGCAAAACCTCATGGCGCTGCGCTTTGGCAACGCCCTGTTTGAGCCCCTGTGGCGCCGCGAAAGCATCGCCAACATCCAGATCACCTTGGCCGAAAGCCTGGGCGTGGGCACCCGGGGCGATTTTTACGACCGCACCGGCGCCCTGCGCGACATGATCCAGAACCATGCGCTGCAATTGCTGACCATGGTGGCCATGGAGCCGCCATCGAGCGCCGACGCCGACGCCATCCGCGATGAAAAGCTCAAGGTGCTGCGCTCGCTCAAGCCCTTTGACGCGGCCAGCGTGACGCGCGACGTGGTGCGCGGCCAATACCGCTCGGGCAGCATCGGCGGCGAAAGCGTCAAGGGCTACCTGGAAGAAGACAAAGTCCCAACCGGCAGCCGCACCGAAACCTTTGTGGCCCTGCGATGCGAGGTGCAAAACTGGCGCTGGGCTGGCGTGCCCTTTTACCTGCGCACGGGCAAGCGCTTGGCGCACCGCCACGCCGAAATCGTCGTGAACTTCAGGCCTACGCCGCACTCGATCTTCCCAGGGGCCAGCGCGCCCAACAAACTGGTGATCAAGCTGCAGCCTGAAGACGGCTTGGAATTGCACCTGTTGGCCGCCAAGGGCTCGGTGGCATCGGCGGGTGCTGGGGCGGTACAAGAGACCTTGTCACCCGTGTCGCTGGACCTGGACTTTGACAAGGCCTTCCCGACCGACCGCGTGGGTGCTTACGAGCGGATGTTGCTCGACGCGCTGGCCGGGCGCTTGAACCTGTTTGTGCGCTCAGACGAGCAGGAACAGGCCTGGCGTTGGGTCGAACCCATTTTGGAATCTTGGCGGCAAGACCCGCACGGCCTGCGCACCTATGGAGCAGGCAGCTGGGGCCCACCCGCAGCCAGCGCCTTGGTGGCGCGCGACGGCTTTGCCTGGGCCGAAGAGGCCTGAGTTCGGTGGGGCAAAACGACCCCTCGGACCCGATCAGGCTGACTGCAGCAAAGCGTCGACGCCATAAAGGCGCGCCAGCTCAGTCAACTTGACTGGCAGGGACTGCACTGCAAATGCCCTGCCCTTGCCCCTGGCCATGCGCTGACACTCCAGCAGCACCGCCAGGGCGCTGGAGTCAAAGTGCTGCAGCGCCGAGCCATCGACCGTCAACATGGCGGCGTCCACCGGACCTTTGCCGGCAGCCTGGTCCAGCGTCTGCTTGAACAAACGCAGCACGTGCGGCACCTCGGCGTGGGTGATGACGGCAGGCAGCAGCAACATCGATCAACTCGCCTTCTTGCTGGCCAGTTGCTTGTTGCGCTCAACCAGCTTGGCGATCAAACCGTCGATGCCGCTGGCATTGACCTCTTGCGCGAAGCTGCTTTGGTACGTTTGCACCAACCAGGCACCCAGCACATTGACGTCGTAGATCTTCCAGCCATCGCCGGCCTTTTCAAGGCGGTAGTTCAACTCGATCGGGTCGCCCTTGCCGCGCACCACCGTGCGAACCACCACATCGGTGTCCTCAGGTCGGTTGCGCATGGGCTTGTACTCGATCGTCTGGTCCTTGATCTGTGCTGCCGCACCAGCGTAGGTGTAGACCAGCAGGGTCTTGAACTCTTCTTGCAAACGCTTTTGCTGTTCGGGCGTGGCTTGGCGCCAGCCGCGGCCCACGGCCGATGCGGTCATGCGCTGGAAGTTCACCACGGGCATGACCTTGGCGTCGACCAAAGCCACCACGCGGCGGATGTCACCGGCCTGGATGGCCTTGTCGGACTTGATCGCCGCGAACATGTCGGCCGTGATGACCTTGATGAAGCCATCGGGCGTGGCCAGCAAGGCCGCGGAGCCCGTGGTGGCTGCGGCCGAAGAGGCATCGGCTGCCCAGGCAGGCAAGCTCAGCGCGGCGGCACAAGCCAGGGCGCAAGCGGTGATTTGACGAGCGGCAAACGAAACAGTGTGGTTCATGTGGGGTTCCTTCGGGCCTGCGAAGGCCCATTGGCATGGTGTCTCAACGCAAGGGGTGCTTGCGTGGTGGACACAGCCGTTCTCATCGAAATGCAAAGTCAGGTGAAGACGCCGCCGGACTCAGTTCGGCGCAGAAGCACCTGAGGCGGCAGCGGGTGCCGCTGGCGTGGCCGCAGGCTCAGGCGCATCCTTCTCATATGCCGTTGAGTCCTGAGGTTCTGGCAGATCGTCCTCGGGCGGGAAGCCCTCGTAAATCAGGTTCTGGCGGCGTTGCAGGTAGGCCTCGCGCACAAAAGCGTATTTGTCGAGAGCGACATCGTCCAGCAGGTTCGACGCCCTGAGCAAGCTGGCGCGGGTGTTGACGATCTGCAGCGCTCGCAGCCCATTGGCACCTGCTGAGGTGCTTGCCAGGCTGCTGGCAGAAAAAATCATGTCACCCGGGATGCCTGCGGAGTCGCGCAGCGTCGAAGGGCCCAGCAAAGGCCACACGATGTAAGCGCCGGGCTTGAAGCCCCACACGCCCAGGGTCTGGCCGAAATCTTCATTGGGGCGGTCAAGCTGCATGGGCGTCGCCAGGTCGATCAGCCCCGCCAAACCCAAGGTGCTGTTGACGCTGACACGGATGATGCCCAAGGTGCCATCGCGGAAACGCCCCTGCAAGAACAGGTTGGCCGTTGACCAGATGTCGCGGATGTTGCCAAACACATTGCCCACAGCGGTGCGCACAGGCTCTGGCGTGACATTCACATAGCCCTTGGACACCGGCTTGAGCACGTTCTCGTCCAGCGTCTCGTTGAACGAAAACACCTGGCGGTTCCACGGCTCAATGGGGTCGCCTTGGTTCTGCGCTGTGGCGCAGCCTTGCAAGCCTGCGGTGCATGCCAAGGCCACGCACACGACAGCCCGGGCAAAACCTTGCGAAGTGCGGCGCGTGAAGTCTGTCATTTCTGCCCTTCCTTGCCGCCAGTGCCGTCAGCCGCTTTGCTGTAGAGGAACTGACTGATCAGATTTTCCAGCACGATGGCCGATTGGGTGCTCTTGATGTCGTCACCTTGGACGAGGTTCGTCTCACCATAGCCAGGCTCCAAACCAATGTACTGCTCTCCGAGCAGACCGGCGGTGAGGATCTTGGCTGAACTGTCTTTCGGGAAATTGACGCCCTTGTTGAGGGTCATCTCGACCTGGGCCTGGTAGGTTTTGCTGTCAAAGGTGATGGACTGCACGCGGCCCAAGACCACGCCGGCGCTTTTCACGGCCGCCTGGCGCTTGAGCCCACCGATGTTGTCAAAGCGCGCGACCACGGTGTAGCCCGAGTCGAACGACAGGGTCAGCAAGTTGCCCGCCTTGAGGGCCAGGAACAGGATGGCCGCCGCGCCAATCAGCACGAACAATCCCACCCACACGTCATGTTTTGATTTCTGCATATCTCTTGTCCTTGCAGCCACGCCTCGATCAGATCGAGAACATCATGGCCGTCAACACGAAGTCCAACGCCAACACGGCCAGCGAGGCCATCACGACCGTGCGCGTGGTCGCCAACGACACCCCTTCGGGCGTCGGCTGACACTCGTAGCCTTGGAAGAGCGCCACGAAAGTGACGGTCAATCCAAACACCAGGCTCTTGATCAGCCCATTGCCCACGTCTTGCCAAACATCGACACCGCTTTGCATCTGAGACCAGAACGCACCGGTGTCGACGCCGATGAGCACCACGCCCACCAGCCAGCCACCCAAGATCCCGACGGCCGAGAACACCGCTGCCAGCAAGGGCATGGCGATCAAGCCCGCCCAAAAGCGCGGCGCCAACACCCGCTGAACCGGATCGACCGCCATCATGTCCATGGCGGCGAGCTGTTCACCTGCTTTCATCAGGCCGATGCCAGCGGTCAAGGCGGTGCCAGCCCGCCCCGCAAACAGCAAGGCAGCGACCACCGGCCCCAGCTCGCGCACCAGCGACAAGGCCACCATCAGGCCCAAAGCCTCGCTGGAGCCGTAGCGCTGCAGGATGTAGTAGCCCTGCAAGCTGAGCACGAAACCCACGAACAAGCCCGAGACCACGATGATGGCCAGTGAGTAATTGCCCAGAAAAAACAACTGCTCGGCCAGCAAACGCGGACGGCGCAAAGTGGCGCTCAGGGTGGTGAACAAACGCAAAAACAGGCGTGTGGCGTAGCCAATGTCAGAGACCTTGCCACGCACGGCGGCGCCCACACGGACGGGGTTGAGCCAAGCGATCATCCGCGCACCCCGAAATCGTTGCCCGCATCGACAGCCGGGTAGTGAAAGCGCACGGGGCCATCGGGCGTCGCATGCACGAACTGACGTACCAAGGGGTCCTCGCTGGCACGCATTTCAACGGGACTGCCTTGGGCCACGACTTTGCCGTTGGCCAGCAGCACCACATGGTCTGCGATCAGGAAGGTTTCTTCCACGTCGTGCGAGACCAGCACGCTGGTCAAGCCCATCGTGTCGTTGAGTTCGCGGATCAAGCGAGCAGCCACGCCCATGGAGATCGGGTCCAGGCCGGCGAATGGCTCGTCGTACAGCATCAGCTCGGGGTCGAGCGCCATCGCTCGGGCCAGCGCCACACGGCGAGACATGCCGCCAGAGATTTCGCTGGGCATGAGGTCGCGCGCGCCACGCAGCCCCACGGCATTGAGCTTCATGAGCACCAGGTCACGCAAGATGGCCTCTGGCAATTTGGTGTGCTCGCGCAGCGGGAAAGCCACGTTCTCGAACACCGAAAGGTCGGTGAACAAGGCCCCGAATTGGAACAGCATGCCCATGCGTCGGCGCGCAGCCATCAAGCCTGTGGCGTCAAGCTGGGCGATGTCTTTCCCGTCGATCAACACCTGGCCCGACATCGGGCTGATTTGGCGACCAATCAGGCGCAAGACGGTGGTTTTGCCACCGCCAGAGGTGCCCATCAGGGCGACCACTTTGCCGCGAGGCACCACCAGGTTGATGTCTTCCAAGATGATGCGATCGCCATAACCGCAAGTGACCGAGCGCAGTTCCACCAAGGCTTCTGGCTGGTTTGTAGGCAGGACTGTGTCTGGCAACGGGAAGGTTTCTTGAGACATGGCAATGAAAAAGGGCTGGTGAAACACCAGCCCTTTCATCATAGGGGATTCATGCATCCCACGCTCGGCACCCCGATGGGTGGGCACAACATGCGTGGGGCGAATCAGGTCAGCGTGGCAGCGTGCTCGCGCCCATCAGGTAAGCATCGATGGTGCGAGCGGCTTGGCGACCTTCGCGGATGGCCCAGACCACCAGCGATTGGCCACGGCGCATGTCACCAGCAGCGAACACCTTGTCCACGTTGGTGGTGTAGCCACCTTCGTCGGTCGAGGCTTTGGCGTTGCCGCGGGCGTCTTTTTCGACACCGAAGCCAGCCAGGATCGTGTCCACAGGGTTCACGAAGCCCATGGCCAGCAGCACCAAGTCGGCCTTGAGCACTTGCTCGGAGCCAGGCACTTCACTGAACTTGCCGTCCTTGAACTCGACGCGCACGGTCTTGACGCCCGTGACCTTGCCGTTTTCGCCCACGAATTCCTTGGTCTGGATGGCGAACTCGCGCTCGCAACCTTCGTCGTGGCTCGACGAGGTGCGCAGCTTGTAGGGCCAGTAAGGCCAGGTCAGCTCGCGGTTTTCTTGCTCGGGAGGCATGGGCATCAGTTCAAACTGCACGACGCTCTTGGCGCCGTGGCGGTTCGAGGTGCCAACGCAGTCAGAGCCGGTGTCGCCGCCGCCGATCACGATCACGTTCTTGCCCGTGGCCATGATCTGGTCCTTGACCTTGCCGCCACCGTTGACACGGTTCTGCATGGGCAGGAACTCCATCGCGAAATGGATGCCAGCCAGGTCGCGGCCTGGTGCAGGCAGGTCGCGCGATTGCTCGGAACCACCGCTCAGCAGCACGGCGTCGAAGTCCTTCTTGAGCTGCTCAGCCGAGACCGAGCTGGTGGCCCAGTTGGTGACCTTCGAGCCCTTGGGCAAGTCGCCCACGATGGTGTTGGTCTTGAAGACCACGCCCTCAAGCTCAAGCTGCTTGACGCGGCGGTCGATGTGCGACTTGTCCATCTTGAAGTCAGGGATGCCGTAGCGCAGCAAGCCGCCCACGGTGTCGTTCTTCTCGAACACCGTGACGTCGTGGCCGACACGGGCCAGCTGCTGTGCCGCCGCCAAGCCCGCAGGGCCGGCGCCAACAATTGCAACCTTCTTGCCGGTCTTGACCTTGGCAGGCTGAGGCACAACCCAACCTTCGGCCCAAGCGCGGTCAATGATCGCGTGCTCGATCGACTTGATGCCGACCGCGCCATCATTGACGTTCAGGGTGCAGGCAGCTTCACAAGGCGCAGGGCAAATGCGCCCGGTGAATTCGGGGAAGTTGTTGGTGCTGTGCAGCACCGCCGATGCATTGGCCCAATCGTCATTGAAGACCAGGTCGTTGAAGTCCGGAAT